>CAYXPB010000132.1:3569-14102 GCA_964466645.1 uncultured Acetivibrio sp. | reverse complement strand
GGAATTACGGACTGAAAGTCCGTGGGTTTAAACCAATCACTTATTAACTAAAAAAGCTTCTCACCAGATGACGGCAAGAAGCTAAATCACAATGCAAACTTCCAAAATATGACACTCGCATGCGCCACCTTCTTAGCCTCTCTGGACTCAATTAAAGGTAACTATTTAATTTTAATAAAAGACATACTATTGTCTGGCACAAAATATTTTACATTTAACTTTTTAAATGCAAAATACTTATCGAATTCAATATATCACAACAGAAAATTTATGTCTACACTTATTTTATTTTTTTTTCGAGTTATAAATTGCAAGTTAAAGTGACGGTAAAATTTGGGTTTGTTTTTTGCTGTTTTTATTGCTATGGCTTTTTGATTTAGGGTCTTACATATTATGAGGTTTATGTAAATTCCTATCCAAGAGAATTTGCTCTTTATTTGCCAATTCTTACTTTTGGCTCTCTTCTTAGATTTATTCCTAATATTCCTCCAATTGATCCTGTAACTACTCCAATAACAAGCATTACTATTACATGACTGTTTATGGAATAATTTCTGTAAGCTAAACTACTTGCAAAAAATAAAATTCCCATGTACATTAATCCAATAATTCCACCATTTAACCAACCTTTGCTTCGAATTCTACTTGTAGAATACCAACCTGCTATTATTATACTTATTAGTGTGGTTATAATAACTGCTGAAGGAAGAAACTTTTCCGGAAAATCCATGTAGGTTAAAAAGAATGCAAAGATCACAAATAATGGTATTGTAATCAGATATGCTATTGCTATTCCCTTAACCATTGATACAATATTCGTGTGTTCGCTTATAATGTTTTTGGCCGTTTGACCTGTTTTGTTTATCATAAGAAACCCCCAATAAATTATTAGTATGTTTATATTAATAATTTATTGGGATATTGAGTTCATTAGAACAAAAAAATAAACTTACCTATTTTCTCCTTTTAAATCATTTTTATAAAGTGCCAATATACATTCATCCAATTGCTCCTCTGTAAACACACCATCCTGAACCATTTTTCTGTATACAGGCTTCTCTCTCATTATACTCAAATACACTTCTGTCTCTTTGCTAACCTTTTCTTCTGTCATTTCATTACCCCCCTTGCTCTTTATGTCAATTGATTAAACAAATTCCTTAGCATACTTATATATTTTAAAAAAAAAGGTAAAATTTTTCAATAGTTTAATTGAAAAACTATTAAATTCTTTTATTTTTCTCAGAACTTTTATATACTTGTATCAGTCTAATGTATATAAACAAATTAACCTAAGGAGTGAAAAATATGAAAACTAAAATCGCACTATTTAATGCACTAATAATGATTTTAACTGTAATAATGCCAGTTTCTGCATTCTCTGCCGCTGATCCTGGTCTTGAAAATGCAATCAAAGTATCAAAGCAAATGTTTGATATTCCCGATGACTTAAGCAACTTTACTTATAGTGTCCGTTCTGAAGGGGATTTGAAAATTTGGATGCTAAACTGGAGTTCAAAGGATGATAACAATGGTAGAAACATTGAAGTGTCAATTGACAGTACTGGAGATGTTCAAAGCTATTACAACTACAAGTACACACATTATGAAAACGTAAAAAAGCTTCCTTCAATAAGTAGGTCTGAAGCACAAAAGAAAGCTGAAGAAATCATAAAAAAACTCAACCCAGATATTTTTGACAATATAAAAATATTGGAGAAAAACCAAAGCGTATCAATTGCTGATAATGTTTACTCTTTTAACTATATTAGAACCCATAACGGTATAAATTTCCCTAAGAATGGAATAAGTGTAAGCGTTAACAAACAAACAGGTGAACTTGAAGGTTATAATAAGAACTGGTCAAAAGATCTAGTTTTTCCTTCAAGCGAAAAAGTTCTAAGTCTTAAAGATGCACAAGAGGCATATATAAAGAATTTAGGCCTTGGTCTTACATATAAGTTATCAACCAAAGATAAAAATGTAAAAGTATACGGAGCGTATTCCCCCATTTATAACTCAAACCATTATATAGATGCATTTACAGGAGAAAAAATAAACTTAGGCAGAATTTATTATAATGAATTGTCTAATATGGTTATGAAGGAAAGTGCAACATTTGGTAGAGGCGATTTAGCTGCTGACATAGCTCTTAATCCGGAAGAAATAGCTGCGGTTGAAGAAGTATCAAAGCTTCTGAGCCAGGAAGATGCAGAAAAGATAGCAAGAGAACTTAAAATTTTAGAACTTGATGCTTCCTTTACTCTTAACAACGCAAGTCTTTACAAGGGTTGGCTTGGAACAAAGGGTTACGAGTGGAACCTACATTTTATAAAATCCGATGATAAAGTAAAATCTATAGTAAGTGCAAGAATAGATGCAGCTACCGGTGAGATTACTAGCTTCAGTACACCGTCTTCAGAGAGAGAGGACAATCCTGCAAAATATGATGAGGCTGCTGCAAAAAAAGCTGTAGAAGAATTTTTAAACCAAATACAGCCAGGCAAGTTCAAAGAAACAAAATATAAAGAAATCGAAGATGAAATCATAAGAAATATTGAAATTGAAGCACCAAAATACTTTTCATTCCAATATACAAGGATGATTAATGATGTTCCTTTTGAGAACAATGTTATTACCGTCGAATTTGATGCAGTGACTGGAAAGATCACAAATTACAATTTAGAGTGGTTTGATGTAGAATTTCCTTCCCTTGAAAATGCTGCTTCATTAGATAAAATATACGAGATTTTCTTTACGGAAATAGGATTAGAACTTCAATACACTACTGGAATTTCAGATATAATATATACAAAGGAATTAGCTGTAGAATCTGATTCCTCTAAAGAAGTAAAACTGGTATATGCAGTTAACTCTGACAAACCTGCAACACTTGATGCTTTTACGGGAGGTATACTAGACTACAACGGAAAACCGTATAAGGAAGAAAAAACATTAGAATATTCAGATATCTCAGGACATTATGCTCAGGATGAAATCGAAGTTCTAGCACAAGCAGGTATCGGTCTTGAAGGACCTGAATTAAAACCTAATGAACAAATTAATCAAAAGGACTTTCTGCTTCTAATCTCACAGGTAATAGGCAACGGATACTCTTTTTATGGGAAACTAGCTTTAGATAACGAAACAGAAACAGCGGATCTTTACAAATTGCTTATACAAGAAGGCATAGTAAAAGAAAGTGAAAAAAATCCCGACGGTCCTTTGACAAGAGAAGACAGTGTAAAATTTGTAATAAGGGCATTAAAATACGAAAAAATAGCTGCACTAAGTGACATTTTTAACTGTACTTTCACGGATAAAGCTGAAATAAACCCTGAACTTATCGGCCACGTAGTTCTTGCAAAAGGACTTAATATCGTGAGCGGCCACGGAGATTATTTCAGACCAAAGGCAGAACTTAAAAAAGCTGATGCCTTGATAATAATATTTAACTATTTGCAAATTTAACATTTTTTCATACATTTAGGAGGCCTAGAGCCTCCATTTTCTTTTTCAAAACATCCCATATTTTTCTTTTTCGTTCGTAATTATTCCAGAAATCACCTTACATTTTATTTTTAGTAGTTAAAAACTCAAATGGGTTTATTTAATCAAATAAACTTTTAAAAAAAGTTAAAACTAATCAAGAATAAGAATAAAGTTTTAAGGAGGTACAAATATGGGATTTTTCGATTTTTTCTATAATAATATTGAAACAAATAGAAATACAGAAAACCAAAAAATTAAAGCCGGTGAGAATACTTCAAGATTTCAACCGTTTAATGAAGAGTTCTCAATGGACTTGAGTACAGAACCCTATGGTACCAATATTAAAGAATTGGACAATTCTTATTCAAGTAGCGGTGTTGAAATTCACGATACAAGAAACACTCTCAGAATCTTATACAGTGGTAAATTAGCGAAAAACGGCGCTAACGAAATATATGTGGTAATTGGATATGGTGACAATTTAAATTGGGAAACCGTGCAGGAATATCCAATGCACAAGTTGTCAAGTGAAAACTTCGAACTGATTTTCCCAGTAACAAGATCAGGAAAAATAAATATGGCCTTTAAGGATTCATCAGAAAACTGGGACAATAATTCAGAAAGGAACTTTACCTTTACTAATTATGTTTATGAGGGCAGCCATTAGGCTGCCCCTCTTTTTTAATTTTCAGGTTTTATAAATGAAATGCCCTACATTAGATCATATTTTTTAACTGTCTAACAAACTCTTCCTGATCATCTTTTAATTTATCTATATAGCACCAAAGAACAGTTTGAGAATTATAATCCATATATGTTATTTTCATTCCATATTCAAAAGCCGAATTACGCATCATTTTCCACATTATTTTTGCTCCTAGCTTAACTTCAATATCGTTTAAGTACAAACCTACATTTATATTTTCCACCTCATCAAATTCGTTTTTTGAACAAATCATAAGACCTTCATAGCTTATGTTTTTGGCAATGGCCACACTGTCTTCACGAGTCTTAACCCTAAAAACATCAACATATAAAGAAACAGGATAGCGTTCATGGGCTCTGCTATTTACTACGAATTCCTCATTATTTACTGCAAGTTTGACGATACACTGTGCTGGAATCACTTCTGCCACATAGCAGCTAGTCATGTATACTTTTTTCTCCCTTTCCATCCCTAAAACAACTGGGTCATCTTTTAAAAAACCCTCTCTTATACAGTCATCTATAACTTTAACGGAGATAATATCATCACTGATTTCACGATTCACACCTACAACTAAAGTCTTAAGCTGTACAGCTTTCGAGTAATGGCCTAATGAAACAATATCACCGTTTTTTATAAACATGACCCCACCTCTATAATTATATAATTGGCCTTTATTTGCTCTACATATTTATCGGAATTTCTTCACTTTTCCAATATATTTATTTTTAACGTACTTGCATATTTATGGCACAATTGTTGGACCAAACAAATAAGAATCATTTCATTATTAAATATCTTTTACTTCAAATATTCATAAAATAACAAGAGCCCTAAAAAAACAGGACTCTTATTTGCTGGAAACTATAGTATTCTTCTAGTGCTTTGCTATGGCCTAACTTTGTATGGTCTCATCATTTCGTTATCTTCGTGATCAAGTATGTGGCAATGCCAGACATATCCTGGTCCAAATGTAGGATCAAAGGGGTACAGGTTTTTCCCAGGTTTTGATATAAATACAGGAACATTTTGCGGTGCAAACCGCACCCTTATGATGGTAATCTGGCCCGGGTTCATCCTTACAGTATCTTTCCAGCCCCTTTCATTCTCAGGTGGTTCAATAGGATTACCATTTAAATAAGGTGCTATAGGTGGCAATTTAATTTTGTGATCCAAAGTTGCAATTTCATTATTCTCATCTAGTTTGCTCCTATACCCTGTAACATCGAAATCCTGTCGGCTGATAACCTGGAATTGCACAAGGTATAAATGTATGGGATGAGTATCTGCAGTCAGGTTTGCTATAACCCAGTCCTCTGTTGATCCAACTATAGGCAATTCAGAAATTGGGTCATCCCACATCTTGTCATCTAAAAGTACAGCTACAGGGCCATTAGGTCCCATCATCTCATTAAGTGTCAAAAATCTCTGAGGTGAATCCGGAATAAGCTTTGTAATATTATTAAGTCTGTCTGGCAGCATAGGAGGTTTGATCGGTGCAGAAGCATTTTCAGGCACTCTAAATCGCATGATGTTCCCTACCGTTAATGGATCAGGAGGGTCTCCATCAGGATAAGGAGCGTTAGCATCGTTGCTGAGAGTTATTGATGTTCCTGGTAAAATATTCGAAAAATCTACCAGAATATCTGCCCGCTCTCCAGGTGCGATTAATAATGAATCAAGCACTACCGGTTTAGGTAGGAAACCACCATCACTACCAATTTGTATGAACGTCATGCCATTTGACATTTTCAAGTTATAAAAACGGGCATTAGATCCGTTCAAAAACCTAAACCTATACTGTCTTCGTTCTACATCAAGATTTGGCCATACCTTTCCATTTACCATAATAGTATCGCCAAAGAACTCAGGTACCCAATAAGGGTGAATATCCGGGTTTATACCAACATTGTTAAATGAGAAATTACCCTTTGAATCAAAGGATCTATCCTGTATTACTATTGGAATCTCATACTTGCCATCAGGTAATTTCAATCTTTTCTTATCAGATTTGCATGCTTCACTCTTTGACGAATCACGCAGCAGGTAGAAACCTGCAAGTCCTGCATATACGTTAAGACGTGTTATACCAAGCGCATGATCATGGTACCATAATGTTGTAGGCTCTTGCTTATTCGGATACGTATAAAAGGATGTGACAAATGCAGATCCTTTCTTTCCATCATAAGTGAACCACGCATCAGGATTTCCGTCATAAATTGAAGATACTTATATCAACATAGTAAAGATGACTGAACACCTTTTTCCTGATTACCATTGGTTCTTCTCCATGTTTTTTCTCTTTAGTCTTTGTTTTAAACTTCAGTTTGAAAGGTTCATAAACCGGTGGCTTTACCAATTGGTTAACAAACTTGGGTATTGTTGCAGGATCAATATCATTAACCCGATTAATTGGATTTGCTTTAAAGCTCTTCTTTTGTATAATTTGATTTAAATGATTTAATGCTTTGGCAAAGTAGAATAAAAGCAGAGCTGCAAATCGCTTAAACATTAAAATAACCTCCAATAATATATTATCTATAACATATTATGTTAACTTTTGTGAAGTAATTCTTGTATAAGTTAAATTTAGTTGATTTATCAAATCCTTCAGTAACTTCTCAGCACTAATTTGCATTCTACGATTTTCTTCCCACGAGCTTTCATCTATTTCAACATACCATTGTTGTTTTTCAGGAAGAGTTGGATCAAATTTTACAGTACCTTTCCAGCTATCATCTTCATCTACTACTTTTATTTTTTCTATACTGGTTGCAATTCTTTTTCTGGATGTCTAAAGCAGGATTTTTTTCTTACAATGCGTTGGTACTTAAAAATTCAGCTCTTCGAAGTCAGTTGTCTGTATTTCAAAGACAAATGATTGATCACAAAATCACCAAACCCCATGTTACCCCAGCATTTCGGCGCTCAAACTGTGCCTTATAAAGTTATAGTCATGTGTCAATCGACATAATGTAAGTAATGTTCTTTATTCAAAAATTAAAAAAACTTGTTTAAAAATTAATATAGAAGGTATATATATAATACAATCATCAAATGATTGGTAAACAAGTTACTAGGAAGGGAATGAGTCCAATGAACTAGGACAAAACCATATAAGGTAATAGAAAGTACGAGGATAAGTAGTTGTTCAAGATTCAATACCAATTAAATGTAGTAAATTAAAAGGTTAGATATGAATTATTGTATCTAGCCTTTTAATCTTCTATTCCCTTATAGGAACTAAATATTTCAACGTACAGTAATATATTGAAATACAGAGCAAAGCACTAAAGAATTATTGTACCGTGTACTTAGTACCACTATATCCAATAAATTGTATAATTATTAAACAAAACTGTAATTTCGGGTAAAAAGAAAGCCGGGATTGTGATACGCTCCCAGCTCCTTATTAACAACTGTTACTAGTTTTGATACATGGTAAAAATCACTATTTCAAACTCCAATACGGATCACAATAAATCTGATCCAAGAATTTCTTTGCTTTTTGATAAATCATCAACTATACTCAATGTCTCTTTTATGATGTTCATAAGTCTCTTTATTTCAAGATTTATAAGCTGAGCTTTTTCAATATCACTTTTGCTGGATTTCTCTATTCCTATAATAGACTTTCTCACATTGAATACCTGGAGTGGCAAAAGTGCATACATTTTCTTGTCTTTAAGATCCCTAGAAGAATACTCCCAATATTTCATTACAGGAACTTAATAAAGAAACTGAATTCTATTTTTTATAAGGTGAGTTGTTATTTTTACCTGTTTTTCAATGAACAAGGGTAGTTATTGTAGTTATTTCCTACCCCAATTATATCATTTGGTATTTTGTATTGAAAGATTTGTTTTTGAACCCTTTTTGGAATTTGTTAATGTTGGTTTAAACTCTAATTCCGGCATTTTATATTCTGACTTGTTTTTCATCATACCCCAGATTATATTTACAAGCCTTCGGGCTATACAGATTATAGCTTGACCTGATGTTTTACCTTCTGACTTTTTCTTTTCATAGTACTCACGAAAGACTGGATTCCTTGGGGTTTTGGTATTTCTCTCCTGTAATGTTTGTTGGACTGCTAGAAGGTGGAATATGGGGTCTAATGAAGGTGGTAACATAACAAATTTATATTTATCGTAATACAGCTCTTGTTATATGTATAATATTCGTTTGGTTGCCTACTACTGCATATATTTTTTTGTCCTTTAACGGAGCAATTCCAACTATAGTCTTATCAACATGAGGTTTTAGGCTATATTCTGTGACTTTTATTCTTATTGGACCACTGCCAAGATTAATCTTTTCTTCAGTTTCGTTCGAAATTTCCATAAGATTATGGAGATTGCCCATTTCAGCTATACCCAACAAAATGGTATATGAACCAAGTGTAAAATACATATTAGATCCTTCAGTTGCAGCAAGATCGCCGGTTAGAATATTATTATCACTTTTTGCTTTTATTGCTTTGCCCTCTGAATTAATCCATACTTCAGTTTCTAATATTTTGCCATTTTTATTTTGAGTTAACTTGTAGTGTTCTGTATCTATACCATCAACACTTTCCTTACCAAGACTAACATAATTGAATTCAATTTCACAACTTATATTTGTGTATACACTTTTGAATCCGAATTCCTTGAAGTTACGAAGAATATCTTCGGTATCTGTAATATTAACAAATTCACCTTTTATTGAAGCTACATCTGTAGCATCTACCACGGGTGCTTTGTCATTATTGCCAACAGAATCTGTATTTGCGTCAGTTTTGTCAGTTGAGACAGCATCGTCTCTTTTTTGATCATATGACTGAACACTATTACTACCAGGAATTGCGGTTTCATTTGCCTGAATATCAGATTCGCCAGTTTGATCGACAGGTAATGTATTTGTGTTACTACAACCTGTAGTCATTGTAAATATAATTACTCCCAAACTAAGTAAAACAACTAATCTTTTCATATGACACCCTTAAATTATAATTTTGTATTTACCATATAATATTACATGAATATTTACCAAAAGTAAATAATTTTAAATGAAACAATATTTAGGAATTTGTTTGATTGCAAGCACCAGGATCGTTTCCGGATTCCTTGATAAATGTAAATTTTTCGAATATATATTTATTATTAACAGATTTTTATCCTCTGCAGTCTCAAGCTACATTTAGGACATATTTTTTTGCGGAAGAAGTATACGAATACTTCATCTAAGTTTCTGTTATAGGTCAGAATAGTTTCAAAGCTATGCTCGCCGTTCTTCCAATTATGAACCTTAGGATACTGAATTAGTGGTTTATTGTCCGTGCCGCTTACTATATGCCATATTTCTCCAAATTCATGATCTACCATCTTATCCAACCAGTATCGATGGGTATTATTTAATTATTCAAGGTAGGACGGATCATTGAGTGCAAGAATCTCACATGCTTGATTTAGTTCTGCAAAAATCTACCATTCCTTATCAATATCCAGAATTCCTTTGTCATCAAAGCGTCTTGCCCATGATCCAGTTTCCTTTATGTATGCATCTTTTAGGATAAGGTCTATATGTTTACGGGCAAAATCGATATAGAATGGTTCTTCAAGCAACTCTCCCACCTTCAATATTACCCAGAAAGCCTTTACAGAATGACCAAAATCCGTATGTGCCGTCCCAAGATTAAGAGATGAAAATTCACATTTTATGCCCCAAAATATATTATAACGCTTGCTATAAAATTGATTAATCAAAACATCCGTAATTCTCTTTAAATCCTTTTTCCACTCTGTATTGTAAGGTTCAGGTAAACTTGGTGTTAAAGCAAGCATATAAGCATAGAGTTGGTCTAGTTGTGCAACAATTTCAACATCTGTATCTTTAGAATTCTTTGGATACCATGTAATGTGCCCTTTGTCTTCATCAAAATAGTTCTTAAAAATATAATCTTTAACTTGTATGATGCGATGCAGGATTCCTTGATCTCGAGTCAAAAAATAATACATTGCCATTCCAGTTAAACCATATGCAAGATCTTGGCTGGTACGTTTGCTGCAATCCGATCCCCAAATACCAGTCTTTATGTCCCGATACGTAAACATTCCAGAATTCCCGTCCATGGCATTTACAAGTGCCAAAACCCCTTTTCGGCATAGTTCAAGGTATTCCTTCTTTCCAGTCATATGGAACGCAATTCCATATACATAGGTTTGCCTTGAGTGTATCCGTACAAAATTATATTCGGGTTTGACAAGTTCACTAGTTGCCGGATCAAGGATCGCAGCTTTAAATTCCTTTGGCCAATCTTCTTTATTTTCAGGCAAAAGTTCTCCTGAATTTGT
>CAYXPB010000132.1:0-3559 GCA_964466645.1 uncultured Acetivibrio sp. | reverse complement strand
CTCCATATCCCAGTATTTTAATAGGTCATTTGTTAAATGTTTTTTCCATTCATCTGGCCCAATAGCATCCGAGATCAATGTTTGGGCATTGTATTGTTGTACATGTTTTTGATTTTTATTTTCTTTTCATTTTTTTGAGTTCGGAACATTGTGAGTTTATCTTCGCTATTAAATACAAAAACACTGCAACTATTATGTAATAATTCAGTACAATTCGAATCCCAAAAAAAGAAAAGCCCAGAGAATTTGAAACCATCTAGGCTTTGTGTTCAAACTAATTATATTTTATACAGGCATCCTTAAAGCCTTCCCAACTTGCTTTTGCAAGCTTAACCTCGGCATTTGCATTAATCAAATATAAACCTCAGGAACAGACCAAATGATTTCAAGGTCCACAGAAACATGTCAATAAATATTATTTGCCCGAATTAATTCCACTTTCAGCAATCAATCTATCAAAATCACTTTTATAAGAAGAATCCTGAATGACTCTGTATTTCTCAAACTCGCTTTCCGCAAATGCCTTTGCTATTTCTGCTGTTACTTTACCCTTGTCCTGCAAAACTTCTGCATCATTGAATTTTAGAAATGCATCGAGCTTTCCAGCCCAATCCTCCATGGTCATAGGTATATGCCTACGAGCCTGTCTTGTTGCGTAATCAAGATACATTTCCACAATTTCATTCATTTCAGATAGTTCATCCTGTAAAAGATAATTTTTGGCGATGGAAACATCCGCTTTTACAATCTTACCAGTCGGAGCATTTTTCCATGTAGTAAGCCCCATGTTTTTCTTTTCATGGTTGGCACGATTCATTATGACTTCTGCTGCTGTATTTCCATGGATTGCATAATGCATCTTGTTCTGGATTGTTGCAAAAAAATCACAGGTAACTTTACTGTCAACGGAATAATCAACTGCCGTAGCATAGATGTCCGTTATCTTTTGATAGAATCTTCTTTCACTTGCACGAATTTCCTGAATTTCTGAGATCAGATGATCAAAATAATCCTCATCAAAAATCTGGCCATTAATCAGTCGGTTTTTATCAAGGACATAACCCTGCTTTGTGAATGTGTCAAGTATTCTCGTAGCCCACTGTCGAAACTGTGTTGCTCGTTCCGAGTTGATTCGATATCCTACCGCAATAATTGCTGCAAGAGAATAAAATTTATATTGATATGTTTTTCCGTTATCAGCAACTTGTGCAAAATTTGCACAAGTTGAATTTTCCGATTGTTCACCTTCTGTAAAGATGTTCTTCAGATGTTTCGTCACAACAGAACGATCTACATTAAAAAGTTGCGCAATTGCCCTCTGTGTGAGCCAGACATCATGATCTTGCACGCGAACTTCAATACCATCTTCACCAGCATCCCTTGTAAAAACAAGGAAATCTACTGTACTGTTTCGGATTTGTAATTCTTTTTTATCATTTTTCATCATTCATTACCTCACAATTATCTCTTCATACATAACTTTTTTCCAAGTCCACACAAAGTTTTGCTGTCGAATTAAAATTCTCTGTCTCGACAATAAGCAGCAACCCGCTTAATAAGCTTTTTCTTTTTATAAATGAAATTTAAGTCACATTTTACAGATCTCATTTTGCCTTTCTTTGCCTAACTTTTTTGAACTCTCTCAAATAACTCTTTATGTATTATCTGTGGATAATCATCATCTCCAACATAACGCTCATATGATAGAATTTTTGCAATCGCTTGCTTTCCCCATTTTGCATTGTTATATGGTGAAGGTATATTGCATAATTCTAATTTGGATGATATCGCTTGCATACTATCTCCATCAGCATAAAGTTCAAAAAGTAGTTTAACAGCTAATGCCTGCGCCTGATTTATCTCAAAAAGGTTGAAGGCATTTCTGTTATATCCAAAAACTATTCTTTTTTGCACCTTTTCGGTCATACTCTCGACTCCTTTTTAAATATAATTATTGCATAAAATCAGGCAAAAATAAAGAACAGATTAATGCGAGTAAATTTCTCACATTAATCTGTCCACTTATCTTGTCTAATCACTCTGATTTTGATACAATTTTTATGGAAAGAAAAGTATTATGTGAAGTTAGGTGTCAGAAAGTCTGAAAGAGAAGGGTTCCTATTACCATAACTTCACATAATATTGGCTCAATTTACTCTTTCCCGTAGTTTTTTAGCCAGTCTAAAAGGGTGGTGTCAGTTGCCCATGGAGGTAATACTTTGGTTTCTGTATCATTTAATTTCTCCAAGGCTTCCCGTTTAGTTTCAACATCTGCCCGGGCATACATTTCAGTGGTTTTAATATCGGCATGCCCTAAAAAATCTTTGATATAAATAACGTTAATGCCACCGTGCAATAAATGCATAGCTTTTGTGATTTCTTAAAATATGGGGAGTTATGGAGTCTGGGAAAGTAGGGGACAATTTTTTTGCTTGGTCTCCATACTTCTTCAGGATATATGTAATGCCTGCTCTGCCTATCGGAAGGTTCTGCTTATTGACAAAAAGGGTTTCGTCCAACTTACCGATGCCTGTCAAATTATGTTCTGACAAGTAGTGCTCCAACAACTTTTTAGTATTTAAAAGTAATGGGACTTCTCTTTGTTTACCACCTTTCCCAGTAATTCTTATCTTTGCAGGATGTTGCAGACGGATATCCCTGACTTTTAGAGTGCAGATTTCAGAAACCCGTCCGCCACTGTCATATAAAAGACTTAATAAAACCAAATCACGCCTGCCACTTTTTGTGTTTACGTTAGGCATAGACAGCATTAGCTTTATGTCGGAGTCTGTCATGTACCCAATATTAGGAATTGGTTTCTTTTTAAATGGGATTTCCAATACTTTTTGAAATTGTAGCATATTGGCTGGACAATCACTTAAAATAAATCTGCAAAAGGAGTGAATAGCTGCTAATCTTTGGTTAGCTGTAGATATTCTGCAATTTCTTTTTTCATCAAGCCATATAATAAATCCCTTAATTAATTCATTGTCTAAGTTTTATAGTTTAAATCTCTCAGGATTAATATGGCATTCATCCCGGCAGTATCTCAGTAGCAGGCTGAAGTATCACAATATGAAGATACTGTATTGGTGCTTGCATTGCAAATATCAGGGAGATATGAAGATAAAAAATCAGTAAGCTTCTTAGAAAAATCAGTGGCTTTCATATTCATCGCCTCCAATATTAGGTATTATCGATCCATAGCTGTCTTCCAAGATCGCGGTGATATATGGAAAGACTTCAGCTGTTAATCTCAAATAGTGTTGTGTACTGCTAATGGATTCATGTCCTAAATAAGCAGATAACACAGGTAATGCTGCGGCAACATCAACACCTGTAAGTGCCCACTTTTTTAAACAATTTACCGAAAAAGTGTGTCTAAGAAAATCCAAACTATTTCTCGAAACATTAACACTCATTCGCTTTCGTGCTAAAAAGGTTTGGATTTTATTTTATTCGTGTATGATTATCCAAAAACTTATTATACAACATCAAAATCCAATTGTTATAAAAAAGATCACAGACAACTAAAACTATCTGTGATCTTAAAATAAAT
>CAYXPB010000131.1:0-14134 GCA_964466645.1 uncultured Acetivibrio sp. | reverse complement strand
TTCTTGCTAAAGTGTAACATGAAAATAAAGTTGTTGTTCAAATTACGAATTGAAGGAGATATTATTAAAATCCTTGAAAAAGGTAGTGGAGTTTTGATATAATTATTCGAAATTGTTTTGAGGAGAAAAATTATGAAAACCGTTATAATTGCATTGAATTCAAAATACATTCACTCAGCTTTGGCTCCTTGGTGCCTAAAAGCAAATTGCACTCCTGACTGTGGGGAAGTTAAAGTTATGGAGTTTTCAATAAATGAAATGACCGATACAATACTTTCGGATATATATGAAGAGAATTGTGATATAGCTGCTTTCTCGTGCTATATATGGAATGTTGGGGAGGTCCTCAAAATAGCAGATAACTTAAAAAAAGTACTTCCAGAGGTCAAAATAATATTAGGCGGCCCTGAAGTTTCGTTTTGCTCTTATGAAGTGATGCAAAATAACAGGTGTATAGACTATATACTGGCTGGAGAGGGAGAAGAGGCGTTTAGGCTTTTATTGAGTTCTTTTTCAAAGCCTACCATAACTCGAGAAAGCATAAAAAGTCTAACCTATAGAGACGGTGAGCGTATAGTGTCTGGTGAAGAGTATGCAGTTGTTGAGGACCTGAATACTATAAAACCGCCTTACAGTGAAGAGATGCTCGGTTTTGTACAAAACAAAATTGTCTATTATGAGTCTTCTAGGGGCTGCCCCTTTAACTGTTCTTATTGTTTGTCCTCCACATTCAAGGGAGTTAGGTACTTAGACTTTGAACGGGTAAAATCGGATATTTTGTTATTTATCAAGTCAGGTATAAAGATGATTAAATTTGTTGATAGAACTTTTAACTGTAATATTGAACGAGCAAAACAAATTGTATTGTTTGTAATAGAAAATGCGGCATCGACGCGTTTCCACTTCGAAGCAGCAGCAGATCTGTTTGATGAAGAAATGATAGCTATTCTTTCAAAGGCTCCGGTTGGACTGATTCAGTTTGAAGTAGGAGTTCAGACGACCAATACTGAAACTATTGCAGCTGTTAACAGGAAAACGAAATTAAAGGAAGTATTTGAAAATATCCGGAAATTAAATAGTTTGAAAAATATTCATATACATCTCGATTTGATTGTCGGACTACCCTATGAGAATTATGCATCCTTCAGAAAATCCTTTAATGATGTCTATAATCTTGTGCCTCAGCAGCTTCAGGTTGGCTTCTTAAAACTCCTTAAGGGATCTTCTATAAGAGACGAGTCAGACAAATATGGCTATAAATTCAGAAATTATCCTCCCTATGAGGTTTTAAGTAATAGCTACTTAAATTATGATGAGATATCCAAACTTAAAAATGTGGAAGATATGGTAGAGCGGTTCTTTAATTCTGGGAGATTTGTCAGGACTCTTGATTACCTCATTAACGGCTTCTTTTCTTCACCCTTTGACCTTTATGAAAAGCTATCGGAATATTTTAAGGGGTCAGGTTATTTTAATCGCTCTTTATCGAGTAGGGATTTGTATACCGTAATTTTGAATTTTGCCCGAGAGAATGAGTTGGGTATAGATATAGAAATATTTAATGAGTTGCTAAAATTTGACTTTTTGGTTTCAAATAATACTAATAACCTTCCTAAAGGCTTGGTCAGAAATATGGACTTGAATTTTAAAGAAAAATGTTTTGAATTTCTAAAAAGAGAAGCATACATATCGGAATATATTCCTGATTTTGTTGGAGTGCCTGCAAAACAGATTTATACAAAAGTGCATTTTGAATTGTTTTTGTTTGACGTCACAAAAAACAATACTGCAGAGTGCAATACTGTAGTTTTATTTGATTATACCCATTATAATGATGTTACGGGTCAGTTTAGTTACGTAAAAGTTCCAATTGGTGATAAGTAATACAATGAGGAATAGATATAAAGTATCACTTATAAAGTACTCTGTTTGTTATATCATTAAGTGATATAGACACAGTAATCTTGGTGCCCTTTGGGCTGTTTGGGGTGATTTTCATAATATCTGAAAGTCTTTTGATTATCATAAGTCCCCATCCCCTTCTGTTTATAGATTCCATATCAGTGTCAAGATTTTCATAATTGAGTAGTGAAGGATCAAAACCTGTGCCCTCATCAGCAATTTCCAAGGTAATCATATCCTCATTTCTTTCAACAAAAAAGGAAACTTTTCCACCATTCTTTTTATAACCATGTTCGAGCGAATTAATGAGAAGCTCATGGATGGCACTTTTTAATTTAAAATTTGTCTTTTCATCGGAAATCATTTTGCTTATGACATCTTCACATAAAACCAAAAAGCTTTCGATACTATCATTTTTAAAGGGAACAAAAGCATCAAGTTTATAACTTAGTATTTGCATGAACTGATCCTCCGAATGTATAATAAACCAGCGCTTTTTTAACACAATAAATATAAAATCCACAAATATGCTAAAAATGCACTTTAGCTGTTTACCACAGCGCAATTTACTGCTTTTGTTGCAGTTTCCACTGAAGTATGAATTACCTTAGTAAGATTATATCATAAAAATATAAACAAATAAAAGTAAGTTATGTAATTTAAAATAATAATTTGGAAAAATAATTTTGTAAGGTGATTACAAAAGATAAATGATCACATATAACAAGTTGTGCAATTTGTATTTTTTGAAAAAGTTTGATATTATTATCCGTATATTTAATAATTAAAGGGTGTGGGAATGTGATAAGTAATAAGGACAAAGAGTTGTTCAAAGTTATGGATGATTCTTTGAAAAGGTACTTAAAGGCAGCAGGTTTGATTTCACAAGATGCTTTTAATATGTTATCTAAGCATAACGGGCTTTTATGGAGCGAAATAAGCACTCAAAGAGATATTTTAGGAGAGTTGAGTAAGACAGATACCATAGAAGAAACAGCAGGGCACAATGTAGAGCAGATTATCGAAAAATCTGAAACCGAAGACAAGCATGATGAGGAGCAAGAAGCTAAGAAGCAAGAACTTAAAGTGGGAGTAAAAGAAGATGGCCCAGTTAATTTATACAATAAAGTGGTGGAATTTATGAAAAAGCAAAAGTATGATGAGTTGCAATGGGTAAGAGCCTATTCATTCAATTACACTTATGAAGATTACGAAGATTTTCAAATTAAGTACTTTGAACATAAAGACCCAATTCAATCGGGGAAAAACTATATTATGTTCGGAAATACTGGAAAAAGTTATTCTATAAGAAGATCAGGAGAAGATATAGTAGGAGATACTTCTGAGTGCTTTGAAATAATTTTGAACTTATCAAATCTATTCAAAATTGATTAGACCATTTCTGATGGAGTCAATATATGGAAAGTGTTTTAATAGAATTTGACAAAATTTGATACAAAAAGTATAATGGATATATAAGTTGATTTTGCTTATAATCTATTTTGTTTTCAAAAATTTCTTTGTTTGTTTTAATATTTTAAATGACGAATAATGATTAAATTGTTTTTATAGAATAATTAGGTGATTAACAGCATTATTTTACGGGGGAAATATTATGACAAGGTTAAAACTTATTATAGCAGATACAGATGACACATATGTGGAGAGTATGGCAGGTTATTTAATGCTTAATTACTCTCAAAAGTTTCAGGTTAGCTCATTTACTGACAAACAATGTTTGATTGAATACCTTTGTGGTGAAGGTAACAGCATTGATATTTTATTGATAGAAGCCAGTCTGTATTCTGATGAAATACCTACAGAAAATGTTTCGAATGTTATTTTGCTTACTGCAGAGAAAGTTGTAAGTGGAGCTAATGATAACTATACAATATGCAAATATCAGCAAGGTGATAAAATTGTAAGCGATATATTTAATATATATGCACAAAAAGAGGATGCTAAGGTTGTAGATGTTACCGGAGAAAAAAAGACTAAATTAGTTGCAGTTTATTCTCCTATAGGAGGTGCCGGTAAAACAACTATTGCAACTAGTTGTGCAATCCAATGTGCACAAAAGGGACTTGAGATTTTTTATCTCAATTTAGAAGACTTCCAATCGACACCTCTGTTTTTTAGCTGTAAGGGAGAACATAATCTTTCGAACATCTTGTACTATCTGAAGGATAACGATAAAAACATGCAATTGAGAATTGAAGGCGCCAAACTTTTTGATGCTGAGTACAATTTGCATTATTTTTGTCCTCCTGAGAGTCTTCTCGACTTACAGGATTCCAGACCTGAAGAATTAAAAACTCTTCTTAATGAATTTAGAGGCATGAGTCAATATGATATTGTTTTTATTGATATGTCGAGTAGTTTTGATGACAAAAACATTGCAATTCTTGATGCTTGTGATGAGATACTTCTAGTGCTACCTCAAGATGCAGTGTCAGACATAAAAATTGAGTTGTTTTCAAATGAAATGAATATCTTAAAAGAGAGAAAAAACTTGGATTTATCCGATAAAATAAATATGGTTTTAAACAAGTACAATGCCTATATGGCATTAGAAGTTGATACTGCGGAAGTATGTGGAAAAGCTATAGAATATTATATTCCGGTTGTGCCTGGCATGATGGCTGTAAAGGGAAATAACCGTCTTATGGATCTTCAAGGTGAATTTACTGAAAGTATAGAGGAACTTATTCAAAAGTATGATATCTAGGAACTGAGGGTGTGTTTATGGGTACTTTCAATAAGGCGGACTTTATAGCCGAAGTAAAAAGAACTGTCAGCGATAGTGTAGACCTAGGGAAAGACATATCCGATGAAGAAATACGGGAATTGATAACCAACATAGTTTTTGAAAAATCCAAACAGATTTATCTGACCGTCTCTGAGAAAAGGGAAATAAGTGAGGCGGTCTTCAACTCAATGAGACGTCTCGACATTCTTCAACCCATTATTGATGATCCTTCGGTAACCGAAATTATGATAAATGGATCTGATGACATTTTCATTGAAAAGGATGGAAGAACTGAAAAGCTCAATGAAAAATTTGAAAGCAGCCAAAAGCTTGAAGACGTCATCCAGTCAATAGTTTCAAAGGTCAACAGAACCGTTAATGAAGCTTCTCCTATAGTTGATGCAAGGTTAAGCAACGGGTCTAGGGTAAATGTGGTGCTTCCTCCTATTGCCCTTAACGGACCAATAATGACGATAAGGAAGTTCTCGGAGCAACCAATGACCATAGAGAGGCTCATTAAATACGGTTCGCTTACGGAGGATACGTCAAAAGTCTTAGAGACAATGGTGCGGGCCAAATACAATATATTCATTTGTGGCGGTACCGGTTCTGGAAAAACAACTTTCTTAAATGCACTTTCAAATTTTATACCCAAAGATGAAAGAATCATTACAATAGAAGACTCTGCGGAACTTCAAATAACAGAAATCAAAAATATTGTTAAGATGGAAACAAGGAATGCCAATACCGAAGGTAAGGGCGAAATCACAATACGAGACCTGATTAAGGCATCTTTGAGGATGCGTCCTGAACGTATAATCGTCGGTGAAGTAAGGGGAGCGGAAGCACTTGACATGCTGCAAGCAATGAATACGGGACATGACGGTTCTCTGTCAACGGGACATGCCAACTCAAGTCATGACATGCTTTCAAGGCTTGAAACGATGGTTTTGAGTGGAGCAATAATGCCTTTAGAAGCAATTCGTCAGCAAATTGCCTCTGCAATTGATATAATGATACATTTAGGAAGAATTAGAGACAAGACAAGAAAAGTATTAGAGATAACCGAAATTGTAGGCTATAGAGATGGCAATATCCAATTGAACACTTTATTTGAATTTATTGAAGAGGGTGAGACCAAAGACGGGAGAGTTATCGGAACTTTAAAGAGGACCGAAAACGAAATGGTCAACACATTAAAGTTCAAAATGGCAGGAATATCAGATAAAGTGTGAAAGAGGGAATGCGGTTATGAGTAAAAACCAAGAAGCGCAAGCTTTAGTTTTAGAAAATAGCAGTAAGCTTCCTGACTATAATGTATATGTCATGAGTTTGAAGGAACGGGTAGTGTATATTTTATTAGCAGCGGTTGTAGCGTATATTGTGGCATTTATATTTTATCAGAATTATTTCATTTCCTTAGCAGTAGCCTTTGTTGCTTTATTATATCCCAAAATAAGAAACAAGGAAATAATAGAAAAAAGAAAGAATGAATTAAATCTTCAGTTTAAAGATATGCTTTATTCATTGTCTTCATCCCTCTCAGCGGGGAAATCGGTTGAGTCTTCGTTTAAAGAAGTTCTAAAGGACCTTTTAATTGTATATCCCGACCCTGATGCGTTTATTATAAGAGAAGTTGAATTCATTGTTCGGAAAATCGAAATGAATGAAACCATAGAGGTGGCTTTTGAGGACCTAGCAAATAGATCCCACCTTGAGGATATTGAAAATTTCGTGGATGTCTTTAAGACAAGCAAAAGGGCTGGTGGGAACATTGTTGAAATAATAAAGAACACATCAAATATTATTAGTGACAAGATAGAAGTCAAAGAAGAAATTGACACACTTTTATCCTCTAGAAAGTTTGAACAAAAAGTACTTACCCTTATGCCGGTATTGCTTATATTGTTTCTGTCTACAAGTTCGGCCGATTATATGTACCCCATATTTAATTCTTTAGTTGGTAGACTGGTAATGTCTGTAGCCCTTATTTTAATTGTAATTGCATATTTTATATCTCGGAAGATAATGAATATAAAGATTTAAGGAGTAGAATCTATGCAAATTAATCCTTTGATGCTGGTAATTTTTCTTATTGTGACAGGAGTTATTCTCACTCTTTACTTACTCTCTTTCAAAAAATACAAAGAATTTATTGAGCCTTTAGATGCAGAGGAATTTAAGCTTAAAGCCTTTATACCTATTGGTCTATTTGTTATTGATTTGATTAAATATGGTTATGGTTCTAAGTATGATAGAAAACTTATGTCAAAGATTATTGAAATCTATGGCGTAAAATACTCTCAATACCACCTGCAAATTCATTGGGCAAATAAGATTGTTTTTGTCCTGATGGCAGTCTTCTTTTTGACACTTTTTGCATTAAGCAGTGTTCCTGATGCAGGTTATGGAGTATTTGCTCTGTTGGTTTTGGGGATTTCGGTTGTTATTACCGACAGTGAACTAAATGACAAAATCAAAAAAAGGCGTACCTCAATGCAACTTGATTTTCCTGACTTTTTAAATAAGCTCACACTTTTGATAAATGCAGGAATGACAGTAACAAGGGCCTGGGAAAAGATCGTGACCGACAACAAAAAGGACTCTGTGCTGTATAGGGAATTGAGCCTTTCAATTGCGGATATACGTGCAGGAAAATCTGAGCTGTATGCATATGAGGAATTTGCTAAGAGATGTAGAATACCCGAGATAACCAAATTCGTATCAGTGGTACTGCAAAATATGAAAAAGGGCAGCACCGAGATGGTATCAATATTAAGACTCCAAGCAGCTGAATGCTGGGAGATGCGCAAGCGGATAGCAAAGCGACTAGGGGAAGAGTCAGCAACAAAACTGTTATTTCCAATGATGCTAATGTTTGTGGCTATATTAATAATTGTTTCAACCCCTGCAATACTTGCAATGCAGGGGATCTAGTGAAGAGAGATTTAGGGGTTGATATACAAAAACAAAAAGTTGATAGGAGGTGAAAGGTATGATTAATTTGATTAGAGGCTTTATTAAAGAGGAAGATGGTATGAGTACAGTAGAGATAGTTATAATTATTGCCGTGCTTGTAGGTATTGCAATACTGTTTAAAAACTATATAACCGATTTTGTTAAATATGTTGTTGAACTTGTATTTAATAAAGAGAAAGTGGGCGGAGATCCATATGATCAAGCTTCACCAACACCTTTTACTAAATAACTTTTAATCATTATGTATAGCAATGTACTTTAGCTTATATACATAGCTAGTATGAATGTTTGAGACAGCTCAAATTTCTATTTTATTGAAAATCATATAGTTCTAATTGGAAAAAGCAGTTTTGATATTAGTGAAACTGCTTTTTTTATATTAAGAATATGATTTTAGCTTATTTATAGAAAGCCGTATTAGGTGATTCCAAAAAACAACTATATTGACTAATGAATTTTTTTGAAATACCTTATTGGAATTAAATAAAATAATAAAAATTATCAAATGGATAAACATAATTTAAGTAAGGCGATTCCCAAAAACAACTATATTGACTAATGAAATTTTTTGAAAACGCATATGGTATAAAATAAAAACTTTAGGAGCATAAAATATGGCGGGAAGATTTGAGAAAACCTATGGCAAAGCTTTCAAGTATGCTTTGTTTATAATAAATCCCTTCAAAAAGAAGGTAATAAAGACCGAGTGTCAAATACACAAATTCATTAATGAACAGGCATTGGAAATTTTGAAAAACGATAGATATCTAGATGCACATTACCTCTTCTGTGACTATATTATTGATTTGAATGCAGGAGTGGTATGGGCAGATCAGGATCTTAAAAGCTCAAACCATTTTTACAGTCCAACTAAAAATAAAGGATTGTTTGGTAACAGCAATGCCTTATCCTTAGCAGTGGAATATTTTAGAAAAGCAAAAGATTACTGGCATCTTCAAAATATAAATTTGTCAATGTTTTATTTAGGGGCTGCGGTTCATCTTGTTCAGGACATGACAGTGCCGCATCATGCTAATATAAGGCTTTTAGACAAGCACAGGCAGTATGAAAATTATATAAAGCGTACTTATCTGAGTACGCCAAAATTTGCGGTTGACAGAGGTGGATATTATTTAGAGGATATTGAGGAGTTTGTTAGATGTAATGCTAGGAATGCCATAAGAATATACAGCAGATTACGAGATATCAAAAACGAAGATAGGAGAAATTATACAATAACCAAATTTACCTTGCCTCTTGCACAAAAAACTACAGCTGGTTGCCTTTTGAAATTTTACAAAGATATAGCTAAAGCGAGATACCGACTAAAACAGGATTGATATAAGTGATAAATAGATTAAAAAAGGACGGCAGAGATGCCGTCCTATAGTTGAATGCCTAAACTTATGGTTTGTTAAGACATTGAAGGTGTGATTTGTTTGAGCATATTATTAAAATCCTGTGTTATCTGATTCATTGACTTATTATTCATGTTACTAAACATCTGTTTAACGTTTGTCATCATATCAGCAGATTCTGTTACAACAACATTTGTAATAGAAGGGTCAACACTTTTAACTTTTTGTGTAATAGAGGTTCTCAGTGCATTGGTGTCCACAGCGGTTGTGTTAGGGTCACAAGCAACAAGTACTGTATTACCAACTACCATAACGTTTGCATCTTTAACGTTGGTTAGATTTTTTACTTGTTTTTCGATATTTTGTGATTTGCTCCGCATACCATTTACATTATCTGTATAGGCGCCGGGTGTGGCACCCGCAATAGTACCTGGTAGAGGAGCAGTGTTGTTAAGGTTAGCATCACCATCACCATTTACAATACCGTTACGAGGTATAGGAGTAGTAATTGTTCTTCCTACGTTATTAAGACGCGTGTTGTCTAATCGTTGATAACCGTTATTCGAATACCGCATAGGAGAACCGTATTGTGTAGTGTTTTGCCTATCAATAACTCCGGTTCTTTGAGGGTTAGTATCATTTGTCCTCATATTACAAGCAGTAAACGGAACACTCATAACTGCCAAACCCATAGTAACAGCAGCAGTTTGTAAGAATTTTTTATTCATTATAAAACCACCTCCATCATTATTCTTCTCAATAAGACTTGTTTTATTAGAGTTAAAATAATATAAAAGAGTGAAGTATTATTGCTGATAGCAAAATTTATAAAATTCTTTATGTTTTGGGTTATATATTATTGATGTGGCAAAATTAACATAAAATGCATATAATAAATAAAAATGATTAAAGAGGTGGATTTATTAATGAACAACAATTCTGTTAAAAATAACGCCAATCAGATGCCTTACGAAAACACGATGGCAATGCCACAACAATATAATCAGATGCCTTATGAAAACACGATGGCAATGCCACAACAATATAATCAGATGCCTTGCGAAAACACAATGGCAATGCCTTATCAATACAATCAAATGCCGTCAGTACCTCAAAGTAATTGTCCAATGATGCAGCCTAACTATCCTATGATGCCGATGCAGCCGATGTATTATCCAATGATGACAATGCCCGAGGATCAGCTTGAGAATATGTATCCTAAGACGTATAATATTATCAATCCTGTAGTTCAAAATCACTGTGACAAAATGGAGATGAAAAATGGTGCTATGACTACTCCTTCAAAGGAACAATTAGACGAAATATGCGAGAATATCTGTAAGGATGTTGAAGGTGATGTGGATAAAGTTATGGAGGCTGAAATTAAGGGTGATAAGAGGCAGCTAGGATCAGGCGGTAGATATATTTTAAGGGATCTTGCAAGAATACTTTTTCTTAGAGAATTGATTAGAAGAAGACGTACATTCGGATATCCGGGTTATGGTTTCCCAGGTTATGGTTTTCCAGGCTACGGCGGTTACTATGGTTATTAAGATGATAATGTAATATGGAAAGATGCCGGTGAGTGTATTGCGTGTGTATTTATTAAAAATAAAACACATTTTGTGGTCTGCATATAGCTAAATTGTTCCGAAGGATAAAATAGATCTTTTATAAGCTAAAAATCGGCGGTCTAAGTGACCGCCGACAGAAAATAAAAAAATTACAACATTACAATTGATACATTAAATCTTGTATTTAAGTAATTCTTAGAAAATTAATATTGGATAAGGAAAGGTTTCTTTTTGTCGAATTTTAGCCATAGCCAGATAGAACTTTAGAGGATTTCATGATATAATAAGAGGACGAAGGTTAATATGTGTAAGTCAAAAGGAGTAGTTCTCTAATGAATAAATCCTGTATTAATCATAATGTTAATAAACCAACAGAATGTGATTCGTCTTGTTTGATTGAAAGAGAAGATGCCCTACTAAAAGTTCAAAGCTTTTTTGAGATGCTGACAGGAAAAGAACGCGGAATACTTAGGGTTGCAGGTAATTACGGCACAGGTAGGACACGCTTCTTGAATGAAATTGCCCAGAAAGCCGGTGGATATGGCTTTGAACTGGGTATTATTAATACTGAAGAAAAATCTAGTGTATTGAATAGAGGTAATGGGCGAGTTATTATAGGTTCTGAAAAGGTGGACATACGGAATTTTGAAAAGTATGTCGTTAAACACCTTAACGAGTCTAAGCAAATTGGACTTGTTTTAATAATAGATAATGCGCTGAGTATGAGTAATGAAGACTTGAATTTTGTGCGCAAAATTTTGAAGTGCAAGATTTCCGTTAAATTGGGCTTGGTATATTCGATTGAGCCGGATTCTGTATTCAGTTTGGACTACCTAGATATTGATTTATATGACACTGTGTGCATAAACCCTTTATCACCTAAAGGTATGCAAATGTGGATTAAGAATACATTGGACTGGGATGAAGCACCTACATCTTTTCTGAAATGGTTATACCGAGAGACAAAGGGTTTACCCAAGCTTTTACAGGAAAATGTAAGCTGTCTGTTAAAAAATGATTTTCTGATTTATAATCCTGATAATAATTGGACGGTTGTATGTGATTTTAGTGATTTGGACACAAATAGTAAAAATGAAGGACAAAGTGAGTTTGTTAAGACTAAGCTAGCTTCTATTCAGACTGGAAGCTTTGAGAATGAGTTAAAGCTGATAACCGGCATGGGAAAGGTTTGGAATACATGGAAGTATTGGAATGAAAGCCTGGCGAGATTAAAGGAGATTATTAGGAAGCAGGAAGCAGATCCAAAATTGGAAAATGTAAGATTACATATTTGGTTTGGAAGGTTGACAAATTTAGAGGGTGATTATGAAAAGGCTAGTATTGTGTTAAACGATGGTTTGGAGCTTTTCAGGAAGACTATCGATAGAGAAGGGGAAGCTGAGATATCTTATATGAAGGCTCTAGCTATTAGCACTCAGGGTGACCTTAGAAAAGTTTCTGTACTGCTTCAGGAAAGCCTTGCAGTCTATAGATCCATGAATGACAAAGGCGGCATAACACGTGTTCTCCAGTATTTAGGCTTGGTGTATTACTATCAGGGAGAATATGATAAGTCAGAGATGTTTTTAGTGGAAAGTCTCGAATTATGTAGGAAGATGAAGGACAGACAGGCTACTTCGAGAACCCTTATAGGATTGGGAATGATAGCTAAGGCTAGGGGAGATATAGCTCAGTCGATCAAATTGTTTTATGAATACCTCAAAAAATCCGATGAATTAGATGATAAGGAAAGTATTTCAATTGCTCTTATAAATATAGCGGAAATAGCTATATCAAATAAAGATTATATTTTTGTTAAGAGCTTTTATGAGAAAAGTTTGAAGCAGCTTCGTGAAATGGGCTATAGAAATTTGATTGCACACACTCTCAAAGACCTTGCCGAGATAGCGCGGTACGAAGAAGATTATGATAAGGCGAACGGATTGTTTCTTGAGAGCTTGGATGTGTTGGAGGAATGCGGAGATAATACTGAAATTATGTGGCTTTACCGCAGCATGGCGGAGCTGGAATTACAGAGAAGGAATTATTCAACAGCAAAAGAGATGTACATAAAAGGTTTGAGAGTACTTGGTGATAGCAGTCACACAAATTGGCTATATGTTATGTCTGTTTTTGAGGCACTTGCAGAGATTTCCTTTTTCCAAGAAGAGGAGGCAAGAGCGGCTAAGCTTATAGGTGCAGCTGACAAGTTGTTTGAAGTCTCAGGAAAACTTATTGCTAAAAATGACTTCGCACAATTTTATTTGAGACACTGGAAAGTTCAGGAAAGTATGAATAAAGAGACTTTTGAAGCTGCATGGAGCCAAGGAAATACGATGAGTTTTGAAGAGGCACTCAAATTTGCAATGGAAGAAACGGGTGTAAACATTGAAAGTGATATGTCCGAGAGAATGATAAACTATATAAAAGCGAATTACAGCAATGATATTTCCCTAACCGATATAGCTGAGTATTTTAATATGTCCACCTGTTATTTAAGTACAATGTTTAAACATTACACCGGAGAAAATTTTAAAGATTATTTAAATTTTTACAGGGTAAAGAAAGCAAAAGAGTATTTGCAAAACGGAAAGATGAAGATGGGAACTGTTGCAAAGCTTGTAGGATGTAATAGTGTTAATACTTTTATACGCATATTTAAGAAATATGAAGGCGTTTCTCCGGGACAATATGCACAGAATAAATAATGCTAGAAATAAAAAAAGGTTGTCAATATTTACGACAGCCTTTTTATTGAGTAGTTCTTAATATAATTTCAAAATTAAAGAAGTAAAAGACAATCAAAGGATGACAGTTTGGTTTTGAAGAGAAAAGTAGTTTTTATTAGTTCCATTAAATAAAATATAAGTTTATAATAAAAAAAGATGTGCATTAAAAAATGTTTTATTGTCGAATTAGTATTTTTGAAGGGAGCTTGATTAGGTTGAATGTCCGGAATATATTTAGGCCTGCGAAGAAAAACATTGAAGATCGGACTGGGGAGATATTTAATGAAACCTTAAAAAATATAAAAGATGGAGACGAAGTTTTAAGAAACGAATTTATTTCAAGCTATATTCCGTTCATATTGAAGGTAACATCAAAAACAGTAGGAAAATATATTGATGTCAAAAACAGTGATGAATACAGTATAGCTTTGTCGGCGTTTAATGAGTCTATTAACAGCTATAATTTTGATAAAAATTATAACTTCTTTTTGTTCTCAGAACAGGTTATAAAACGACGACTTATTGATTATTCAAGAAAAAGTAGCAAGCAAAAGGAATATCCTTTTTCGTATTTTGAAGAGGATTATGATTTTAATGAAGAACCCTATTTAAACTCCTCATATTTTCAAATGGAAGAGATTGAATCGAGAGAGTCAATAATGGATTTTTGTAATAAGCTTAGAGAGTATGATATAACACTTATGGATTTGACAAAAAGCATTCCTAAGCACAAAGATTCCCGAAAGCTATGCATAAAGATAGCAAGGGAATTGGCAGAAGATGATAAGCTATATCAGAAACTTATAAAAAATAAGAGCATTCCAAGAAATGAGCTTAAAAAAC
>CAYXPB010000130.1:0-14335 GCA_964466645.1 uncultured Acetivibrio sp. | reverse complement strand
CCAAGCCCTTGTAAAAGCCTCAGGATATACTGCTACAAGCATTCCAACTAAAACCTCAACTCCTACTGCTACCCCTACAATAGCTCCCACTGCTACGCCTACAGTATCTCCTACAATAACTCCTACAGCTCCAACGAATATTATCTATGGTGATATTGACGTAAACGGCAGTGTGAATTCTTTAGATTTTGCCTACCTGAGGCAATATCTATTGGGTCCACTAGGAGATTTCCACCATCCAAACGGCAAATACGCTGCTGATGTAAACGGGGATGGTAGCATAAACTCCCTTGATTTTGGATATATGCGTCAATTCCTCTTAGGCATAATACAGATATTCCCTGCTGAAAAAAACATTATCGTTTCCCCTACACCTCCTGTTGGAGCAGAACCGGGAATTTTATATAATGGAAGATTCGACACTTCTAATTCCTCCGGTCCTGTATGTGCATGGTCAGGTTCTAATGCAGAACTTAATTTTTATGGTACAGAAGTTAGTGCTACTATAAAATCTACTGGCGAAAATTGGTTTCAAGCTATCGTAGATGGTACACCTCTTGAACCTTTCGCTGTTAAAAGCACTACATCTACAGTCAAACTTGCAAGTGGACTTAGCGAAGGAAATCATCATCTTGTTTTGTGGAAGAGGACAGAGGCCTCGCAAGGAGAAGCCCAATTCCTCGGCTTTGATTTCGGTTCAGGAAAGCTACTTTCCGCACCAACTCCTTTGCAAAGAAAAATAGAATTTATAGGTGACTCTATCACATGTGCTTACGGAAATGAAGGTACTCGCAAAGAAGAAAGCTTTACTCCAAAAAATCAAAACAGTTATCTATCCTATGCTGCTATAACTGCACGTTCACTAAACGCAAGTTCAAACCTTATCGCTTGGTCTGGAATTGGTCTTGCAATGAATTATGGTGGTGCAAGCGGTCCGCTTATGCTTGACCGTTATCCCTATACTCTTCCAAACAGCAATGTTAAGTGGGACTTCAAAAATTATATCCCCGATGTAGTTGTTATCAATCTAGGTACAAACGATTTTTCAACTACACCTGCAGAAAAAACAAATTATGTAACTGCTTACAAGACATTAGTTTCACAAACAAGACAAAACTATCCCAATGCACATATTTTCTGCACAATCGGACCTATGCTTTGGGGTTCGGGTTTGGATTCATGTCGCAGTTATATAAATGAAGTTGTGGATTCTTTCTGTTCAAGCGGAGATTCCAAAATTTATTTTGTTGAGTTTCCACAGCAAAGTGAAAGCAACGGCTATGGTGAAGACTGGCACCCAAGCCTCAAAACTCATCAGTTGATGGCTGATCAGCTTACCGATGAAATAAAGAGCAAGCTTGGTTGGTAAGATATAAAGTTGAAAAGAGACTTTCATGTAATTTACGTGAAAGTCTCTTTTATTGCTTTTGAAGCATAATTTTACTCGGTTTTTTTAAAAAACAGCTGGTCAATTGGTCAATTGCCCTTTCAAAAAATTTAATTTTTATTTTTTGCACAACAAAATAATGTTACTCTCTATAAATCGCATTATGTTTTGCCTGAACATCTGCATTTTGATTATATATTTCTGCATTTTCAAATTCAGTTCTAAAGCCTTCTATCTCTTGCATCTTGTCTTTTATTTTGTCTCTACGCCAAACAAGCTTATAATATCTCCATCCTCAAGGATACGTCTGCTCTTCAATTCAGATTTTGCCAACATAGCCTTGGTTTTTCCCTGTATCGCTTTTGATATTAAATCTTCAATGTTTACATCCCTTAGAGAAAAAAACAGTTCAGGGTTGTCATCTAAGCGAGCCCCTATACCGTATAAAACAGCTGCAACATGCTTGCACATTGAAGCCCAATCGGGGCAAGAGCAGTTAAAGCTAATCTCTTTTGGCGAAGGAAACAAGCCACTTCCCTTTGCAGTAAATAGTTCAGAAAGTGCCTTTGGAAATTTGCCATCTATCAGTTCCTGAAGGGATTCTATTTTGCCCTCACAGGACTTAATTATCTTTTTCCACAAATCATCATTAATTTTCTGAATTTTTACATCAACCTCATACGGCTTTGCCCTGCTTCCGAGTACAAGCGCTCTTACAATACCTTTATCTATCCTAAGATCGAGAACTGAACCATTTCGCACATAGCTTCTACCCCTTTCTATTCGGTTTGAATAGTCCGAATAGCTCTCAAGATTTTTATTCCAAGCTTTTCCCCACCAAGTTTTTGCAATATTCCTGCCTTCAATAACTATCGGGGTTATATCCTTGTTCTTCTTTTTTAACTTTTCAACAGCTTTCCTAGCTTTATTTTTACGCTCTTCGACCGTAACATATTCACCGTATCCATAAAAAGACATCAATATTTCACCCCTTTAAACTTTAAGCCTGAACATATTTATCAGCTGTTTGTTATCCATTTCAGTAATCCAGCTTTCATTCATATCGGGCATAATTTCCTTTGTCATTTTTATCTTGTCCTCAATCATTGAATCAATTTTCTCTTCAATAGTTCCCTTTGTTATAAACTTGTGAACCACGACATTTTTCTTTTGTCCTATTCTAAAAGCCCTGTCGGTAGCCTGGTTTTCAACCGCTGGATTCCACCATCTGTCAAAGTGAATTACGTGATTTGCAGCTGTTAGGTTTAACCCTACACCACCTGCCTTTATCGACAGTACCATAAACGGAACATATTCATGTCCCTGAAATTTTGCAACAATGTCCTTACGTTTTGCTACAGGTGTTTCACCATGAAGTACTAGTCCCTCGCGCTCAAAAACAGTTTTCAGGTATGCTGCAAGAGGAGCAGTTATTTCCTTGAACTGTGTAAATATAATAACCCTCTCCCTTTTCTCATAAATGGTTTCACATATTTCACGAAGTCGCTCGTACTTACCACTCTCACGCTCTAGATAATCACCATTTCCTAGATATTGAGAAGGGTGATTACATATTTGTTTAAATTTCATAAGTGCTCCAAGTACGACACCTTTTCTTTCAATGCCTTCTGATGTAAGTAATTTTTGTTCTAATTCATTAACAAGAGAAGTATACAGTGCTGCCTGCTTTTTACTTAGGGTTGAATAGGTTTTCATCTCTATTTTTTCCGGCAAATCGGCAATTATGCTTTTGTCAGTCTTAAGCCTTCTTAATATAAATGGAGACACCACCTGTTTTAGCTTTCCATAACCGCTGTTGCCCTCTTTGAGTTTTTTAGTGAACTCTGTAAACTCTTTAGGGCTGCCTAGTAGACCTTTGTTTAAAAAGTCAAACAACGACCAAAGATCGGACAATTTGTTTTCAACAGGTGTCCCTGTCATGGCTATACGACTTTTAGCTTTTAACTGTTTCACAGTTTTTGTCTGCTTTGTCCCTGGATTCTTAATTGCCTGTGCCTCGTCCAATATTACCATATCCCATTCTTCTTGTATAAGCTTTTCAACTCTTGCAAGCATTCCATAGGTAGTTATAAATATCCCACCTTTTATCGGTTCCTCTGTTGAATTTTTCTCCTGAGGATGTATTACTTTATATTTAAGCTTCGGAGCAAATTTTGATATCTCAGAAGTCCAGTTTCCAATAAGCGATGCAGGTACAACCAAAAGCACCTTTTCGTCTTTTTTTATACGCATACCATTTAATAGAGCTATTACCTGTATTGTTTTACCTAGTCCCATGTCATCGGCAAGGCAAGCACCAAGACCAAGTGATTTCATTGTGTGAAGCCAGCCCACTCCTCTTTGCTGGTATTCCCTCAAAACTGCATTAAAATTCTGCCCATAAGAGTCTGGTGCTGCAATTTTCGGCATCTTGAGATGTTTCAAAGTATTCTCAAGCCATGCCCCATTATTAACTTCAATTTCACAAGTTTTTTCTTTTACATTGAGAACTTTTGATGCTGAAAGCTTCATCCTCATAGCTTCCATCATTGTAAGTTCGCCTACTTCAGCTTCTCTCTTTGCCTCCTCATAAGCTAAAAGAGTCTCCTTGAGTTTGTTAGGATCCACCTCAACCCATTTCCCTTTTATAAATGCAAGCCCCTCTGATTGGGATATAAGCCTTTCCAATTCTTTCTTAGATATAGCTTCACCACCTAAGGACAACTCTATATCAAAATCGACAAGGGCATCCAAACCTATTTTAGAAGGCTCTTTTGTGCCTATGTTAACCGACATTTTCAACCCTTCAGATTTTTTCCTCCACCAATTAGGGATTCTGCAAAGTACCCCTGCCTCTTCATACAATGGAACCTCCTTTAAAAAAGTATAGGTTTCATCGGCACTTAAGCCTATAGGGTGAAATATTTCTCCCGTATCAATCAGCTCTGACAGCAATTTACTCTGTTGAGCAGCTTTATTAACTGTAGATAAAAGACCCAACAGTTTTTTGCTGTTTTGACCGTACTCCATAAGTGCATTTTTAAGGGGAAGATGCTTTGCTTTTCCAATAGCAGAAAGCTCAGCTGAATAGGTTGCAAGAAATGCAAAAGGATATTCCTCTCTCTTGCTCTCCACAAGATGAAAATACACCTTACCCGCTAGATGAATATCAGGATTTTTCGAAATAAAGTATTGTGCCACCGTACCTTCATGTTCTTTCATTTCTTTAGAAAATGCTTTATTCAACCTGTCACAAACACACTCAAGCCATTGTCCATTAAGGTATTCCATACCATTTATATAAGGCACTTCCGATAGTAATTCTTCCCTTTCTTCCTCCTCCAAAACTCCCTTAGCCTTATGCCGTAAAGTTTCCAAATCTGGATTTCTTGAAAGGCATTTTATAAAAGTAGTTGATACTTTATGAATATATCCAAGTGACGGAGAAACCCCCTTACTTTTTGGGACAGTTCCTAAGATAAATAATGCTCTGTCGGCATCATTTATGTATATGTCAAATAAATTTTCTTGAAATAAGCTATCACTTTCCTCTAAATTATTCTTCCCATATTGCCAATCCAAACCATACCCACCCTCAGGCATAATTATGGCAATTAGCTCTTTATCCGGTATATTGATGTCTTTCATATATTTTCCTCGCTTTTAATTATCATCTTTTTCCATCATTATTTTAATTTAATTTAATAGAAATTACAAGGTCAATTATCACCCCAAAACTCAATTGTATACCGGATTATATCACCAATATTAGCCACTCTGGTATAAGGGAACCACTCCTTTGGAAACAGGCTCAAATAACTCCTGTTTGTAAAACGCTCATCAATTAGTAGAATAACCCCCTTGTCCATCTCAGATCTTATGACCCTGCCTGCCGCCTGCATAACCTTGTTCATTCCGGGAAACATATAGGCATATTCAAAGCCTTGGCTATTTCTCTCATTGAAATAATCCCTTATAATATCTCTTTCGAGACAGACCTGCGGTAAACCCACTCCAACAATTACAGTACCTATCAACCGGTCGCTTTTAAGATCTATACCCTCGGAAAAAATTCCTCCCATTACACAAAACCCTATTGTGGTCACGTCTGGTTGGGGAGTAAAAAGTTCAAGGAATTTCTCACGTTCTTCCTCTGTCATGTAATTTGCTTGTATATGCACTTTTGCGTCGGGGTATTCACCGTAAAAAAGTTCATATACAGTGTTCATATACTGATAAGACGGAAAGAAAACCATATAATTCCCACATCTACAGCCTGTCAATTTTCGTATGGACTCAACTATGTCTTTATAGCTTCTTTCCCTGTTTACATATCTTGTTGATATGGTATCTGCCACCATCAGCTTCCTGTTTTCATGACTGAACGGCGATTCAATACCCATTGTATAATCCTCATTGCTTCCCCCTAATATTCCCCTATAATACTCAAGAGGAATGAGAGTTGCAGAAAAAAAGATGCCACTCTTTCCCTTTTTTAAAGCTTCACCCAAAAGGTATGACGGATCAAGGCAGAACAGTTTAAGCTTAACATCGTCATCCTGCTTTTCAACATAAGTGACATATCGTTCATCATAGAGTTCACAAATTTTTATAAATATAATTGCATTAAAATATATATCTAAAAGTTCATCATCCATTTTTACTTTTTCGTTTTTTGTAAGAAACACTTCACACTCACTTACAAACCTTCTTAATATGGTGTAAATCTCCTTATCTCCCTCGCGGCTAACAAAAAAACCCTTCTCATTACACAGCTTCTTCATGTTGAGCATGAAGGTATTAAGCCTCCCGAGAACTTTCGATATTTTAGGAGCAAGCTCCTTCATCTCCCTTTTCAGCTTGAGAATAGGCTTCTTGTATACTTCTGCCGAATACATTTCTCTTGCTCTATCAACTAAATTATGCGCCTCATCTACCAAAAAAGTGTAGTCTCCCTTCTCGGTAAAAAACCTTTTTAAATACACCCTCGGATCAAAAACGTAGTTATAGTCACAGATAACTGCATCCGCCCATAGGGTCAGATCTAACGAAAATTCAAAAGGGCATACTCTATGTTTAATCGCATATTTTTCAATAATTTCCCTCTTTAACTCCTCTTCATGAGTTAAAACATCCATAATTGCATCGTTAATCCTGTCAAAGTGCCCCTTTGCAACTTCACAGTCTACAGGGTTACAACTAGATTTTTCTAAGACACAAATCTTTTCCTTCGCTGTAAGGGTAACTGCACTAAACTTAAGCCCCTTCGTCCTCATTATAGAAAAAGCTTCCTCTGCAACACTTCTAGTAATTGTCTTTGCGGTAAGATAAAATATTTTTGAAGAGTGACCTTCCCCCATTGCTTTTATTGACGGGAAGAGTGTTGAAACAGTCTTCCCTGTGCCTGTTGGGGCCTTTACAAATATATTTTTACCTGAAGTTATCGTCTTATAAACAGCAACAGCTAGCTCCCTTTGACCTTTTCTATACTCATCAAAGGGAAATTTCAATTCTCTTATGGACTTATCTCTGTTCGTCTGCCAATAATATGCGAGTTTTGCCCAATCGTAGTAGTTTTGAATCAAATCATCAAAAAACTCCTTCAATTGTGCAATACTATAAGTCTTAAGCAAGTGCTTAATTTCTTCAGTCTCTAAGTGGCAATAGGTAAGTCTGACCTTTATATTTTTAAGATCGTTTAAACATGCATACATATAAGCGTAACACTTTGCCTGAGCCCAATGCATTTCACTGTAATTTTCGTCAATCATTTCAAGCGGTGACATTGTACTTTTTATCTCATCAATTGTAATACCATCATTACTTTCAATAATTCCGTCTGCCCGGCCTTCTATTGCTAACACAAATTCATCATATTCAATATTATATTTTAATGTAACTTCCGGTCTATAGTCTTCCTTCTGTGCTTTTTGTATCTTTTTGTGAATCCTAGTTCCATCAGCAGCTCTATTAACCCTAAAGAAACTGCTGTCAATATCACCTGTCCGCAAAAGGAACTCCACAAGGTTGCGGACAGCTATTTTAATCACTTTCTTATCAATATTCATAAGTATTCAACCTTTATTAATTGACTGTATACTTATTATAACTCAAATTCAATCTTTATTAAATCTATGTGGTCTATCTTTAGATTAGGCTATTTCCAAAAACAAATATGCCGATGAAGGACTTCCTTCATCGGCATAAATTGGAAAAACCGCAAATTGTTATGCCTGTGGTTTAAATGTTACACAGTCGGTTTCCTCTGATGTATGTGCATTTCTGTGCTGAACTTCAATCTTGCTTGCAACACAATTATCGCCCTTCATATAGTAATAGCAAGTGTTCATTTCACATTTTATTCCCTCATTAGGATGATTCATTTTTATTATTTCCATAATTAATTCTCTCCCCATTCTATATGTTTTTTATCTGCATTTATATTTTTGCTAAACAGAGTCTTTTTGATACATCCACAAATTTCAATAGTTTATTAGTGCTTTAATAGTAATTTGTTTTCTTGATCAACTTTTCCGTCTTTCATTGCACGCATTGAGTTAAAAACAGCTAAAAGTGCTACACCTACATCAGCAAATACAGCTTCCCACATGTTTGCCATTCCAAAAGCTCCAAGTAATAATACCAATGTCTTAACCGACAATGCAAATATAATATTCTGCCACACTATAGAACGGGTTCTCTTTGCAACCTCAATAGCAGTTATAAGCTTTGAAGGTTCATCTGTTAACAATACAATATCCGCTGCTTCTATCGCTGCGTCGGAGCCTAATGCCCCCATTGCGATTCCCACCTCAGCTCTTGCAATTACCGGTGCATCATTTATTCCATCACCTACATATATTATATTTCCCTTAGTTAACCTGTTTTCATAGAGATCTTCAAATCTCTCAACCTTTTGATCGGGGAGAAGCTCCGAATATACCGCATCCAATCCCAATTCCCTTGCTACCTTTGTCCCTACGGTGCTACTGTCTCCAGTGAGCATAATGGTTCTTCTTACGCCCATTTTCTTAAGTGCTTTCACAGCATCTGCCGAGTCCTCCTTCAGTTCATCAGATACAATAATATACCCAACATACTTGTTGTCCACTGCCACATATACTAAAGTTCCTACTTCATCCACTTTAGGACTTTCAATATTCTCGCTTTGCATCAGTTTTGAGTTCCCAACAAGTATTTCTTTGCCTTCAGCAACCACCTTAATACCATAACCTGCCATTTCAGTGTGTTTATCAATAATTTCTTTATTAACTCTACCTTTATATTTGTTTAGAATGGCTAACGCAATTGGATGATTAGAAAAGCTCTCTGCAAATGAAGCAGCTCTTAGCAGCTCATCCTTAGAAAAACCATCTACAGGCTTTATTTCAGTTACACTAAATACACCTTTAGTTAGCGTACCGGTCTTATCGAATACAACAGTATCGATACTATTTAGTGCTTCTAAAAAGTTACCTCCTTTAATTAATATCCCCTTTTTCGATGCACCTCCGATTCCTCCAAAGAAACCTAATGGAATAGATATAACCAGAGCACAAGGGCATGATACTACCAAAAATACAAGCGCCCTGTTAATCCACTGCGCAAACGAATCTCCGGTAATCAGAGGGGGAATAAATGCCAACAAAGCCGCAATTATTACAACGGCTGGTGTATAGTATTTTGCAAACTTAGTAATAAAGTTTTCGGTAGCAGCCTTCTTACTACCTGCATTCTGTACCAAGTCCAGAATCTTTGAAACCGTAGATTGTCCAAATTCCTTTGTTACTTCAACTGTCATAAGACCATTTTTATTAATTACTCCTGATAAAACCTCAATTCCAGGCTCAACTTCAAAGGGTAGGGATTCTCCAGTCAAAGCTGAGGCATCTATAACTGATCTTCCTTCCACAACCCTGCCATCTAAAGGTACCTTTTCTCCAGGCTTAACAACAATCAAGTCACCAATGTTCACTTCTTCGGGAGATACCTTTTTTATATCTCCATTAACTTTTAAGTTGGCATAGTCTGGCCGTAAATCAAACAATGCTTTGATGGAATTCCTTGAGCGGTTTACAGCCATATCCTGAAACATCTCTCCCACCTGGTAGAACAGCATAACTGCAACCCCTTCTGCATATTCACCAATAGCAAAAGCACCTAATGTAGCAATACTCATTAAAAAGTTTTCATCAAAAAAATGTTTTCCCAAAAGATTTTTATACGCCTTAAAAACTACATCGGCTCCAAATGACAAATAACTTGCAATAAACAACAAAAGTTCAATCAAAAATGGGAAATCAAATATTAGTGGAATAAGAAACAAAACTACTCCAGAAGCAAATCTTATCAAGGTCTTTTGGTCAAATTGTCCTCCAAGAATATCTATATCGCTGCTTTTACTTTCCGGTTTAACTACTTTTATATCAATTTCAATATTCTTTACAATCTTTGCAACAGCAATTGTTATCTCTGTTAAAAACGCTTCACTTTCCACTTCAATATTAAGTTTACTCGAAGCAGCGTCAATAGAAGCATTTTTGACACCTTTTATTTTTTTAACTTCATCTTCAATTTTTGATGAAGAATTTCCATTGTCAAGTCCTTCCATTATCAATTCTTTTTCATTATCCATAATAACCCCTTCTTTAAAAGTCTATAAAATCACTATTCGTTTATATGGGCTAATCCCTGATCAAATATATATTTTACATGCTCGTCATCTAGTGAATAATACACTATTTTCCCATCCCTCCTATACTTTACAAGCCTTGCCTGCTTTAATACTCTAAGCTGATGTGAAATGGCTGATTGTGTCATGTTTAGAAGCTTTGCTATATCGCATACACACATTTCGGCCTCAAACAACGCACAGATTATTTTTATTCTAGTATTATCTCCAAACACCTTAAAAAGTTCTGCAATACCATAAAGATTTTCCTCCGAAGGCATATTGGACCTGACACTGTCGACAATATCCTGATGTATCGTGGTACAATTGCATTTGAAAGCATCTTCATTATTCATTTACATTCTCCTTCACTTTCAATATATACACATGAACATACATTCATATGTTATGATTATATACCCAATACTATTATAGGTCAAGAAAATTTGTTTTTACTCGTTTTTGAATAAATTTGAGGGTTAAGATTTTAAGAATTCCTGTATCATTTCCTCTGTTAACTTGTTTTCTTTACAAATCATACTGTAAAGTTTACCTCCACTCCGCAATGTTCTAGCTTGATCTTTAAAATCACAGTGATAAAGACCGAAATTTGCACCTTCTCCTTCTAACCATTCAAAATTATCCATAAGTGTCCAATGATAGTATCTGTTAATATCAATTCCATCCGCTATCGCCTTTGCCACATACGCTAAATGATTGCATATAAAATCCGGTCTCTTTGAATCATCTTTATCACTAATACCATTCTCCGTTATGTATATTGGCAACTTATAACGTTCATAATACTTTTTGCAAACCTGGTATATTCCCTTAGGATATATATCCCAACCAAGATCATTTTTAGCAAGTGCCCTATCACACTCTAAAGTATGAAATAAATTTGAGGGACTAAGCACAAACTCGACTATATTGCGTGTATAATAGTTTATTCCCAAAAAATCCACATAAGTTCCTTTACAATATTTATGTCCGTTTTTTAATAATGGAAATTTAATTTTTCCTTTTATCATTCCTTCCATATACATTTCATGAAAAAAGTAGTCCACCACTTTAGCAATTATTTTTCCCATAGTGGAAATACCGCAAAAAATACGTATGTGCATAGCAAATCCAACCTTAGTTTTGCACTTAAATCCCATTTTGCTTCTGACCTTGTGAATAATGTCATACGCTTTCAGATGGGTTTTTATTATTTCAGTATAAACCTTGAGACTTTTTGAGAGTCTTCTGACTCCAGGAGGCCACATACCAAAACCATAACCAAACTTTGTATAGACATTAGGCTCATTGAAGGTCACCCAATCACTAACCAGATCACCTAGTTCTTCAACAACGTATTCGGTATACTTCAAAAAATATTGAGAATTTTCCCGCTTTGTCCACCCTCCTATCTCATGAAACCAAAGTGGTTCAGAAAAATGATGGAGAGTAACCAAAGGCCTTATTCCATTTTTTACAAGCAGTTTTATCTCATATCTATAATGATCAATAGCCTCCTCGGAAAACACCCCTGCTATTGGTTCAATTCTACTCCACTCAAGACTCATTCTGTGGCTATTTACATTTAATTCTTTTAAGAGCTCCGTGTCCTGTTCAAGCCTGTTCCAATGATCACATGCAGTAATACTATGAGAACCATCCTTGATATGCCCCTCTTCACACCATTTATACCAGGTATTATTTCTATCCCCACCTTCAATCTGTACACTAGCTGTTGCACACCCCATCAAAAAATCTTCTGGAAGAATAAATCTTTCCAATATTATCATCTCCTTGAGTAAGCGCCTGTTTTATAGATATTCACATCAAGGATTTTATGTACCGGATAATCCTGTAAGAATACAAATATAACAAATTTTCACAAAATAATAGGTTATGCAAAAAAAATATGCTATAATAAGAAAGTGTTTGGCTTACATAAATATAATAAAAACAGTTATAATTATCAATTAGACTGTTATATTTTGTTAGTCAAGGAATACATCTAGATAATACAAAATAATTAGGGGACAATTTTAATGACTATAATAAACAAGCTTCTTACATCACTAAGAACAAAATTTAGTTCCATGAGGAAAACACATTTTAATAGCCTTTTTAGCCTTTTTGAATTTATACTTGTTGGAACTATATATGTATCAATGACCGTACTGCTTATGCGCCCAAGTGAATACGAAAGCTTTAAACAGATAGTAGGTCAGTTTCAAATATTTGCTGCAATATACCTTGCTTTTCGTTTTCGCTATTTTGGTATGGCAATTGTATTATTTCTAATCTCTATCGAAGTGCCCTTCCTTATATATGCCTATACAAAAAATCCTGTAGTAAGTATATTGGCAGGATTGACTTCAAAATTGCTCACTATTGTCAGTTCAATTATAGTAGCAATGTTCGCAAATTTTCAGGAAAATCAAAAAAGAAAGTTGCAGAATCAAAAATATAAACTTGAACTGCTTTCTGTAACCGACGATCTCACAGGAGCTTATAATCACAGATTCTTTAATACAACTTTAGACAATGAGATCGAAAAATCAAATACAGACAAACAACCTGTTGCTTTAATTATGATAGATATAGACAATTTTAAGATGTGTAATGACATAAGCGGTCACGACTACGGGGATGATATATTAAAAGGAACAGCTTCAATATTAAGAGAGGCTGCGGGGTACGAAAATACTGTTTGCAGGTATGGGGGCGATGAGTTTGCAGTCATTCTGCCTTGTTTTGATTTGCAATCTGCAAGTCAAATGGCTCACTCAATACGTAATATATACGAAAATAAAAAATCCAAGTATTTTGAAGACCATTCTTTCAGCAATATAACTCTATCAATGGGATTATCGGTATATCCGGATTTAGCAACTACTAAAGATGATCTTATCAATCAGGCAGACCTGGCCCTTTATCACTCTAAAAACCTTGGTAAAGATAATATTCATTTTTATCAGGATGTTTTGGAAAAACTTAAAATGAATATAAGCTCGGATCATCAACATATGATAGGTGTTTTCAAAGCTTTGCTAAGCACCATATCGGCTAAGGACAAATATACTAGAGGGCACTGTGAACGTGTAGCTCATTATGCTGTTAAGATCGGCGAGGCTCTTAATTTAGGCATAAAGGATATTAGTATGTTGCAATATGCAGGCTTGCTTCATGATATAGGAAAAGTTGAGGTTCCGAAACTTATTTTGAGCAAAACCGGTAATTTAACAGATACGGAACTTGATATAATTAAACAACATCCGGTGTATAGTGCAAATATTCTTGAACCGCTTAGCATGAATCAGCTTATTGATTATGTTATACACCACCACGAAAGATATGATGGGCAGGGGTATCCACATGGTCTTGCAGGAAAATCTATCAGCTTGGGGGCAAGGATATTGTGTGTAGCTGACTCCTTTGATGCAATGTTGTCTGAGCGTCCTTATAGCTCAAGCATGGGGATTGATGAAGCATTTTTGGAACTTGAAAGGCATTCGGGTTCTCAGTTTGACTCAGAGATTGTAAAAACTTTTATAAGTGTTATGAAAGAAAGTGAAGAATATAGGAAAGTTGTGTAGGGTGATTTGCTCATAGCATTTTGTATGAATTTAAGTTTTGTTTTATCAATAAAGGGACTTGCAAAAAATTGAATTTTTGCAAGTCCCCTTAACTAGATATATTGAAGATTTCGTTCAATAAATTTTCTTAGTGAATATATTTTTTAGATTATGCGAAGGGATTTTCCTTCTTGTATAGCATTCCTTTTGGCTGGTTAAAGCCTATATATTCAACTCCTAAATATTTGAACACCTCAAACAGACTCTTTCCGTAGTGTCCAAAGGCAACTGCACCATGGTGCGGGAAGTTCCCTTCAATCAATATGTGGCGGTAGAATCTACCCATTTCAGGTATTGCAAATACACCGATACCACCAAAGGATTTTGTCGCTACAGGAAGTACTTCACCATTTGCAATGTATGCTCTAAGCTCTGAATCAGCTGTAGACTGTAATCTGAAGAAAGTAATATTACCCGGAACTATGTCTCCTTCAAGGGTACCGTTGGTAACTTCTTCAGGAAGATTTCTTGCCATTATCTTCTGATTCTTCATAGTACAGGATGACATTTTCTTAGAGCATGTATTTCCACAATGGAAGCCCATAAAGGTATCTTTGTGCGTGTAATTAAATTTGCCTTCTATAGCTTCTTTGTACATATCTTCAGGTACAGAGTTGTTTATATCAAGTAATGTAACAATATCATTAG
>CAYXPB010000129.1:12332-14463 GCA_964466645.1 uncultured Acetivibrio sp. | reverse complement strand
GTCCTCCGCGTACGAAAATCGTATAAATCGTAAAACTCATAAATTCCATTATATTCTAGTACAAATTCATTTTCACATATATTATGGTCGCTAAAATACGACTTAAGCTTTTCCTTAGAATAAACTAAATCAAAAAATTTATCTTCAAGGGTTGAAATATATGAACCAAACCTTGTTTTTAAGATCTTAACTAAGTTTTCATCCTTTAAAAACTCACTGTTAACCACTATTTCTGAAGGTGCAAATCTTGCTATTTCATCCATAAGCTTGCCTACAGTATTTCCTAATACTATAGATGTAGATGTAAAATCCCCGGTGGTAATATCAACAAAAGCAATGCCAAAAAAACTTTTGTGCTTGTATAGTGACATAAGATAATTGTTCTTTTTGTCATCAAGCATAGCCGAGTCTGTAACGGTACCCGGCGTAACAACCCTAACAACATCTCTTTTTACAAGACCTTTTGCTGTAGCAGGATCCTCTATCTGCTCACAGATAGCAACTTTATAGCCTTTATTAATCAACCTGCATATATAAGAATCGGCAGAATGAAAAGGCACTCCACACATAGGTGCCCTCACATCTAAACCACAATCTTTTCCAGTAAGAGTTATTTCAAGTTCTTTAGAAGCCGTTTCGGCATCACTAAAAAACATTTCATAAAAGTCTCCTAGTCTAAAAAAAAGGATACAATCCTCATACTGCCCCTTTATGTCCATATATTGCTGCATCATAGGTGTCAATGCTGCCATTTTATCATACCTCAATTCGTTTCTTACTTGCTGCATCCTCCGCTGCATGAACTACAGCTATTTGAATTACAGGCCTCTTCGCCCGTTATGGAATATACCAAAACATCATTTACTTTTTTAATGAGCAAGTCCAATTTTTCTTTAGCTTCAATGAAATTCCTAGTCACATCACAATCGTTTACTTCATCATACTTTTCCAAAAGCTTTTGCTTTAATTCATCAAGTATATCTTTTTCTGAATTCCCGTGTACAGCCATTACCATGTCACTCTGAATTTCCTGATACTCCTTTAAAATGACCCTAGCTTTATGATCCCTGGCCAAACTGTCTTCCCATCTTTTATAGTTTGTCATCTCCTCTGAAGTTCCTATCATGTTACCTAGCTCTTTAGCTTTTGATATAATATCCATACTTTTTACCTCCAGTTTCTTAATACTCCTAAAATAAACATTTTCTATAATCTCTCTATATCCTCAAATATTATTTATTGTATCATAAAATAAAAGTTTTGAAAATAACCATATTAAACTTAATGTTACCTACGAATGATATTAACACCTTTAATCTAAAGTTCCTTCTAAAGACCATGTTTTGATTGTATCTATTTTTACCGTAACAAGCTTTCCAATCATTTGATCATTTCCTTCAAAATTTATTATCTTGTTTTCTCGAGTTCTTCCTGTATATATTTTATCGTTATTTTTACTCCTTCCCTCAACTAGAACTTCTAATTTTCTATTTAAGAAGTTGATGTTTATCTCCTTACTTATTCTGTTTTGAACCTCTAGAAGCCTTTGAAACCTTTCTTTTTTAACCTCTTCCGGTATCTGTTCCACATTCTTTGCTGCCGGTGTTCCTGTTCTTTTTGAATAAATGAATGTATAGACCTGATCAAAACGAACTTTTTTTAATACATCTAACGTTTCTTGAAAATCCTCCTCAGTTTCCCCGGGAAAACCGACAATTATGTCAGTAGTCAGGGAAATTCCTGGAATATTATTCTTAACTTTATCAACTAGTTTTAGATAATCTTCCTTTGAGTATTTTCTGTTCATTTCTTTAAGTATTCTTGTACTTCCGGACTGAAAAGGAAGATGCAGGTGTTCACACAACTTATTTAGATCCCTTATTGCAAAAATCAGTTCATCGGATAAATCCTTCGGATGAGAAGTCATAAATCTAATTCTCTCTATTCCCTCAACTTTATTTAATTCAATGAGCAATTTCGCAAAGGTAATATCGCCCCCAAGATCCTTACCGTAGGAATTCACATTCTGCCCAAGCAACGTTATCTCCTTTATACCCTTTTGGCCTAATAGCTTTACTTCACTAACAACTCTATCTAATCCCCGGCTCCGCTCTCTACCCCTTACATAAGG
>CAYXPB010000129.1:0-12322 GCA_964466645.1 uncultured Acetivibrio sp. | reverse complement strand
AAGGCACAATGCAATAGGAACAGAAATTATTGCACCCATACATTACAGTAACCCAAGCTTTTACTCCATCCTTTCTTTCCACCGGCATATCTTCAGCTATCAACCCAATGGAATCCATTACTTCAACAACAGCCCGATCCGAGCTTATCGTATTAAAAAGCAGTTCAGGGAACTTATATAAATTGTGTGTACCGAAAATAAGGTCTACTTGTCTGTATACTCTTTTTATACGCTCGACTACTTGAGGCTGCTGCATCATACATCCGCATATAGCTATTATCAAATCAGGATTTTCCTTTTTTATTTGCTTCATAGCTCCTAAATGTCCATAAAATTTGAGCTCGGCATTTTCCCTAACACAGCAGGTATTGTATATAATAAGGTCGCTTTCTTCCATTTTTGTGCCTTCGGCATATCCCATTTCATTAAGCATTCCAGCTAACTTTTCAGAATCATGCTCATTCATTTGGCAGCCAAAAGTTGCAAGATAATAGCGTTTCTTTTTCTCCGTTTTCATCTCTTTCTGATAATTTAATTCCTTTATCTCTTCAATAAACTGATACTGTCTAGCGATTTCTTCCTGTGAAACTTTTATATTGTTTCTTTCTACTTTATCCACTGCTCATTCCTCCGTAAATATCTTTACATGTTATTATCACCATATTATAACACAAAAATATAATTTCAAAATACATACCTCACCTAAAGCTGCACGATATAAAAGCTTTTTTCGGTCAATATATAATATTTGTCTTAATTCCCAATATATATTTTTTTCTTACATTGTATATCAAATTATTACATTTTTATAAACTTTTAATAGAACCTGTTGAAAAAGTATTTTTATTGAAGTAATATAATTCAATATAGTCTGGTAGTATTTGTTAGTATTTCATGGGGGGTGATATTAACCGACATTTATTTTACCTACTATTTGCATTTAAGGTAATTTCAAAAAAACAACTATTTGAGGGGGTTATACTATGTTAAGAAAGGCAATATCCGCATTTACAATAGCTTGCATGCTAACATCTGCACTAACATTTAACGTATTCGCTCAGAGCAAGACACCAAACAAAATCAGCAAAAGATTTGATAAAACCCTTAGCATAAATTCAAAGAACGACAGAAAAGCCGGTCAATTGATTATTAAGTACAAAAATGATGCTTCGCTAAAAGCGGACAGAAAAAACATAACCAGAAATGAAGGAAAACTATTAAAATCCCAAAGAAACGGTCTTGCACTTATAGAAGTTGCCGAAAACAAACTTGCTGAAAAAATGGAGTCTCTTAAGGAAAACAGTAACATCGAGTATGTTGTTCCTAATTACATAAGAACAGTTGTCGAATTCCCGGACAATGCACCAAATGATCCTGAGTATAAAAGTCAATGGGGACTTCAAAACATAAACGCTCCTAAGGCATGGACAGCTTTAGACAATACTCCTTTAAAGGAAGTGATTGTTGCTGTTATTGATACAGGCCTTGATATAGAGCACGAAGATCTGAAAGGCAGAGTAACTAAAGGTTATGATTTTGTTGATATGGATGAGGATCCTTCTCCTGGGCCCGTAAATGAGGAGCATGCAACCCACGTGGCAGGAATTCTTGCAGCCTCTACAGATAATGGTATCGGTATTGCGGGAACTGCCGGTACAGCACCTGTAAAAATAATGCCTTTAAGAGTTTTAGAGGCAGGAAGCGGCGATGATTTTACTATAGCACAAGCAATAACTTATGCCGTTGATAATGGTGCAAGAGTTATAAATATGAGCCTTGGTGGTTATGGCGACAATCCTTTACTAACTGAAGCTTGTAACTATGCTTTTTCCAAAAATGTTGTTGTTGTTGCTGGAGCTGGAAATAATGCTGTGGATGCAATTACTTTTTCTCCTGCATCTATACCAGGCGTTATAACTGTATCTGCTACAGATGTTAATGACACTTTGGCATATTTCTCAAATTACGGTTCTTCGATTGAATTGGCTGCACCGGGAGTAGAAGTTTTAAGTTCACTACCTGGGGACTTATATGAGTCCTATGATGGGACATCTATGTCTACACCTTTTGTTTCTGCTGCCTGTGCACTTCTAATATCAAAAAATCCATCACTTTCAATTATCGAAGTCGAACAATACCTTACCGATTCTGCAAAAGATTTAGGAAGTGCAGGAAAAGATGAAAGTTTTGGATATGGTCTAGTAGATCTTAGCAATGCACTTAATACAACTGAAATTACACCTAGATTAGAAATTCTAAATATAAGTAATAATGCAACTGTATATGACTTTATGCAAGTTCAAACAAGATTTACCTATCCAAATAAAATAGTCACTACAGATTTATATATTGACGAAACTGTTGTGGATTCAATTTACAATGAATCGGTTAGTGATTCTGTATACTGCACAAATATGTTCAACAATTTTGAAGTTGATACATACAAATTTAAAGACGGTATACATACTTTAAAAGTAGTTGCAGAAGATATTGAAAATCAAACCTATACTAAAGAAATAAAAATCAATATTAGAAACGATGTTTATACAGGTCTTAGAGTTAAGTTATCACAGGATGGAAGCCCAGTTAGTGGCGCATATGTTGAAGTTTGGAATAAATATCAGCAAAACGATGAGACTTATTATAATTACTGCTATGGAGCTATTACTTCTAAAAGCGGTGTTGCTGTTATTCCCGGTTCGTCGGCACCTAATGGAAACGATTATGTAATAGTTGCAAACTATGAATTTAAAAATGGTGACGAATTCTCCTATGCTACATTAGTTGAAGAAGCTACTGCACCGGGAGTTATTGAATTAAACGGAGATAATCTTGTACCGGTTACTGTTGATACCGGCCTTACAAGTACAAACCAGTACTTGTTGGCAAATTACAATTTCCCCGGTTCTAATCAAGGGTTTGCTTTCGTTATTCCCGATTTAGATGCAGACGGTTCCCTTGAAACTTTCTTAAATCCGGGAAGCTATTCCTTTGAAGCTTATGGCTTACCTAGTGAAACAGAAGAATCTACAGATGAACCTATTTTTATGTTAAAGAGCGAAGAAGTCGAAATTAATTCCGGAAACTTTTATGTTGCTATGGATAGTGATATGGACACATTAGCAAAAGTAGATATAAATTATAAAAATATTCATGGTTTTATACCTCAAGATATATATTTTACTGTAGGTTGCGAGGGCTCATCGATTTCTATATCCCATAAGCTTGATGATATCTCAGATATACCCGGAGTTTATGCAACGCCTGGAAGCTATTTCTACTCGTTTGATCTTATCGGACAAAGAAACAATCAAACTGCGTATATAGCACTAAACGGCAAGCTTGATCAGATAGATTCCTACGATGAAAATATCCTCACTTTAGATAAGAAAAAGTTTGTCCCTGGCGAAAATCTAATTGTAGACAGTTCTGTAACCGACAGTTACGGCAACGAACTCATATATATGGATTATATGTATGACAACCCATTTGATTATCTAACTAATAAAAACTTAATTTCTTACAAAACAGCAGCAAATAAGGTTGAATTCAAATCCGCCGATACTGCAATAAAAGCATTAGAAACCCCTTCAGAATCCGTATTACAGGAAGAACCCGTTGAGGTAGAATATAAATTCCCTGCAACTCTATCGCTCATTGACAGTAGAAACAATGTAATTAAAACCGAACCTCAAGACTCTGCAGGTTACTTAAGTTTCTTGCTTCCACAAAGTCTTGCAACAAATAATTACAAATTAAAATTCATTTTAGATCTTCCATACTTGATTCAAGCTGAAACATCACTTATTGTGGATAGAGTAATTAAAAATAACGCAGTCAAATTCACTATCGAACTGCCGGACAAAACAAAAGCGACCTTTGCCGACGTCGAGATAATAGATACTATTACAGGTTACAATGACTATTATTACGGAGAAGATCTTTTAAATGGTGAATTGTATGTTCCGGTACCAAAAGGTAATTACAAGTTTATTATAAACGCCTCTAAAGGTGATGTGAGTGTTACCAAATCCGTAGGTGTTGCAGCTGATGATGAAAATGAGCACATTGTATATCATGAGACTTCATCCGTATATATTAAAGACGGTAAATCTCCTGCAAACTACAATCTCTCATCCTCTCAATTGCAGAAAGTTGATTTTTCAGCAAAAGATGAGGAAGGAAAAACAATTGACAATCCTTCAAATTACTATTTAACTATACCTTGTACATCTACAGAAAACTATACCCTCTATTTGGGTTCGGGCTATGAAGAAAACTATATTAGAGATATTTATATTACTAAAGGTACTTACAACTTTAGTGCAGAAATCTATACAAAAGACGGTTCACTCATAGAACGCCTATTATATACCCCAAATATTAAAATCGGACTAAATAAAAAAAATACACAAGCTGTAGAATTTAAGTCCGATAACCTCACTGAAGTAAGTCTTGACAATAAGTCTGACCAAAGTTACATAGAGTGCATAATCACTGATCCTAAGAACGGCTTCAGCACTTATCTGTTTTTTGTAAAAGGCAAATCACTTAAAGTAACAAAAGGTTTTTATACCTTAGACTTTATATGCCAAAGCATTCAATATGGCAGCACTTACCTTTACGCAATGACTGCCCAAAAAGACTTTTCCAGTGATACTACTTATTTGAACTGTGAAGCTGATTTCAGCATGACAATTACTCCGAATAAAGCAATATACAAAACAGGCGAAACACTTAAAACAACAAACGTTATATCCGACAGATATGGAAACAGAGTTGTTGACTTGATAAGCTATGACCTATTTGGTATGTTCTCTGAGAAGTTGCATAACTCAAAGGGTAAATTTGTGTTGAAGAAACATCAGGGCGAACTTAAATTTTTCGATATAGAAACAAAAGACTATATCGATGTTCCATACTATGATATCAGAGCGCCTTTCATTAACATAAAAGATTCCTTTGGTGATGTAATATTTACTGCAAAATCCCCTGACTTCTATACCCATTCACAGATAAAGCTAGATTATGATTGGATAAGTAGTGGTACTCACAAAATTGAATGGACTCTTGATATAGATGCTGACGGAAATTTGTCTGCTGAAAATACTTTTAGAGTTAAGTAGTTAAGTTTTAAAAAACGACCTCCAATAAAATTCTTTTATGGAGGTCGTTTTTTTTATAAGGTGATCTAACAAAACAACTGGTCAATTGTCATTTCAAAAAAATGTTTTACATTTTTTTGGCGCAACAAAATAATGCTATAAATACAGATTTATATTTTACAACTCATAAATATTCTTATCTAGCATAAGTTTTGCTCTTTCTCTAGTCTTGTCATCAGAATTTAGTGCCTCTTCAAGAAACTGAGGGTTTTGTTTTAAAAAACTTGCCATTGACTCTTTAGGGTTTCTTATGTAATCTTCAATCATATCGAATTGCTCTTTATTAATCATGTTCATGCTTAATGCTTTAGCAAATAGATTTGAATCAACACCTACCATTGCAAATGACTTGACACTTAAGTTATTTAGGACCTTCTCGCCCCCCTGCTTTCTGTCAACAACCACAACACTCCATTTAATACTTCCACCTTTGTTTGAAATAGCGGGAATCCAAGCTCTTTCATAACTTGAAGCTTCGGTTATAAGATCAGCTATATGAAGAACATTCTTTCTATTAAGAGTATTAACTTCCTCAACTTTTCCATTTTGAGAAACAACAGAAGTCATATCCTTATATATTGTTATATGAGGCTTGTCTAGTAGCTTTGCTATTATTAGAGAAAAGAACCAGTCTCTTCTTTCTCCTCCTGATATATAGTCTACCTCTTCGATATTAACGTTTTGCTTAATGAAGTCTGCCATTTGGTCAATTAATGATCTATATATCTTATCTATTTCATAATTGTTTAAAGTCTCCTCAAGAACCTTATCAGGGCAACTAAAAACATTCCCTTTCTCAACATCAATAAGCTTTAAAAGCTTGTTTGCCTTTTCTTCATTTCCGTAAAGGAAATGCGTATTTATATAAAAAGGACCAATGGTACCCGAAGTATACCAAAACGGTTTGTTTTGAGGACAAACCCTTACTGCATCAGTTTCAAAAAGGCACTTGATAAGATTATCTGAATTTATTTGCATAAAAAACTTCCTCCATTTTCTCTTGATTTATTATTCCAAAAAGCTTTCCTAAAGTAAAAGAATAGTAATAATTACAATAAAGCTATTTATTTGTATATTAATATGCTATAATAAAAGTATAGTAGCAGTATATTACTATTAATAATATACTAGTTTGCTTAAAAAGTGCAATGATTTTTTTAAAAGTACAATAAGCCACTTTGAATCTTTTACAAATATGATATAATTATTTTATATCATATTTTATCATACATTTAATTCCAACATTTTTTAATATACATAACTTATATATATATATATTATTACTTATTTTTTATTTATTTTGTTTTTTATTCGGGAAAGGAAGTGGTTTAAATGAAAACTCGGCTTGTATCCTGTAATAGGGATTGGACCTCGCTGACTGTTATTGATAAACATGGCAAGCACTATATTCTAAGTTATAATGACATAATGAAAGTTAAGCTTGGTTATTTCACTGAAAAGAAACTATTTTCAAAAAAAACTTCCGAAAAAATAGAAATAGTCCTTAAAAACGATTCATCTATTTTACTTACAAAAGTTATGGACTGGGAACTTTTTGACCAGTACAAAAGGGAAGTTGTTAAATTTGCTAATGATAATAAAATAGAAATAATTAACTAGCTTATAATAGCCAAAAGCCAAGGATCTATTCCTTAGCTTTTTTGTTGCACATCTTTCACTTCTATTTACTGTTTCTTCTCTTTTCAAGCCACTCTTTTATCTTTGCCTCATAACCGTTTTGTGTAGGACTATAATATATAGTACCCTTCATTTCGTCTGGCAGATATTCCTGTTCTACAATATTACCGGGGAAATCATGGGCATATTTATACCCTTTGCCATAACCTAAATTACCCATTCCGGAAGTTACTGCATTTCTAAGATGCATTGGCACTTCACCGGTATTCTTTTTCTCTACATCGCTAATTGCTTTATTTATAGCCATGTAACATGAATTTGACTTTGGACTTGTTGCAACTGTTATTGCAGCATGGGCTAGAATTATACGGGCCTCAGGCATTCCCACCATGTGTATTGACTGTGACGCAGCAACTGCCACTTGAATTGCTGCAGGATTTGCTGTACCGACATCTTCAGAAGCACATATCATTATCCTTCTTGCTAAAAACATTGGATCTTCCCCTGCATATAGTGCCCTAGCAAGATAAAAAACTGCAGCATCAGGGTCACTACCCCTCATCGACTTAATGAAGGCACTTATATTGTCATAGTGACCCTCCCCGGTTTTATCAAACTTTAAAACCCTCTTTTGCATACATTCTTCCAATGTTCGTGTATTAATAAATATCTTTCCGTCTTTATCCATTGTTGAAGTCAAAACTGCAAGCTCAATTGCATTTAAAGCTATTCTTGCGTCACCATTGCAAAACTCTGCTATAAACTTTAGAGCATCATCCTCCATATCTATATCGTAGTTACCAAGTCCTCTTTCTTTATTTTCAAGAGCACTTTTTACTATCGAAACAATAGACTCACTACCTAAGGGCTTTAACATAAATACGGAAGATCTTGAAATAAGAGCCTTGTTAACTTCAAAATATGGGTTCTCCGTTGTGGCTCCCACCAAGATTATCGTGCCATCTTCTACGTAGGGCAACAATGCATCTTGTTGGGCTTTATTAAACCTATGTATTTCATCAACAAAAAGGACAGTCTTTTGGTTTGGGTTAAGAATCTGATTTTGAGTATCCGCTACAATTCTTTTGATATCTGCTACTCCAGCAGTTACGGCATTCAACTTTTCAAAATTTGCCCGTGTAGTATTTGCAATAATTCTCGCTAGAGAGGTTTTTCCAGTACCCGGAGGACCATATAATATAACAGATGTTATTCTGTCGGCTTTTATCATTCTATACAAAAGTTTACCGTTCCCGACTATATCCTCTTGCCCAAAGAACTCCTCTAGAGATTTCGGTCGCATTCTATAAGCCAAAGGCTCTTTTTTAATTTCCATAAGACAATCCCTACCCCCAAAACCTTACTAAAAGCCTATAATTTATACACGCTATCGGAAGACAAGACCTTAATTCCGTTCTTTGCCAGAATGTCTATTGCCTTATCCGAATCATCAACTCTTATTATAACCATAGCTTGATCAGAAGTTTTGCCTACAAAAGCATACATGTACTCTATACCAATCTCGCCCTTTTCCAATACACCTAAAGCTTTATATAGACCTCCAGGCTTATCTTCAACTCCAATAGCTATAACGTTTGTTGAACTTACAGTAAACTCATTATCCTTTAGCACTCTTTCTGCTATATCAGGATTACTTACAATAAGCCTTAATATTCCGAAGTCAGTAGTATCGGCTATTGACAATGCACTGATATCAATATTGTTCTGCCATAAAATCTTAGTTACTTCAGCTAATCTGCCCGATTTATTTTCAAGGAATACAGATATTTGTTTAATAAGCATTACCATACCCTCCTTATTATTTTTAATTGTTCTAAATAAATACTAGCAAAAGCTTATTTGAGAATACGCTTATCTATAACACGTTTTGCCTTTCCTTCACTTCTTTCAATAGACTTCGGTTCGACAAGTTTTACTTTTGCATTGATACCTATAGCACTATCCAACTCTTTTCTGATTTTGCGTTCAACTTCTTCTATTTTTTTGACTTCATCAGAAAACATATTTTGATTCATTTCCACCCAAACTTCGAGTAAATCAAGATTCTCTACCCTATCTATAATAAGCAGATAATACGGTGCAACTTCAGCTATCTCAAGAAGTACACTTTCAATCTGTGATGGGAATACATTTACACCTCTTATAATAAGCATATCGTCTGTTCTTCCCGAAACTTTTGACATTCTGACAGCAGTTCTTCCACATTCGCACTTTTCATAATTCAGGTTTGATATATCCCTTGTTCTGTATCTGATAAGCGGCAGTCCTTCTTTTGTCACAGTAGTAAATACAAGTTCACCCTTTGAGCCTAAAGGAAGTACTTCTTCTGTCACAGGATCAATTATCTCTGGAATAAAATGATCCTCTGCAATATGCATACCACATCTTAATTGGCATTCAGTAGCAACCCCCGGGCCAATAATTTCACTAAGCCCATATATATCTATCGCCAGAATTCCAAGTCTATCCTGAATCTCTTTTCTCATATTCTCGGTCCATGGTTCTGCACCAAACACACCGACTTTTAGCTTTAATTCTTCCTTCTTTAATCCCATCTCTTCCATTTCTTCAGCCATGAAAAGAGCATAGGAAGGAGTACAGGCAAGAATAGTGGTACCAAAATCCTTCATCAGTTGTAATTGTCTCTTCGTATTACCACCGGATATAGGAATAACCGATGCTCCAACCCTTTCAGCCCCATAGTGCGCACCTAGGCCTCCTGTAAAGAGCCCATAACCATAAGCAATCTGAATGATAGATTCTTTAGTTGCTCCGGCACAAGTAAAAGTTCTAGCCATAACTTCAGCCCATGTGTCAAGATCCTTTCTTGTATATCCTACAACCGTTTGTTTACCTGTAGTTCCAGACGAAGCATGTATCCTTACAATTTCACTTAAAGGTGCGGCAAACAATCCATATGGGTAATTGTCTCTTAAATCTTGTTTATATGTGAAAGGCAACTTTTTAAGGTCTTCCACAGATTTTATATCTCCAGGTTCCAATCCTTTTTCCTGCATCTTTTCCCTATAGAAAGGCACATTATGGTATATTCTCTTTACTGTATTGATCAGCCTTTCGGATTGGACTCTCGCCATTTCTTCCCTTGACATACATTCAAATGTAGGATTCCAATACTGCATAAATCTCTACCCCCCTGTTTATTTTTTATAACCTGTTTCAAAAGCTTTAAGATTGACCTCTATAGCTTTTGAAGGAACATTTTCTTTTAATGAATCAAGCCAAATCTGTTTGTCAATAGATGTTGACTTAGCTAAAAGTCCGAGCAAAACAGTATTTACAGCCTTTGTATTTCCACACTGCCTCGCAATTTCAAGGGCATCTATTGCAACAACATTCTTATAATTATTCTTTATTTTTTCCACTATACTCTCCGGATACTTTGCCTTTCCTGTTATTACAGGCATAGGGTCGATTCTCTGAGCATTTAAAATAAGAGTTCCGTCCTGCTTCAAATAATCTATCCATCGAAGAGCCTCCAACTTTTCAAAGGAAATTATTATGTCTGCTTCACCCTTGTCTATTATAGGAGAATAAACCTTTTTACCCATCTTTACGTAGGTTACTACACTTCCTCCACGTTGGGCCATACCATGAACCTCTGAAACCTTAACGTCATGATCCAATTTCATTGCAACATTGCCTAAAACTCTACTCGCAAGAAGAGTACCCTGTCCACCTACTCCAACTATCATTATATTAAGTTTATCCATTATTTATTCACCCGCCTTTTCAAAAGCATTAAAATTACATACTTTAGTACATAGCATACAGCCCACACATAAAGCCTCATTAACTTCTACATGATCACCTTTGTCAACAATTGCAGGACATCCTACCGACAAACACATCTTACAATTCTTACATTTGTCAATATTTATTTTGAGAGGCCCTTCAAATTTAACACTTTTTAGCAATGCGCACGGCCTTTGTGATATAATAACCGAGGGCTCATCTGCCTGTGTTTCTTCCTTCACAATCTTTTCAAACTCTTTTATATTAAATGGATCTGCAATCCTTACCCTATCTATACCCACTGCATTACAAAGTTTTTCAAGATCCACCTGCTTTGCCGGTTCACCTTTAATTGTAAAACCTGTTGTAGGATTATGCTGATGTCCTGTCATACCAGTAATTGAGTTATCAAGTATAATAACAGTTGAATTGCCCTTATTGTAAACAACATCGATCAACCCTGTTATACCTGAGTGGATAAATGTAGAATCACCTAAAATGGCAACAGTTTTCTTTCTAAATTCTTCTCCCCTTGCTTTTTCCATTCCATGGGCGACACCAATACTTGCTCCCATACATACGCAAGTATCCATACTCTGGGTTGGCGGAAGAGCTCCAAGAGTATAACAACCAATATCTCCGCTAACTGTAAGTTTTAACTTTTTCAATACATAGAACATTCCACGGTGAGGACATCCCGGACACATAACCGGAGGTCTTACCGGTATTTCTTCATCGGTAACAGGCTTTGTTTCAATTTTTTTATCGAATATTTTCTCACTGATAAGGTTTGCGCTGTACTCTCCTATGACAGGAAGCTTTTCCTTTCCAATAGCTTTAATTCCAAGTGTCTTTGCAAAATCTTCTATATAAGGCTCAAGTTCTTCAATTATATAAAGCGTTTTAACTTGACTTGCAAATTCCTTAATTAATTTGTCTGGTAGAGGATGCACCATACCAAGCTTTAGATAAGAAACATCTCCAAAAACTTCACGAGCGTACTGGTAAGCAATACCGCTGGTTATAACACCTATTTCCTTGTTGCCCCATTCAATTTTGTTAAATTCATCGGTATTGGATAGTTCTTTAAGATCTGCCATTCTATTTTCAACATCAACATGTCTTTTCTTTGCCATTGCAGGCATCATTACATACTTTGCAGGATTCTTAACATAATCTTTGAGCTTAAATTCACTCCTGTCACAAACCTCTACTATGCTCTGTGAGTGTGAGATTCTAGTTGATACCCTTACAAGAACAGGTGTATCATATTTTTCACTCACTTCAAAAGCCTTCTTCACATAATCCTTACATTCCTGACTATCGGAAGGTTCTAGCATAGGAACTTTAGCACCTTTTGCATAACATCTGCTATCCTGTTCATTCTGTGAACTATGCATACCCGGATCATCGGCAACCATTATTACAAGACCTCCGTTAACCCCAGTATAAGAAGCAGTAAACAAAGGATCCGCCGCAACATTAAGTCCTACATGCTTCATTGAGCACATAGCTCTTGCGCCGGCTATAGATGCCCCTACTGCCACTTCTAGGGCTACCTTTTCATTTGGAGACCATTCAGAGTATATTTCGTCATATTTTGCTATATTCTCTGTTATTTCCGTACTTGGTGTCCCAGGATAAGCAGCTGCAACAGTTACGCCTGCCTCAAAAGCTCCTCTCGCGACAGCCTCATTACCAAGCATTAGTTTCTTCATTAACATATCCCCCATTACTATATTTAT
>CAYXPB010000128.1:0-14490 GCA_964466645.1 uncultured Acetivibrio sp. | reverse complement strand
AAATTATTTCATAATCCTTTTTCGACCAATATTGGTTACTTATTATATTTTCTTCCATACTTTTTTCGGTTTCATATACAGTAAAGTTATTGATACCGTTTTTGGTTAATTTATCTAATAAAGAAAGATCGCAGTTGCCTGAAGCAGACACCTTAAGTGTTAAAGAGTCGCCAAATGGTACTTCTACTCTGCTGTATTCCGATTGTAAATCGAGTTTGCCTACTATTCCCGAAAAATCTGCGGGTTTGTTTTCCGGTAATGGCTTTACAGTTATTTGTTTAGCTTCGGTTTTCATATATTCTGCCTGTGAAGTGCTGAAAAAGCCGCCCCCTGTTGAGACATTTGCTTGAAAGTTGTACTCTGATATGTTAAAGGTACCTGCCTTTATTGGAGTTAAATAAGTTTGTTTTGCTTCAAATTTAATATATTTCTTGCCATCTAGATCAACATATTCAGTCTTTAATTTGTCATTTGGCACATCGTTTTGCATAAAACCATCAATTTCAATAGTATCTCTAAATCCATAGTCTTCGATGTTGTATCGTGAAAAAAGTTCATAGGCAAGAATAGCTTTTTGCCCTAAATAGATCTCACTATCCGATATAATAGTCTTAACAAATAAGTCTGAAACGTTCTGCTGAGGAAGATCTTTTGCTTCACTTACATTTATGTTAAGCTGGTTTGTCTGATAGGTTTTGCCTTTATATTCTACAATACCCTCGAGGGAAAATGCTCCTGCACTCTTTGGCATAATGACATAGCGTATATCATTTTGACGGGATACATCTCCATTTATAATTTGGGTAGATGTTGATTGATTACTTGATAATACATCAAAATTCTCAAGTCCTTTAATCTGGGATAATTTTGCACCCTGGGCATTTATCAATGAAAGCACTAAGTTGGTGCTTTTTCCCTTTTGAAGATTCAAACTGTCAATATCTAAAAGGAACTGAGGGTCTTTAGCTATTACCCTGCCATTTACCCCTAAAATAACTGTAATTAGTATTAACAATAAGAAGGCCGCTTTATTTTTTTTACCAATCATATTCATCCTCCTTAGCACTGCTTCTTACTTCCTGATTATTTTTTAAGCTTTCTTGTTCCTGTTTTTCAAGCATTTTAAGTACTTGGGCAATATTGATGTCACTTTGATCGGTATTTGAAGAATCCGATTCTTGCATTTGAGGGGCATTTTGTTCTTTGCTATCGTCGTCCTCTTGTGCTTCGTTTTGTTGACTTCCTTCTTTATCCTGCTCGTCACTTTTTTCCTCTTGTGAAGACTGTTGATTTTCCTCACTATTTTTTTGCTCGGAATCTTTATTTTGATTATTTTCTGATGAATTCTCGTTTTGTTGATTTTGTTCCGAATTATTGCCTTGTTCGTTCTGATTGTTTTCTTGCTCATCCTTATTTTCTTGATTTTCATCTTGCTCTTCATTATTTTGGTTTTGTTGATTATCAAGTTTGCTTTTTACATACTCATAATTGTACTTTAATGGCACATTTTGAGGAAAAGCAAGTATTCCCTGTTTATAAGTTTCAAGTGCCTGCTGATAGAACTGCTGTTTTTGAACAGCATCATCGATGCTTTCAGCAAGCTTCAGACTGGAATTTCCTGAATTTATATACTTATCAACGGTACCGGAGGTTTTTGAATAGTAATTTATTGCCTCATTATATTTACTTAATTTATATGAAGCTTGACCTAAATTATAATTCAGCCTTGGTTCTGTGGAGTTTTCTTCTAAACCCTTTTGATAAGTTTGGAGAGCCTGTTCGTAGTTATTTGCTGCATATGCCCGGTTTCCCTTAATAATAAGCTCATTTATACCACCATCAAAAGGGATTGCTCCTGTAAAAAACAATACCATAAGGACAACAATTAATAAGCCAGTTATAATTGAAACAATTTTCACAATACATTCCTCCTTTCGGGAAGAAGATAAGCAATTAAAAACAACAATATCCCAGGTCCTAGAAAGAATTGGTAAAGCTGTTTAAATCTTTTTACTTCGTCAGTGTTATAATTAGCTCTCTTCAGAGAGGATATTTTCTTTGTAAGTGAAGAGATCTCTTCGCCTATCATAGAAGCTTGATAATACTCACCGTTTCCGGAGGAAGCAATACTCTTTAAAGTATCAGAATTTAATTTCGACATAACAAATTCTCCATTTTTGTCTTTTTTATAACCTGTTTTTTGTATTCCTGTCGAATCATAATCAGGAACGAGACCTCCTTTTTCTGTGCCTATACCTATAGTGAATACTTTTAAACGGTCATCTTTGATTGAATTTAATATATCAATACTGTTTGAAGTGTGCTCTTCTCCGTCGCTTAATATAATCACTACCTTGTCAGCACTTGACGCCTCATTAAAAGACTTTTGTGCAAGACTTAGTGCAGTACCTACATTTGTACCGCCTCCCCCAATCATATCCGTATCTATTACATCAAGGAACATACGAGCCAGTTGGTAATCGTCGGTTAGCGGCATTTGTATGTATGCTGCTGATGAAAAAGGAATAAAGCCGATTCGATCCCCATCAAGTTTAGCTATTATATCTTCAACAATTTTTTTAGCTCTACTTAACCTGTCCGGTTTGATATCTTCTACTAGCATACTTTTAGAGGTGTCTATCAGCACATAGATGTCTAAACCTTCCTTATGCACTTTTGTAACTCCTATAAAACTCTGAGGTCCTAATAACGAGATAAGAATTAAACACAATCCTAAAACTGCCAACACAGAACGTAGAACTCTATATTTAGGCACAGTTTTAATGTGAAGAATTTTGAGTATTCTTTCCTTTTTTTCTATGCCTAAAAATAAAAGGATATAGCTTGCTAAGGGCAGTACGACACATATTATATTAAAAGGATATTTAAACTCAAATAACCCAAAAAAATTCAATTAATAGCCCCTCCTTTAAAATCAATTTATGGAATCTGGATGAAATAGTAACGGTCTAGAAAAATGCCTATTACCAACAAGGCAAGAGCAATTATTATTAAAATAAAAGCTAATTCTATATATTGCTTGAAATCATCCTTTTCAAATTCAGTCTTCTCTAGCTTATTTATATCCTCAAAAACTTGAGACAAAGCTCCAGAATCCTTTGCTCTAAAATACTTTCCATTTGTTTTCTCCGCAATTCTATTTAGCAGTTCTTCATTAAGATCACCATCAACTTGTCGGTAAGTTGTCTGGCCGAAGACTTCATAGGGTATAAGGGTTTTATCTGAACCTACACCTATTGGATAGATTTTTATTCCATAGTCTTTTGCCAAATCACTTGCGGTTTCAGGATTAATAGAACCGGCATTATTTGAACCGTCAGTAACAAGAATGATAATTTTAGATGAAGAATTGCTCTTTTTAAGTCTGTTAAGTCCAACAGAAATAGCCATACCTATTGCTGTGCCATCCTCATTTACAGAGTCAAAACTAATATCTCGCAGGGACTCGCTAACCACATTATGGTCGAGGGTAAGTGGAACCCTCGTATAAGCGGTACCGGCAAAGGCAATTAAAGATATTCTGTCATTAGGCCTCTGTTCGACAAAATCCTGTATGGTCTTTCGTGCCACCTCTAAACGGTTAGGAGTAAAATCTACAGATTGCATCGAACCGGATACATCTAAAGCTAATGCTATGTCAATTCCCTGTTCAAAAGCCGGAGAGTTTTCTTTTGGCAGTTGAGGCCTAGCCATAGCAATAACTAAAAGTATAAGGCTTGTAAGAATAATATATCTTCCGATTTTGTGTTTGATGGTATTCTTATAGCCACGACTCTTTAGGAGCCTTACACTGGAAAATTTAAGTGCAGACTTTTTTTCGCGCTTAATAAACAAATATATTCTTAATGGTCTAAAGAAAACATAATACCAATTTGCTAGTTTCATTACATTTCTCCCTCTTTTGACTCTTCTATACTTTTTACCAACTCCGTAAGTCTTTCCATAAGCTCTAGTTTTTTGGCCATTGGTGCGGTTGTACCTGAAAACTTAAAATAATCATTTTCCTTAAGCCAGGATTCTATTTCCGATAAATTTTTATCCAAGTTTGGCAAACGGCCTATTTCATAAATGACTTCTGTTGATGTTTTTCCTTTTATAGAAAAGGAATAGGTGGATTCTAGATACCTCTTAAAATACAGAGTCAATCTAACTAAATAGTCCCCTTGATCAACTGACAAATTGCTTATTGCTTTAACAAAACTTTCATAAGGCGTTAACGATGAAACCTTCTTTTTCTTAAGGAATGACCTGATGTTTAAAACGAGTGTCAATAAAAAGATAGCAACAAGCGGGAAAAAAACATATATCCATTTTATATAAAACCCTGCGCCTAATGGGTTTTGATCCCCCTCATAGATATCATTTCTTTCTATTTCATCAAGGGTGGATTTTACTGTGATTTTAACTTCTTTGTCACCTAGCTGTATTGTTTTTTCACCAGTTTCAAAACTGCGAAGGGTGAGAATATAGCCCTCCGATATATTTGAAACATTCACTATTTCAAAATCTTTAAACTTGTCCTTAAGTTCATCTATGGTTAAATCCCTAGCTTGAATTTTTAACTCAATTAAGTCTCCTACGTAAATATTTCGTTCTTCTGCCAAAATACGTGCGGGTGAAATAACCAAAAACAAACATATAATCAATAGAAGAAGTAAATTCCCACTTTTTTTCATCGCTGACCCCTTCTTCTGAAAAATTGTTTTAACGGTCTGACATAATCTTCATCAGTATATATATTGATAAGATTTCGCTTAAATAAGCTAGTACCGGTATCGAGTCTTTGTTCGCTCTTCATATTATCTAAAACAAGTGTTTCACCCGTTTCAAGATCTTCAAAAGTAAAAATGGCTCCAGCAGGTATCAATTCTTCAGCCCTGTCAACAATGCGTACTAAAACAAGGTCATGTCTTCCAGCAGTAATTTTTATGTCCTTTTTGTATCCGTCATCTAGAAAATCAGATATTACAAAAACCACACTATGTTTTTTTACTACACGGTTAAAGTATTGTAGTGCATTTGCAAGATCTGTTCCCGTAAGTTCAGGTTCAAAGGTCAATATGTTTTCAATTATTGATAAAACATGCTTTTTACCGTTTAATGAAGGAATAAATTTCTCAACCTTGTCGGTAAAGAAAATTACTCCGACTTTGTCATTGTTTTTGCTCGCTGAGAAGGCTAAAGTTGCACTTACTTCAGCAATAAGGTTCTTTTTGTTACCAAAGCTGTTTGAACGGGACATGTCAATTAAAAGGAACATGTTTAGTTCCCTTTCTTCACAGAATTGCTTAACAAAGGCTTTATTGTGCCGAGCAGTAACATTCCAGTCAATACTTCTTACATCATCTCCGGGATAGTACTGTCTTATATCTTCAAATTCAACTCCCTTACCCCTAAAGCCGGAACGATATTCACCGGAAAAAATCTCTTCAACCAGTTTATTTGATTTTATTTCAATCTGCCTTATCTTTTTGATAAGCTCCTTTGAAACCATATAGACACCTTCTCCTTTTTCCTAAGGCAAATTAACCTGCTCTAAAATATTTGCTATTATTTTTTCAGAAGTAATATCCTCGGCTTCTGCCTCGTAGGACAGTAAAACTCTATGTCTTAAAACGTCATATGCCATTGACTTAATGTCATCGGGGACAACATAATCGCGACCTTTTAGGAACGCTCTACCTTTTGCAGCCTTAATAAGGCTTATAGAAGCACGAGGGGAAGCGCCACACGAGATATATTCCGATGCTTCTCTAGTTTTTAGCACTATATCAAGTACATAGTTTTTAATGTTTTCGTCTAAATGAATACTCTCAATTACTTTTCTCAATCTAAAAACATCTTCGCGGGTTAAAATTTTACTTATATCCGGTTCTGATGACTCTTCTGAAGTAAAACCATCAATTATTTTTCTTTCCTCGTCCCTACCCGGATAATTTATTTTTAGTTTAAGCATAAAGCGATCCTGCTGAGCTTCGGGAAGGGGATAGGTACCCTGTTGTTCAAGAGGGTTCTGGGTAGCAATTACCAAAAAAGGTTTGTCTAATTGGTAAGTCTTTTCACCTATGGTAACTTGCTTTTCTTGCATCGCTTCAAGCAATGCAGATTGTACTTTTGCCGGTGCGCGGTTTATCTCATCGGCCAAAATTAAATTACTAAATATAGGCCCCTGCTTTATTATAAATTCACCGGTTTTTTGATTATATATCTCAGTACCTAATATATCTGCTGGCAGCAAATCCGGCGTAAATTGAATTCTTTTAAAGTCAACCCCTACAACTCGAGCTATTGTACTGGCCGCTAAGGATTTTGCAAGCCCAGGAACGCCTTCTAAAAGAATATGGCCTCCAGTCAATAGACCTATAAGGATTCTGTCGATCATATACTCTTGACCGATTATTACCTTGTGTATTTCATCTTTTAATGAACCAATTATCTTTGCTTCCTCAAGGAAGTTTAATTTTTCCATATATTGCTCCTCCATAAAAATATATACATGCCTGATCAAAAATCATTTCAGAATAAGCCGCTTTTTAAAGTAAATACAATTATGATTTTAAGAAAAAAGTTTTGCATATTTATGAACAAATTGTGAACAATGAGTGGTATAATGAAAACAATACAATTTTATCATCATACTTAGATTCCCAAGAAGTATAGAATAAACAAGAACCCCAAACATGTAAAATCCTAAATTGAAAATCTATAACACTAAACAGCCAACTCTTAGCTATTTAGTGTTGGCTTACAAAATATCCAGTTATCACCCTGAAGATTGAGAAAGTTTGAAAGTCTCTAAATATGTAAAAATCCATATTAAATCAGCTATGCCAATAGAATAGCGAAAAACAAACCAAATTACGTTTCAAACATGTTTTAGTGTCAAATGACGCAATTACTAGACCTGAGCATTAGAAGCTGTTGCCGAAAGCTTGATAATTTGAAGCAAAAATGCCACGGATGGCATTTTTAGCGTCTCGGGACAGGATGTCCCATAGACGCGGCGAAAATTATCAAGCTGAGGCTACAGATTCTATGCGAAGGTCTTGTAATGGAGTCGTTTGACACTAAAACAATAGGTACTAGCTCTTCATATAGGTTCCAAAATCACAGTGTCCACCAATTTAGACAGTCAAATAAGTCACGTGTACGAAGGGAGCTTCACCATTTAAATAACAAGCTCTTCCATAAGATGAACTATTTCATACCCCGAATTTGGCAGAGATAGTTTTTTTGAATTTTCCTTCATATATAAAAGCCTATTAGGATTATCCAAAACTTCATTAATAACGCTTTGAACATCCATTTCGTTATCTATCTTTTCAGCCACACCATTACTTATCAAAAAAGATGAGTTACGCTCCTCCTGCCCAGGTATCGGAGACATTAAAAATATCGGAAGTTCTTTTACAAGTGCTTCAGAGATTGTCATCCCCCCAGGTTTGGTTAAAACCAAATCAGCTATATCCATTAAATCACAGATTTCATTGGTATAACCAATCACCAAAACCTTTTTATCATATTGAATAACGTAACTTTGAAGCTGCTGCCTCAATCTCTTGTTTTTCCCCGTTACAACTATTATTTGTATATCCCTATTACTTTTAAGCAACGAGAAAAAAACTCTCCTTATATCACCAAATCCAAGGCTTCCTCCCATAATTAAAACAGTAAATTTATCCTCTAGACCAAACTTTTCTAAAACCCTGCCCCTTGGACTTTTTCTGAGAAATACTTTTGAAACCGGAATACCGCAAGAGTATACCCGATTTTCAGGTATACCACATTTAACCATAGCCTTTTTTATTTTGTTATGTGCAACTACATAGGCCTCAATATTATTATGGAACCAAAAAGGATGGTTTACATAGTCGGTTAAAATACCCACTGACGGTACGTCGATTTTTTTCTCTTTTTTTAAGCAGGATACAATTTGCAGAGGAAATGGATGAGTACAAACAATTATTGACGGATTAAATGCATTGATTATTTTCACTAGTTTATATGAAAAAATTTTACTTAATGCATTGCTTAACTTATTTATATTATCCATCTGTTCAGACATTTTATAAAGGGTACCATAAGCGAAAGGTATACTTTTTATAATACTAAGATACCCGTCAACAAAGATTTTATGCACCATAGGATTTATGTATTTAAAGGTATCAATTACTAAAGACCTTGAGTCCGGATACCTTTGATCAACGTATTCTTTTAGCGCCTCAGCGGCTCTTAAATGGCCTGCACCCATTGATATTGATAAATATAAAACATCCATTTTCTGCCCCTCAATTAGTGGTAATAGTTATTAGTATTTGGAATTGATGTGAATTTTATACATAGAAATGCTTTGGGTAGGTTCTAAATATAGGAACATTCTTTTGCTTTACAGAAAATGCATCTTGATTTTGAAGGGCCTCTGGCCTTCTAATATTTTTTTGTTAAGTGAATATTTTCATATAAAAACACAGAGAATAAAAAAGTGATTTTTAAGTGGAAAATGGCTCAGGACTTATAGTTTTTTACCTATAACGAATTTTTTTTGTGACTTAATTAATGTATAGGTTATTTTTTGAAATGGTCTAAATGGAGCTAGCGTACTAAATTAGAAATAATTGTAATGATTTAATATTGTGAAAGGAGGAAATTATTTTGAAAACTATAAAAGTGATTGTAATGCTTGTAATAGTTTTTTCTATAGGAATATCTCTGTTTTTTGATGGACAGGTGTTTATTACTCCTATAGCAGAAAAACTGACGCCGGGAACTGAAAATGAAGATGTTATGAAGGTTCAGCAAAGGCTTAAAAACTGGGGATATTATGATGGAAGTGTCAGTGGCAAATATGACCTAAAAACATTTCTTGCAGTTAAGGATTTTCAGAAGGTCTATAATCTCCCTGTGAATGGTATAACAGAGCGAAAAACGTTGGAATCGATGGGACTTACCACTTATGCTCAATCAGGAGCAGCAATGGCGGCAGCTAACAGAGTAAGTGATGAACAACTGCTAGCTAGAGCAATAAACGGAGAGGCCAGAGGTGAGCCATATGAAGGACAGGTTGCAGTAGGTGCAGTCATTTTAAACAGAACTAGAGATTCTAAATTTCCAAAAACAGTTACCGGAGTAATATATCAGCCTGGAGCATTTACAGCAGTATCTGACGGACAGATTGCTGTTCCCATAGATCCAAAATCTTCAGTATTAAAAGCGGCAAGGGATGCCTTGAACGGATGGGACCCAACTAACGGATGCTTGTATTACTGGAACCCTGCGACAGCAACAAGTAAATGGATATGGTCCAGAAAAATACTAAAAAAAATAGGAAAACATAATTTTGGAATATAGGAGGTGCTTAATTTATGAGTATAAGAGAAAAATTACAGGATTTCAAGAGACGTTTATCCGACAGAAAGATGTACAGTATAGTAGTTGTAGTAATAGCTGGAGTAGCAATATGGGGAATATATCAGTATAAGCATGCTGCAAATTTAAGACAAGAACTGGATAACCAGTATAATCGAGCTTTTTATGATATGACAGGGTATGTAAATAATGTTGAGGTATTGCTTATTAAATCATTAATAAGTTCTACACCGTCTAAGACTGCAGCAACGTTGCAGGAAGCATGGAGACAGGCAAATTTGGCACAAACAAACTTAGGGCAGCTGCCTGTATCACAGCAAGTTCTTGCAAACACATCAAAATTTCTTACACAGGTTGGCGATCTTTCCTATTCCATTAACAATCAGAGTATTGATGGTAAAAAGCTCACTGATGAGCAGTACAAGCTTATTGAAAACCTTCATGGATATTCGGTTTCACTTGAACAAAGCTTAAATGATTTGCAAAATCAACTTACATCGGGAAGAATAAAATGGGGTGAACTCGCAAGTAAGGGAACTAAGCTCTTCCAAAAAACTTCTTCTGAAATGCCTAATGAGCAATTTGAAAACATAGAAAAGACTTTTCAGGATTATCCTACCCTTATTTATGACGGTCCCTTCTCTGATCACATGACCTCTACTGAACCTAGAGGATTGACTGGAGACAATCTTAGTTCTGAGAAGGCAAAACAAATAGTTATAAATTTCTTCGGGAAAGATAAAGTTGAAGCTGTGACCGATATAGGTAAAAATGATGCCGGTCAAATAAAGACTTACAGTTTTAATGTTAATTTTAAAAATGTTCCAAAGGAACAGGATGCGAAGATTGATGTTACTCAAAAGGGAGGTCATGTTTTATGGGCGCTCTATGACAGGCCTATTCCTGAGGAAAAAATAAAGATGGACCAAGCGAAAGAATTTGCAGGGAAGTTTTTAGAGAAGCATGGGTTTAAAGATATGGTAGATACTTACTATCTTAAAGAAGATAATACAGCTGTAATAAACTTTGCTTACAGTCAGAACAACGTTATAATATATTCTGATTTGATAAAAGTAAAGGTAGCATTAGATAACGGAGAAGTGATTGGTTTTGAAAGTAAGGGCTATATTTCATCACACAGTGATAGGGATATTCCTGCTCCTAAAATAACAATGGAGCAAGCACGTGCACTAATAACTTCTAAGATGAAGATTTTAAGCTCAGGGCTTGCAATAATACCTACCAATTATAAAACAGAGATATTTACTTATGAGTTTAAGGGGAAATTAAACGACAGGGATTTCTTGGTATATATTAATGCAGAAACCGGCAAGGAAGAAAAGATTCTGATGATTATAAATACTCCTAATGGGACACTCACAATGTAAAATTAAAGGATGTATTACTTTTAATAATTTTATTTTAGAATAGAGTCTTCAATAATTTAACGAAATCTATTATAATAAATGATAAGGGGCTTTTTGCCCCTGTTTTGTTTTGGGCTTTTTCATGCATTATACGTTAAACTAGGGGGATGAGAGAATGGAAGAAAAGGAAAACATAGATGTTGATAGTATAGGCTTCTTTAAAGATATAAAGAAAGATAGTTTTAGGAAACCTTCTGTCTGGCAGGTTGGAATGCTTTTTTCCTTTGTTGTAATTATTTTTTTATATTTAGGCACACGTATTCAAAGGTGGAATGTAAATTATGGCTTATTAATAACTGAGTTTGGTTTAATACTTTTACCACCTCTTATATTTTTAGTATTTTTCAAATTTGATGTAAGAAAAGTTATGAGAATTAATAATCCCGGAACTGTAAATTTACTTTTGATTTTTGGTATTATGATATTTTCTCTGCCTGTTATAGGGGTTTTGAATTTGCTGAATTTTTGGGTAATTAAACAAATCTTTGGAAGCTATGAAGTTTTCCAAGCACCTATTTCTACAGAATCATGGGGTCTACTAGTAGGGATATTTGTTATAGGTGTTTCGGCAGGAATATGCGAAGAAGTTCTTTTTAGGGGTGTTATTCAAAGAGGTCTTGAAAAGTTCGGTCCAATTAAATCAATATTTATAACAGCCTTTTTGTTTGGGCTTATGCATATGGACTTTCAGAGATTTTTAGGAACATTCATTTTAGGAGCTTTGCTTGGCTATATGACTTACAAGAGTAACTCACTGTTTAGTAGTATATTTGCACATTTTGCAAATAATTCTATAGCAGTCTGTTTAACTTATGCCTCATTGAAAGCTACTGAATTTTTAAAAGAAAGCAATATAAAAGGCGTTGAAGATGTACAAAATGGGGATATATTTGCAACTTTTGCACAGATGAGCCAAATAGAGATTATAAGTGTTATTGTTGTATATGCTATTATATTTTGTTTTTCAGCTATATGGCTATATTTTCTCCTTCGTTTTTTTGCTAAAAACAACAGTAAAAGAGAAGTTGTTGTACAAAGAGAAGAAAAGCCTATTCCGTTAATGCACTTCATTTCATTTGTGCCCGGACTTGTTTTGATTTTATTTATATATGTCATTGATATATTGAGAATGGGAAATATAATTAGCCAACCAGTGGCTGCGCAGATATTACGATTTATAGGTATATAAGAGAATTAGGTGATTTATAAAAAACAACTGGTGAATTGCATTTTAAAAAATTTGATTTACATTTTTGGCGTAACAAAATAATTTTCTTCTGTTTGGAAGCTTTTAAGCTTCCGCTTTGTTACTTAAATATTGTATAGGTTATATTTTGAAACCTTCTTACATATTCTTTTTTAGTACACGTATATCTTCACCGGCAAACTTAAAGAGGTCGAAACTTCCTATTATTCGAGAGGCTACCCTTTCATCGTAATATTGATGGAGGTTACCAACGCCCATATTTGTCGCAATTATAGTTTTGCAGGGACGCTGGAGGTTTTTGTCATGCCTCGAGTTTAGAATGTTTAAAAGCTCGGCATACCTTGCAGCAGAAGGTGACTCTGTACCAAGGTCATCAATGATCAATACTTCAACGTCAAATATATTGTCATAGGTTGAATCTTCATATTCAGTTTCTTTAAAGCTTTTCAACTTATATTCGTTTATTGTATTAAACAGGGAGGGCGACGTCTGATATAAAACCGTTATACTCTTGTTTAACAGTTCGGCAGCAATACAATTTATCATGAAGGTTTTTCCGACACCTGTAGGCCCACAGAAAAATAGGTTTTTGTTATCTAAAGAAGCAATATTAGCTATAAATTCGGAAGCTCTTTCCTTTATCTTCAAAACATTGTTCCTTGGAGATATCCTTATACCATACTTTGCTTCATCAACAATATCGGGATAGTAGTTTTCATCAAACATTGAAAAGTTCTCATACAACGCAAGTTTCAAGTTTGACTGGTTGTACAGGTTATTTATATATTTTTGCTTATAGCAAGAACATTTTTCGGTTTTGATTCCACTGCTCACATATCCGGTGTCTTTACATAACGTACAATTATATTTAGGCTCAAGAAAATCGGAGGGATACGAAAATTCATTAAGTAGCATGGCTTTTTCACTCTTTAGTCTTTCAAGTGTAGCACGAAGCTCATTAATTAAAGAATCAGCAATATTCGCATCCTTTAAAATCATCTTTGTATACTTGATACCAGCAAATTGCATGGCATTGTCAATTTCTTCGATTTTAGGTACCTTCGAATATACTTCGTTTTTTCTAAGCATCATTTCGTCATAAATTTCTTTTTGTCTTTTGTCATATTCTTTTTGAATTATAATGTGTATATTCTTGTACATAAAACCTCCAGATAACATATGCCTTAAGCATTTTCGTATAAGCTGTTTAGATAGCCTTCTTCATATTTTCTCTGATCAAAATTACCCTGTTGTGGGGCACCAGGCACGTTATTAGCTACTGCCGGGTTTTTTGCCGAGTTTTTCTTTCTCTTTGCATCATAAACCAATATTTCTTCTTTAGTCTTTAAGCCGTGAGTATACCAATCGGTAATAATACTGTTAAGGTAGTTGAAGTTGGGGTTTGATTTTGCGGTTGTCTTTTTAAGGGCAATTTCTACTATTTCAAAATTGTACTTATAGTCCATAACCCACTTTTCCACATAGGCATCTTCATATTCCGTCAAATTCCTTCCAAGCTTCAATTTCTTTACTATTGTTCCACGAACATCTTTAAACTTTTTTTGTTCAATTGAGTAGTTATCAAGATCGAAAGAATTACGAATATTTCTGTTTTTCCAGTTTTCGGCAACTTTTTCTATGTACGCTTTTACAAGCCCTTTTTGATCAAAACAGTACTGAAATAGGGCAAGCATTACATCTTCGTCAAACTTATACCTGTCAAACCAAGCATCAATATCGGTGTACCATGAAGGAGACATTACGCCCTGGAAAAAAGCATTATTTATTGTATATATAATCTCATTACGTTTTTTGTTCTTGTCAAAATTATTAACTGCTTCCTCAGGTGAAGATGTAGTTTTAAGTCTGTACATCTTTTTAATTTCTTTTTCTTTTAAATCATGGAGAACAATGCCGTCTAACTTCCATGTAAGTACTCCTAAATTTTCAAGGTTTGAAATACATTCCTTAACTACATCTACATTCATACCTAAGCTTTTTGCAAACTCTTCTACTGTGGCGTTTTTGCCATATTTACTCAAGAATAGGCAATAAACATACACTTTCAAACTTTCTGCATTCATCATTGGCATATACTCAGTGATGAAAATGTCGGGAATTAAAGTGTCAGAGTAAAGGATTGTCTTATAAGATTCAAATAACATGGTTACGCTCCCTCTATTGTAGTTTGGGAATACTTACTTTGATAAGGATGTTTCAAATAATCAAAAGTGGTTACATTATAACATATAACTTTGACAAATTGCAGGAAGAATAAACCTCATTTATCGTATTCTTGGGGGATATTCTAAATTTTAAACAAGTTATTTCACTGTTTCTATATATTATACTTATATATATATTATACTTATATATATATTAAAGACCTTATGGGGAGGTATTCTAAAAAAAGAAACTTCAATTCGTAATTTGAACAACAACTTTATTTTCATGTTACACTTTAGCAAG
>CAYXPB010000127.1:0-14544 GCA_964466645.1 uncultured Acetivibrio sp. | reverse complement strand
CACCAGAACAGTTAAAATAGGATACATCTACCGTAGCCTCAGTCGGTCCGTATAGATTGTCCAGGGTTGTGCCGAATACTGCATTAATAACACGGTTGAACTTATCCACCTGATTGGGTGTCAAGGCTTCTCCACTTGCAAATACCTGCCTCAAAGATGATAACTTTTCACACTCCTCAACATTTTCAACATGCTCTAAAAAGATACTGAGCATAGATGGAACGAAGTGCATGGTGGTAACTTTTTCTCTTTTTACAGCCTCAACTATTGCCCATGGGTCTTTTTCACCTCCTGGAACCAAGAAACATACCTTCGCTCCCGTAAATGACCACCAGAAAAGCTCCCATACGGATACATCAAAGGTGAAGGGCGTTTTCTGGAGAATAACGTCCTTCTCACCGATAGGGCATTTCTTCTGCATCCAATTAATCCTGTTTATGACTGAATAATGCTCAATCATTGTCCCTTTAGGCTTTCCTGTGGAACCGGAAGTATATATGACATAAGCAATATCCTTTGAGGTGTTTACAATTTCAGGGTTTCCGGCATCTGTTACATACAAATCATCTTGTTCAAGTTCTATAACCTCACCATCAAACCCGACATCCCTTAAATGTCCATTCTGGGTAAGCAGCACACCTGTGCCGCTGTCCTTTAGCATAAAGCGGATCCTTTCCTCAGGATAATCAGGATCAATAGGCATATAAGCCCCTCCTGCCTTCAATATTCCCATGATGCCGATTATCATCCCAAGTGATCTTCTGGACATGATTGCTACAATACTGTCCGGTTTTACGCCCTTGTCTCTTAAAACCTTTGCCAAGCAATTGCTCCTGCGGTTTAGTTCTTTATAAGTAATGGCTTCGCCTTCAAAGACAGCGGCAATGTTATCTGGTGTTTTTGCTGCCTGTTCTTCAAACACCTGGTGCAGTGTCTTTTGCCACGGATATTCAGCATCGGTATCATTAAATCCATGAAGTAATTCATATTTCTCATACTCCGGCAAAATGGAAGCCTTTGAAACCAATCCACTCTGGTTGAATGCGAAATTGTCCAATGCATTTTTAAAATATAGCAGGAGCTTTCCAACTATATCTTCTGATATCAATTGCTGAACATAGCCTATATAGATTTCTATACGCTCTGAAACATCAGATACATTGAAATCGAGGATTGTATTTTTTCTTTCATTTCCATCTGAATTCTGCATCAGTTCAAGCTTAATATCACTGCTGAACGCGTTAAAATCAACATAATTGAAAAATGTATCAAAAAACGGGTTATCTGCCTTATTTCCAGCTTCTCCAGTCAATCTGGAAATTTCAAAAAGTGATAGTCTCCCATAGTGTTTTAAAGCAATCAACTTATGGGATACTTCAGATATCAGGCTTCTCCAGCTCATACCTTTTTCAAATCGAACCCTTACAGGAATTGTATTCAAAAAGCATCCGAGTATTTTTTCACTGTCTTGGCATGCTGGTCGGTTATGCTCAACTAAGCCCACAACGATATCGTTTTCAAATGACAGCATGTTCATAGCATAGGCATAAGCCGCAAAACATAATGTTTTCAGGCCAGTGTCACAGGCTTTGGCAGCCTCCCGGTATTTATTACTGAGGATATCTGCGACTTTGAGTTCTTTGGTAACATATTTTTCTTCCTTATCCACAGTGTCTTCTTTGAAAGATTCCAACCCAAGTCTTTTATAATCACGCAGCTCGTCCTTCCAGAAATCCGTTACCTCTATGTTATCCCGTATGGTAAGCTGTTCTATCATATAATCCTTATAGCTGTGCGTAAGCATAGCCGGCATATAATCTGAATGTGCCTTCAATTTTGAATATGAATCGAATAACTCCCATATGAAGTTTCCTACACTCCAACCATCCAGAATAGCATGATGGTATATCAAGCAAAAGCAAAGCTGGCGTTCACCCAATTTAAAAATCCTAACCCTCCAAAGGGGCTTTCTTGTTTTGTTTGTAGTATCAAACCCTGTTTTTCTATCTTCTAAAAGATATCCATCCAAATAATACTTTTGCTGAGGTTCACTTAAATATGAGATATCTTGATAATCAAAATCAATTTTAATATTCTTGTAAACGAACTGAAGCGGTTGTGAATATTCATCAAGTATGAACTTGGTTCTTAAAATCTGATGCTTTATCGTCATCAGACCCATAGCCTGTTCAAAGACAGACGGCTCAAGCTCAAAATCCTTTACAAGGTATAGCGATTGATTGTGGTATAAGCTCTTTTCGGGGTATTTCAATGCGTAGTATATCATGCCATGTTCTATATAACTCATAGGATAGATATCTTCAAGATTGTCCTCCAGAGCTTTTCCTGTAATGCTTTGAAGCACTTCCTCCTTGATTTTGTTTATCTCCTGCATAACGTCATCAATATTCGAACCTGCTGCTTCTGCTCTACTGTTTTCCAAGTGCTTAGCTAAAGATCGGATTGTAGGGTATTTGTATAGTTCGGACATTTGTAGGCTGATGCCTGTAATTTTATTTAAACCGCTAATAATGCGAAGAGACTTTATTGAGTCTAGACCGAGATTAAAAATATTGTTATTCACACCGATCCTCTCATCTTCAATCGAAAGGACTTCAGCCATAACCCTTGCCAACTTCTCTTCCATAAGACCAACTGGTGCCTCGTATTCCACTTCTTCTGCAGATATCACATCTGGGTCCGGAAGTGCTTTCCTATCTATCTTACCGTTTGATGACTGCGGTATTTTATCCATCCTAATGTAATATGCAGGAACCATATAAGTAGGAAGGTTTTGCGACAAATGCTCCCTCATACTGGTAACCGGAAACTCCCGGTCAGATATATAATAGGCACAAAGATACTTTTGACCGCTATTATCAGCTTTTGCAACAACTACTGCCTCTTTTACCCCTTCAATCATCAGAAGCTGCACTTCTATTTCTCCAAGTTCTATCCTGAAGCCTTTTATCTTTACCTGATTATCAATCCTACCTAAAAATTCAATATTTCCGTCAGGCAACCATCTTGCTAAATCCCCTGTCCGGTACATTTTATTCCCCGGCTCATATCGGTTTGATATGTATTTCTCCGCTGTCAAACCTACTTTATTCAAATATCCTCTTGCAAGTCCTTCACCTGCCAGACATAATTCACCTGCAACACCTATAGGGTTAATGCTGCCATTCCTTCCTATTATGTATACCCTATAGTTTTCAAAAGGCTTGCCAATGAGGACGTTTTGCTGTCCGACATCGCCAGTTACTGAATACCAGGTGGAATATATAGTCGCTTCAGTTGGTCCATATAGGTTTTCAAGTCTTGTTCCTTTGAGCTTCTGAAGGAATTTCCCTGCTATATTTGCACTGAGTGCTTCTCCACAGGCAAAAACATATCTTAGGTTCTTTAGATTGTCACAGTCATTTTTACTGATCATGTCCAAAAACTCACTCAGCATTGTAGGTACAAAATTAATGTGTGTTACACTATATTTTTTTATTGCCTCAACGATTTTGGATGGCTCTTTTTCATGGCCTGGGGGCAATATAGCCAGCCTACCTCCGTCAAAAAACCAGCCAAAAATTTCAGCTACCGATACATCAAAAGTGTATGTGGTTTTCAACAAAAACGTATCTTCCTCATTCAATGGATATCGCAGCTGCATGGCTGATAGGATATTCATAGCAGCCCCGTGTTCTATCATGACGCCTTTTGGCTTGCCTGTCGATCCGGAAGTATAGATGACATAGGCAAGATTTTTCAAATCGCCACTATATTCAGGATTTTTCACTTGTCCTTTATAAAGCTGCCCGTTTTCTAGATTAATCACCCTGCCGGCAAAATCAACCCTTAAAAGTTGGCTATTCTGGACAATCATCACTCCTGTATTGCTGTCCTCCAGCATATACCGTATTCTTTCATCTGGATAATCTGGGTCTATGGGCAGATAGGCCGCTCCGGCTTTCAATATTCCCAGAATACCTATCATCATTTCAGGTGAACGTCTTGAAACGATGGCTACAATATCATCTTCCTTGACTCCAAATCCTCCCAATCCTTTGGCAATACAGTTTGCCTTGCTGTTTAACTCACTGTAGGTAAGCTGCTTCCCTTCAAAAATAATTGCAATATTTTCAGGCGTTTTTTCTGCCTGCTCCTCAAACACCTTGTGCAATGGCTTATTAAAGGGTAGTATCATATGAGTATCATTGAATTCATGCAATATTATGTTTTTTTCTTTTTCATCAACTATTTTATAATCGTCCAATTTACAATTGATTTTCTCTTTTATATTTCCGAAAATCATCAGTAGATGATTGAAAATCCTTGAAATCGTACTTTCACTATAAAGACCGCCATTATATGTTATTTCCAATATAAGGGAACCATCTTCCAATGAGAAAGAAAAAACACTATCGGCTTTTATCTGTTCAATGGTCCTCCTGTCATGTATATTTTCAAGGAGGACTATGGTATTGAAAAGAGGTACTACCCCTTCTGAAATTTCAAGTCCTAGGTGCTCCATTATCTTATAGATGGGGTAGTTTTGGTTACTATCACTCTCAATAACAGTCTTTTTAACTTCAGTCAGTAGTTCCTTAAAGGTGAAATTGCCATCAACCCTGCTTCTTAAAGCAAGGAAATTATCAATATACCCCGCTTCTTCTTCCTGTTTAAAAGCCGGCATTCCAACAACAATATCCTCATTTCCGGTATACTTGCTAAACAAGAATTTTACACCCGCCAGCAGAATGATATACATAGCAGGCAGGGATTTGTTAGACATTGCATAAAGGTTCTCATAGATATCATCAGGAAATCTTAAATTCTTTTTCTGACAACAATAACTTTCCTGCTTATGACTCAAGTAATCCTCAGGAATACCCGAAACCACAATATCTCCAGAAAGCTTTTCTATCCAATAATTCTTTTCTTCTTCAAATTGGCTTGATGCTGCTATCATATTCTGAGTATACTTGTCCATATAAACCTCACCCTAAAAATTAAAATCCAGGTCCTTTGAAATAACACTCTTACGCACATGGTATCTATCCATAAGCTTTAGACTGCTTAACTCCATAGAACTGTTTCTAACCATAAATTCCAACACTTTTATATAATCCTGTAATATCCTTTGGATAGTATCAGCCTTAAAAAGTTTTGTACAATACTCTAAAACTAACACCATATCACTGTCCTCTTGGATTATTTCCAGGCTTAAATCCAATTTAGACACCCTAGTCTTAAAAACATAAGGTTTGAATTTAAGACCTTCTATATCAATCTTGCCAATATCTACATTCTGCAGTAAAAACATGGTATCAAACAAAGGGTTCCTACCAGGATGTTTAGCGGATTCATACATTTCAACAATTTCCTCAATCCTGCAGCTCTGGTTTTCAAATGCTTTTATAGCAACTTCCTTGACATACTTTATAATCTCAACAACGCTTTGTCCTTCATTAATACCTAGTTTTATGGGCAAGGTATTGACAAACATACCTATTGTTTCTTGTAAATCAGCCTGTGACCTTCCTGCCATCGGCGTACCTATTACAATATCATTCTGCCCTGACAGCTTTGATAGGAGTATTCCATAAGCCGCAAACATAACCATAAAAGTAGTAGCCCCTGTCTCATTAGCAAGCCTAGTGATACCTGAAACAATTCCTGTCCCTGTCCTTTGGATTATCCGGTCTCCTTCAAAGCTCCTTTGTGATTTCCTTGGATAATCAACAGGGAGGTTTAGAAGAGGAATGCCTCCTGCGAAAGTATCTTTCCAATATTGCTTCTGATTTGCGATAACTGACTCACAGCTATGGGAATCAGTAAATACTTTTTCCTGCCATACAGCATAGTCTCTGTATTGTAGCTTCACCTCCGGAAGTTTATTCCCATTGTAAAGGCTAGCAAATTCCTTGATCAAAATACCTGCGGAAACGCCATCTGATATGATATGATGGACATCAAAAAGCATAAGATACCGGTCTTTATCCAATTTTACAAGTCCAACTCTCAAAAGAGGTGCTTTTCTCAAGTCAAAGGGTCTTATAAAGTTGTCAATGATAGCATCAAGGCTACCATCTCCCTTTTCAATAATTGCAACCTTGAAGTCTATATTGTCATTGACTTTTTGCACCAATCCCCCATTTTCAAAAGTGATTGAAGTCCTGTAAGCCTCATGTCTTCCTATCAGACACTTGAAAGTTTCTTCAAACCTTTTTATATCAAGAATTCCCTCTATTATCATTGCTCCTGGCATGTTGTAAGCTATTCCGTCTTCTTCAGTCTGTCCAGCCAGATACACACGCCTTTGTTCGGAGGTTAGAGGATAATATCCACTCTTTGGAGAAGATTCTACTCTTATCACTTCGGAGTGGCCAGCATTATTGATATTTTGTGCCAGTTTGATGATGGTGGGACATAAAAATATACTCCGAAGCGGTATATTAACGTTGAAATCCCGGTTGATCCGTGCTATCAAGATTGCAGCTTTCAATGAATGCCCACCCAATTCAAAAAAGTTGGATGATGTGCTCAAGTTGCTTATTCCAAGTACATCCTGCCAAATACTAAGCAGCCTTTTCTCAGTCTCATTTTCCGGCAACATGAATTTTTCTGCACGTAAAGAGTTATCTGGTTCAGGAAGCAGCTTCCTATCCACTTTTCCGTTAGGTGTCATTGGGAATTTATCCATACGTACAAAATACGTTGGTATCATATATTCCGGAAGCTCTAAAGAAAGATGCTTCTTTATTTCTGTTAGATCCACTACAGAGTCGGAAATATAATACGCACACAGGAATCTGATACCTTCCTTATCACTCTTAGCCGCTACAACAGCGTTATGTATAGAACTATAGCTTTCAAGCCTTGCTTCAATTTCACTTAATTCTATCCTAAAGCCCCTTATTTTAACCTGTTCATCTCTACGTCCCATGAATTCAATATTTCCGTCAGGAAGCCATCTTGCCATATCACCTGTCTTATACATTTTACAGTTACAATCCTGTAAATCCGGAACAAACCTTTCGGCTGTCATAGCAAAAGCATTTATATAACCTCTTGCCACACCATCTCCACCAATACAAAGCTCACCTACAGAGCAAACCGGCTGTAAACCACCGTTTTCATTCAATATGTACATTCTCGTATTTGCTATGGGCTTTCCGATAAGAATTTTCTTTTCACCGGTCAATTCCTTTATAGAAGACCATACTGTAGTTTCAGTCGGTCCATACATATTGTATATCCTGGCTGAAGTTATATCCTTCAAAGCTTCCAACAGCCCTTGTGGAAAAGGCTCACCTCCAACCATAACTTCCTTAAGCCTTCCCATACTTGAAACACAGTTCTTGTTTGTCATCAGCATTTGAAGTCTGGCAGGTGTTATTTGAAGCATATCTATACTATTTTCAGATATCATCCTATTTATAAGTTCAGGATCCTTCTGTTCTTCCTCGTTCGCTATGACCACCTTCATTCCAATGGTCAACGGTAGCAGTACTTCAAGTACGAATATATCAAAAGAAATCGTCGTAAGTGCAAGTATGGTTTTATCAGCTGAAAATCCTATAGCATCAATCATTCCCTTAATAAAATTTACAACACCCCTATGTTCAATCATGACTCCTTTTGGTCTTCCTGTAGAACCGGAAGTGTATATTACATAGGCAAGGTCTTCAGCTGAGGCTTTTTCATGCGGTTCACCCTCATTTTTAGTCTCTGTAGCCAAATCCTCTATCAGTATGCTTTTGATATCAACATCTAGCTTTCCTGATAACCCGCTTTGTGTAAGCAATAGCTTTGCACCACTATCTTGAAGCATATATTTTATTCTTTCACTAGGAAATTCTGGATCAATAGGAAGATATGCAGCCCCTGCCTTCAAAACTCCCAGAATACACTCAACCATCTCAACTGAACGGCCTACCATAATTCCCACAACACTTCCTCTTGAGATTCCCAAGGATGCAAGGCTTCTTGCTAAATGGCTAGAAGCTTCATCAAGCTCAGTGTAACTCACCTGTCTGTTTCCAAAAACAAGGGATGTAGCATTAGGAGTTTTAATCACCTGCTCCTCAAAAAGCTTACAGATGGTTTTACTGCTGTCATACGCCCTGAATGTACCGTTGAAGTCTATTAGGAGTCTCCTTTTTTCTTCAGCAGGAATAATTTTCTCTTTACATATTACTGCTTGAGGATTACTCGCAAGTTCTTCCAATATGTTAATAAATAGTGTTGTATAGCTTCTAATTTGTGTGTCTTCAAACATGCTTGTCTTGTATGATGTCTTAATCCCAACATAACCTGAAGTAACTGAAACGGTGAAATCAAGAGCAGCATTACTCTTCTCAAATCCACCCATATCAGCAATATTTTCTATGATACCTTTATTCTCTGACTTGTCATAAACATAAAAATCCACGTAATTGAAAAATGTATCAAAGATTGGGTTCTCATCTTTCATTCCTTCACCTGTCGCTTTTAATACCTCATGAAGTGAAAACTTTTCATAAAGCTTCAGCTCTGTAAGCTTGTCCGTTACTGACTTTACGAGCTCCTCCCATGACATTCCTTTCTTGAACATCACTCTTACAGGAACAGTATTCAAAAAACACCCTAATACCTTCTCCCCATCTTCACGAATAAGCCTGTTATGTTCTACCAGTCCGGCTACCACCTCATCATCACTGCCTATTGTATTCAGCATGCATAAATATGCTGCAAAACAGAGCGTTTTTAGACTTGTTCCGTATTTAAAAGCCGTATTTTTCACCTTATCAATGAGCTCAGTTTTTAGTTTCGTTACAAGTACTTTGCTTTCACTATTATTAATACCCTCCCATGAAATTCTTGGTGGAAAGGTAAAGCGTTTATAGCCGTCCAATTCCTTCTTCCAATAGTCCACAATATCTTTTCTACCTTTTACCGCTGCCTGCTCAATTACATAATCCTTATAATCCAGCTTTAACTTTTGTACTTCTACATTTTCTCCATTCTTGTATTTTAGATATATATTCACAAGTTCCGTCATAAAGCATGCAACACTCCATCCATCCAAAATGGCATGATGGCATATGAAAACCAGGCAAATCCTATGATTCTTCAAATAAAACACCTTAAATCTCCATAAAGGTGCTTTATTTATATCAAAAGGCATCTTTCTATCACTTAAAAGACAATTCTCTATATAAGCTTTGCTATCTTCCCCATCATTTTCCCTCAAATCAAAGTATTCCATGTCAGCAGCAATACTTTTATGTATTATCTGTACCGGCTGTTTGAAATCTTTTAAATTAAAGCTGGTTCTCAAGATAGGATGCTTCTCAGACATGTATGAAACAGCACTTTCGAATGCATCCTTATTAAAGCTGCTTTCATACAGCCTATAGGAAGATTGGTCATGGTATATTGCTGCTTCCGGATTCTTTATTGAGTAATAGACCATACCGAATTCAATATCACTCATGGGATAAAGGTCTTCAAAATCCGCTGGAATTCCTGCCAACTGATCCTGATCCCCAAGAATGTCTTTTTTCAACTTCTCAATTTCTATTCTGGCTTTTTCAAGTTTATCATCAACTGTACCGGATTCACGGCTTAGAAGCTTGCTAGCAAACTCCTTTATAGTCTGCAACTCATATAAGTCCTTTAATTGGAAGTTTGATTTAAAATACTTATTAGTAAGGCTTATCAGCCTTATCGCCTTGATGGAATCCCCTCCAAGGGTGAAAAAATTGTGCATCACGCCAAGGCTTTCTGCATTCATTTCAAGTACGCTTGCCCATATTGAAACAAGCTTCTTCTCGTCTTCGTTTTCTGGAACGGCATAAGAAGTACCTGTGACTATGTCTCCGCTTGGCTTTGGAAGTGCTTTTCTATCCACTTTCCCGTTCGAATTCATAGGCATTTTCTGGAGCCTTATAAAGCGGGAAGGCACCATATACGATGGGAGCCCAATTAACGAGTGTTCCCTAAGTTCTTCTGCAGTCAACTCGATTCTTGAAACAATGTAGGCACACAGGTATTTGCCGCCAGCAGAGTCTTCATGGCATACCACTATTGTTTCGCTAATTTCAGGGTGATTCAGAAGCTTTGCTTCAATATCCCCCAGCTCAACCCTGAATCCCCTTATTTTTACCTGGTGGTCTATCCTTCCAAGGTATTCCATATCACCATCCGGGAACATTCTTACCAAATCTCCGGATCTGTATAATCTTTCTTGTGGATTATAGTTGATATTCATAACAAACTTTTCGCTTGTAAGCTCAGGCCTTTTCAAATATCCCCTACATACTCCCTCGCCACCTACACAAAGCTCCCCTGGAACACCGACAGGCAATAGCCTCAAGTTTTTATCCATAACATAGTTGGTCAGCGTAGGTATCGGCTTTCCTATATTGCTTATATTCAAATCTATCTCATATTCTGTTATTTCCTTAAATGTAACATGAACAGTGGTCTCGGTAATCCCATACATGTTAATAAGTCTGGTTTCTGGATATTTACTTCTCCATTCCTTCAAAAGCATCGGCTTTAATGACTCGCCACCAAATATGATGTAGCGGATTCCCAGTTCCTTGTCCTTAAAAAGTAATTCTTCGTTTGCCAGGTTGTAGAAGGCTGAAGGGGTCTGGTTTAAGACTGTTGCCTTTTCCTCCTTCAAAAGCTTTAAAAACCCAGAGGTGTCCCTTGCAACCTGCTTCGGAACAACAACCAACCTTCCTCCAAAAAGAAGTGCCCCATACATTTCCCACACTGAAAAATCGAAGCAGAAGGAATGGAACATTGTCCAGACATCGTTTTCATCAAAACTGAACTCCATCCCGTCATTGCACATCAGGCTCACTACATTCCTGTGCTCTATCATTGCGCCCTTCGGCTTACCTGTCGTACCCGAAGTATATATAATATACGCTAGGTCACTTGGCTTATTTATGTGTTCAGGGTTTTCACAATGTTCAGAATAAATGTTTTGATTCTGGACATCGACAATTGTGCCGCTAAACGTCACCTTACTAATCAATCCGGGCTCAGTCAGCAACACCTTGGCCCCGCTGTCCTCCAGCATAAAACTTATCCTCTTGTCAGGATAGTCAGGATCTATAGGAAGGTAAGCCCCTCCCGCTTTTAGTATCCCAAGGATACTGCATATCATGTCAAGCGAAGGGTACATCATAATCGCAACGATCGATTCTCTGCCTACACCGTTTTCCTTCAAAACCTTTGCTATCTGATTTGCTCTGTTGTTAAGCTCGCCATAAGTAAGCCCACTTTCTTCAATCTTCGCAGCTGTCCTATCTTTAAACCTTTTAACAACCTCTTCGAATAATTCATGGATTGTCTTTTGGTGAGGATATAAGGCTTTCCTGCTGTTAAACCCGTTTAGCGTCAAGCTTTTCTCTTCGTCTGAAAGTATGTCGATTTTTCCTATCTCTATTTGTGGATTGTCAAGTACCGCATACATTGCATTGTTAAAATGCTTTTCTATATTACGTATAATATATTCATCAAAAAAGTTGGCGTTATATATCAACCTGACCTTGATATCCGTTCCGGGGGTTACTATTATATTAAAGCTGTAATTCGTTTTCTGGTACATCTCAAAGCCATCAACGCAAAAGCCTATTCCGTAAGTATCCTTTGAAAATGCCCAGTCTTTTCCCATCGGATAGTTCTCAAAAGCGATTATATGGTCAAAAAGCTCCTGCTTTAGCTCAGTATTGGCATGTATCTCGTAAAGCGGGAAATAGCTGTGATTTTCAGACTCCAACGCTGCTTTCTGCATCCGTGCAAGAACTTCGGTAAATGATTCCCCGCTTTCAGATTTAACCCTTACAGGAATCGTGTTTATAAAAAGCCCGACAATCCGGTCTACACCTATCAGATCAGTTGGTCTTCCGGACACTACAGAGCCAAAAACAACATCCCCTGTGTTATTATATTTTTGCAGCAATATCCCCCATAAGGTCTGGAATATCGTATTCATCGAAACCTTGCAACCTTTTGCCAGTGAGTCTAACCTTTTGGTTATACAACTATTTATAGTAAAATCATATTCTGCCTGCAAATACTTAAGACTGTCATCCTGCAGCTTGTACTTCGGTACAGTTGCCTGTTGGCTGTAACTGTCAAGGTATTCCTTCCAGTAAGAAAGTGCTTCGGACTTATCCCTTTTCTCAAGCCATTTCACATAATTCGTATAAGGCCTAAGTTCCTCAAGATTTGCGTGTATATTGAATTTCAACGACCTGTATATCTCAAAAAGATCGTTCAGTAAAACCCCTGTGCACCAGCCATCCATGAGGATATGGTGAAAGCTCCACAGTAGCTTGCATTCACGAGCTCCGGTTTTAATTACTGATATCCTGATAAGCACATCCTTAGTAAGGTTGAATACCTTTTCTCTGTCTTTTCTAAGGTAGTCCTCCAAAAATGAATCCCTTTCTTCATCCCTAAGGCCTGATATATCCAAAAAGCTTATCTCCGACTTCTGTTTTTTAAGCACGACCTGCAAGGGCTGTTCAACCTTATCATATAGAAATACAGTGCGCAGCGAATCATGCCTGTCAACAAGCAGCTCAAAGCTTTTTTCAAAGAGTACTCTGTCAAGAGTCCCTGATACTGAAAGCATAACCTGCCTGAAGTAAGTATTTGTCTCAGGCTCTTTTATGGAGTGAAACAGCATTCCCTCCTGCATCGGCGACAACTGATATATATTAATTATTTCCTTTTTAACGTCATTCATAGTTATCATCCTTATTACTCATTAATGAGGTTTGTAATATCATCAAGATCATTAATTGAAATCCCCTTATACTCAAAATCGCTCGGGGTATATTCAGTCTCTTCCCTACCACAGCAATGTTCAATAATCTCACTGAGCTTTTCTTTATATACATTGGCCATTGAGGTTATCTCATCCTTACTGTATTTGTGCCTGTTGTATATAAAATCTATACTCATGCACCCATCCATAACCATTGCTACTACATCCAGCGTTTGGACCCTTTCTATATCAGGGCTTACTGAAGATCCTCCAAGCACAGGGGTAATATTGAAGGAATCTGCCTCAATACTTTTTTCAAACTGTCCTAGGTAGTTGAAGCTTATCTCCGGTTGAACGTCAAAATTTATATTCTGTTTGATTTCTGGTGCTGTCAGATATTTTAGAACCCCGTAATTAATACCCTTGCTAGGCACTTCCCTCAAGGCTTCCTTAACTGCCTTAATGTTGCCAGTAATATCTGAATTCTCGCCAGTTTCAAGTATTACAGGGTACATTGACGTAAACCAACCGATTGTCCTTGTTATATCTATATCCTTGATTATTTCTTCCCTGCCGTGCCCCTCAATGTTTATAAGAATCCTGTCATTGCCTGTGCAACTCTTCATAGTCATTCCAAGTGCAGTAAGGATTATATCGTTGATTTCGGTATTGTAAGCCTTATTGGCATTTTTAAGCAATTTAAGCGTCGATTCACTTGTAAGCCTTACTGTTACTATATCGCTGTCGCTTACCCTGTTCCAGTATCTTCCCCTATCCGCTGCTATAAGTAATGCTCCGGAATCATTGACCCTTTTCCAGTAACAAATCTCATCTAAAACCTCTTTAGTCTCGGCATACTTCTGCAGCTGTTCAGACCACTCCTTAAACGAGGTTGTCTTGTCTTGGAGCACAATGTTTTCGCCTTTTATGGCTTGGTTGTAGCCCACAGCAAAATCCTCAAGTATAATCCTCCATGACACCCCGTCAACAACTAGGTGATGGATGCTAAGAAGCAGCCTGTCCCCGGTCTTTGTCCTGAAAAGTCCTACGTTTACAAGGGGACCGCTATAAAGATCCATGCCCTTTTGAAGCATAAGAATTTCTTCATCCATCTTTTCCTCATAATCTTCCAGTGCTTCGAAATCAAACACCTTCATGTTAAATAGCCATCCCTCTATTCCCCTGTTAAGCTGTGTGATATTGCTATCGTCGATGCTATAAACAATCCTTAAAGCGTCATGGTGTTCCAAAAGCTTTGTAATTGCAGCCCTTACGGCGTTTTCATCAAAGCCTTCCTTTTTGTAGAGTATGAAAGCCTGATTCCAATGGCTCTTGCCCTCTAGTCCATTCTCAAAAAACCACTTTTGTGCCGGAGTCAGGTTTACACATCCTTTTACCGTATCCTGGCTGGCTTTTGTTTTTATGCTTTTTACATGATCACTCAAGCTACTTATGCTGTGATATGTAAACTGTTCGCTAACCCCCAGCTTCAAGCTGTATCTTTGCAGGTATGCAGAAATCTGTATGGCTTTTATTGAATCCCCACCTGCCATGAAAAAGTCATCGTTGATTCCTATCTTTTCTATTGCCAGTATCTCCTGCCATGCTTCGGCTAGTTTCTCTTCTATATAGTTTCTTGGCGCAGCATATTCCACTGCTGCCTGAGAGTCGACCTTCGGCTTGGGAAGCGACTTCCTGTCGACCTTTCCGTTGCTGGTCAACGGTATACTATCTATCTCTACAAAATACCCTGGTATCATATAGAGATAGAA
>CAYXPB010000126.1:5866-14636 GCA_964466645.1 uncultured Acetivibrio sp. | reverse complement strand
ACTATATAAATTTGAAAATTTTGCTGCAACAGAATATATACCATTAAATGCAACTCCCATTTTCCATAGAATAACAGTTCTATCTGAAGCGGATAGAATCCACCAAGAAATTTGATTTGGAATCAATGGAGCAGAATAGCCAAGAAATTTTTTCCACTCTGATTTATTGGGCAAACGAAATTGTATAAATCTATATGTATTAGTCCTAAAAAGAATATATGTGTCGCTTACTAAAGAACATAAAATATGTGCCCAGATCATTCCATAAGCACCCATGTTACATCTAACAATGAAAATAACGTTGAGCATCACAAGTGTCGAAGCGCTTAAAAAACTGCCAGCCGCATATATAGTGTTTCTTCCCAAACCGCGAGCCGTTTGAAGCATGAACGAGGAATACGTACTTGTAAGCAAATTTACAAGCAAATAATATTTATAAGCACTATCAATTAACGGTGAGGCAAAGAAAAATAAAACCACAAATATTGCCGCCGTAATGACATTCATTGAAAAAAGTGCAGATACAATTTCCCTGGTGTCACTTTCATTCCCTCGCTTGTCTAACAAAAAACGAAATAGTGCTTGTTGTAGTTGTAGTGTTATTATAGGAAGCAATAGAGAAGTATAAGTTATAATTAAATCTACTGCACCATATTCTGCTGTACTCAGTATTCCTGTATATAGTGGAAGTAGTAAAAAACTAACTACTTGAGTACATATTTTACCGATAGAAATTATAGCCGTGTTCTTCGCTAATTCTTTCCCTTTACCCCCTGTATTTGACATAAATCCTCCTCATTATCATAAATCTGATTTTTTTATTTTAGACTCCAGTTTCATCCACCTTTTCAGCATTTTTAAACGTTTAATAAAACTTGTATTTCCCATATAACTACTATATCTCTGAATCGCCTTATTGTAACCTTGATTTGCAAAAATCTTATAAAACTTGTCTCTCTTAGTTTTAACAGAATCAGTGTCAAGCTTTCGTATCATTTCTGATATATGTTCATTCTTCAGTTCATGCAGCACAATGTTATTAGAAACCGATTCAAGCAGTGCTTCTCCTAGAGAAGTGTTGACAATAATTGCTGACACTCCCCTGTTATCTGTACAAGATGAATCAACATTCTTAACTTTCCAAAAATCCCCGATCGTAATATCGGAATATTTGTTTTCTCTAAATGCACACTGATAACATGACGGTCGATTTATCACTAAGTCCATGATAAATGTATGCATATAAGAATCTGCAAAGGAAGGCCTAACAAGAACAGAGTCATCCTCAAAAGTAAGCTTCATGCAATGGACATTCCATCCGTAGTATTTTGATCTAAAGTTTACGTCTTTAACTTTTTTCTTTTTATGTTCTTCGATAGATCTTAAATATTGTTCAAATACCCTTTTAGATGGAACACCTTCACACAAAAAGTCGATACTAAAGAGCTTATCCTTAAATCTATCAAATCTTGTGCGGCACAATTGATTAAGTCCGGCTGACTGACAAGGTGTACCACAAAACAATACTTCTCTACCCTCACTTAAATATTTCTCGATTTTGACGAAAGTATTCCCCATAAAAGAATCTGCATATTTACTGCGAAGTAACGCTTCTAATGAGACTTCTTCGGTTGAACAGTGCTCCACTCTTTTGGTATCAACATTGTATGCTGCACCAAAAACGACTCCCCCTCGTCTTAAAATAATTGATGCAAATTCAAAGAACATCCCTCCTGAAGAACTTTTTTCTCTTGCCTCCGGAGAATATCCATAAAAATACCTTTTTAAATCTCTATAGCAGTTACCAACCGGACGACAACCTTGATTTGCTATAGAGTCAATCGCCGTTTTGAGCATAGTAATAGAAGATTCTCTCATCTCATTCATCGCATTTTCGATTTTATCTCGGTCAGGAATTATGTTTAACACCATAGAAAACATATCATAGGTTCCATTCTTTAAAAACGAAAGTTCCTTAGAATGAACCTGTTCCAAAAGGTTTTCCACTTTAGGTAATCTTGGCATTATACACATTCTTTTCGCAAACATAAGCGAAAAAATAGTGCCATGAAAGGTCGTGGTATATACGCACTCCGCATTTGCAATTAGTGAAGGAAAGTCCATAGATGATGTATACACTACTTCATCAGCGATACTTAAATATATGCATGGCGACACAATTTTTAGTTGGTTTTCATGTGCATATCTTCGAATATATTCTTTCTCTATAGATGTTAAATAGTAAGAATATACCAAGATATATCGTCCAAATTCTTTTCCTTTCTGAGTTATAGAATAATGGTTTTTTTCGAGTAATATTGTCGGATCACATACAATATTTTCCTGGATACCGGTAATCTGTTCCATCAACTTCTTAGTCAAACAGTCTCTCGGCATAATCCGATTGAAACTTCCTACAGCATTGAAAAAATCAGGATTCCCAGAAAACTCGGTAATCTCTGTGTTTCCAGAGCTAATTGCATAGGCTAATTTGGGAATGTCCTCAACCCATCCGCAATCATAAAACGAAAGATCCACATCTTTATTGTGCAAATTCCAAATCTCGTCGCTACCACAAATAACCAAATCGATATTATTCTCAATTAGTTTATCCGCATCTACTAGAGATATTTCTTTCCAATCCTTTTTAAAGCACTCTAATCGTCGAAGATTAGCATTTTTTTCCCTGCGAATTACTCTCTGACTTGACAATCTTGAAACAGTCCTCTTAACGACTGAGGAGCCTTTCACAGTATTCTGCTCTTTAACTATACGATTAAAACGTTCCAATATGTTCTTTTCAGGCATTCTTCTAACATAAAAAACACTATGCCCCATATCTTTCAGTACTGCACCAAGTGCATATGCCTGAAGGAAGGAGCCATAATTTACTATGCTATCATATACCGTAACAATAGCTATTCTCATTCTATTACCCTCAATTCATACTATTCTTTACTATTAATGCATGTTAAAATCAAAACAAAAAAAGTCAACATATAATTTGGGTAGGTCAACAAATTATCCGTCGCAATACATAACAACGTTACTATCCATAAAGTAAAATAATTAACAGACGCCACAATTCCTTTCTGTTTGTAAATCCTATTACTTATAAATGGTAAAATAATTATGAAGTAAAAAACATAGGGAATACATCCCAGTTCGATATATAGCCGCATATAATCATTATGTAAGCCTATAGAATGATCCTTTTGAATCATCGTGGACATTTCTCCTATTAATTGTTGTACATAACCTACACCTGCACCTAAATATGAAACAGAAAGTTCATAATACGGGTAAAAGTTACTATATATCCACTCTCGACCTTTTAAGTCAATACCACTAACTATTTCTATACCCGTCATAATCTCCCGTGAAGAACAAACATATACCCACAGAAGGCTTACACCAATACCAATAATTGAAATAATAATAATAGCAGTTGGTTTTTCTTTCTTTTTTATTAGTTTATACAATAAGACAGCTAAGAGCATTGCGACAATTAAAATCCTCTTAAATCCTAGTAAACAGAAAACAGCTAATAATAGCAACCATCTTTTTTTTGTTTTATTTTTTTGGAAGAAGTTTGATATAACCAGATATATAACAAGTAATCCAAATACAAAAGTTATCTCATGAACTTCGAGTAATCTTGATGCTTTAGTATCTGATCCGGCCTGAAATAATGAGAATGGCCCATATTTAGCAATGCAAGTTATTACATACACCATATAATTAATAGCAGCAGCTACAATAATGCCTTTTAATGCTTTGTTTCCAAACAAATTGAATGCAACAATTGCCATCATGCATAGCAAAATTGGTTGCATATTGTAATAAATCACATTAGAAAATGTAACTTTACGGTATGCATAGTAATATCCGAGCGAAACAATAAACAAAAGAACATTGGGCAAAAGAACAACTCTATAAGAGAATAAATCTCCGCACCGACACTTAATTTTTCCATGATTCGAGATTACAGACAACAACAAGAAGCTAACAATGCAAAATGTATTAATTTTATATATTCTTGGGTAATTAGCTGTACCGAAATATGTTTGTGTCGAAAAGAATAGGACAACCATCACTATAACAAATAATAGCCATTCGATACTAACTACACCGATTTTATCCTTGTTCATTTTCTATCACCCCACCTTTCATCACTTTCTATGCATGCCTTTATAAATCAGATCATAAATTGCTGAGAACTGAGAAATAAAGAAATAAGCACATTTTTTACCCTTACTAATTCTATCATCATACATCCACTTTTTTTTATGATTTTTCATGATTTCTCTAGTCATGACCAAAAAATCTGTATTACGATTGTTTCCATATTTTATTGTTGTATTATAATTGAATATCAGCTGCTTGAATAGAAACCTGTGTAAGTACTTTTTCCCTTCTTCAGAAAAATCGCTTTTTTCGTATAATAATAGATTATTATTTGTAATTTTAGCAAAATCAAGATTAGTGGCTTTTTGCCGTTCTCCCATTATGCTATCCCCTCTGACAGTATAATAATATCTGCCATCCATCGAAATAGCAACTTTCTGAGCATTTACAAATAATCTAGGAGTGTTTTCGTAGTCCTCATAAACCATCTTTTCACAAAATGGTGTTTTTAAAGCTAAATCCCTTTTTATCAGCTTGCCCCATGCTTGCCACAATCCACATTCTGCAATAATACGGAGCATTTCCTCTGAGGTTCCACAAAACGTATCTTTATTTAGTCTTTGTGTATTCTCATTTTTTTCTTGTGAAAAACGAAACGTTGAAATTGCAATATCAGACTTCGTCTCCTCTATGGTATTAACCAAATGTTCTATCATATCTATTGCAATCGTATCGTCACTATCTATATATAAAACATAGTCTCCACAACAATTCATTAAACCCGAATTACGAGCACCAGATAGACCTCTATTCTTCTGATGAATCACTGATATTCTTGAATCTATTTTAGCCCATTCGTCGCATTTCTTAGGACAGCCATCTGGCGAACCGTCATCAACCAAAATAATCTCCAAATTTGTATAAGTTTGTGAACAAACGCTTTTTAAACACGAATCTAAATACTCTTCCACTTTATACACAGGAATTATAACGCTAACCATTGGATTCACTTTCTAATCTCCTTACACAATATTCTATGAAGCTTTCATAATCCTTAAACTGTGGCGTTGATAATTCTAACACCTCAACACTTTGCTCGTAATTATCCATTAGTTTTAGCTGCATATTATATTGAGCAGGTAATGCATTAACGTTTTGTGTGAACAAATAAAAATATTCACAAAGCAATTCTTTTTTAGGGTAATCGCCAGTTTTATTTTTATATTCACGAACAACTTGAAAAGCTTCTTCTAGTTGGCTATCCACCCTTTTTTTGTAAAACTCGTCGATAGTCATCAAATATTTTGCTGGGTTACCAGCATATACAGCATCCCCTTCCAAATGGCCATGCACAACACTATTGGCTCCAATTACAGTATTATCCTCTATTGTAGTACCTGCAAGAATTGTAGCTCCCCACCCAATAAATACATTGTTACCAATTTTTACAGGTTTTTGATTTCCAACAATATACCCATACTTTCTCTTCAAAACACTCCAGCTATAATCATGTGTCAAGATCGTTACCGGTCCTGTAATCATCACATGATTTCCAATAGATAGTAAATGTGGATTCTGAATATCTATCGTTGTATTGTATGGTCTGTAGAGGAATACATCTTCGCCAATAGAAACACCCTTTTCTTTTAACTTATTAATATAGGTATCGCTTGTTGCTTTGTATCCCAACAGCATCACCCTTATTTTTTCTTTAAGTTTCATAATTATATCCATTCCTTTCGCTTCGCTCAGGTCACAAAATGTAATGAAAAAGTTGTTGCCTTCGAACTATTATTTTCTTATTATTAGACATTAGGGTGATTTCGGTATACTACAAATCACGAGGGGTTGAGTGGGCTGTCTGACTTGTCAGATGACCGTATAATTATATGTTTAGAACGCCTTTTCAAGCACAAATGAGGGTACCTTTGTGTACGTAACCTTATCTTTATTTAAACAATCTCGTTTAAATACTAGGCGTTCAGTCAATGCCGATTCTCCCTACATATTAATGAATTTTCAAGTTCCGAAAGGAGTCCCTATGTCTTTAAAAATCGTGTATAAAGTTTGTTGTGGAATTGATATTCTTTTTCAACCTTCACCCACTTCCCTCTATGTCACGCTTTTCCGCTGCGCTTTTTGTTTTTCCGGCAGAGTATCAAATACAATATAGTCGCAGCATCTATCTTCACCAGAAAAATAAATCCCCGCTGGGCAATTCCCACTTTCTCTACGGGATACTCTTTAATCAACTTCCTTGTGAATTCGTTTCTACAAATCTTCGAGATATTACATATCGCATCATTCTTATTTCTATGGGACATTTTTACATTTTCCTGCCCAATACAAGCCTTAAGATAAACAAAAAACTGACGATTGGCTCGGAGCCAACATTCTTCATGATAGCCTTTTTCTTTTAATCGTTGGTACACTTCTTTATATAATTGAACAACCTTGTCAAAACGATCAGGTTTATAGATTTTTGTCAGTGAACCAGGCGTAATTCGATAATAGTATTCTGTAGAGTCTATCAAGCATATCGTTTTAGAATGACAATAATAATCAATATCAAAAATAATATCCTCTGCAATAAACTCCCTCTCTGAAGGAAAGCGGACATTATGTTCCCGTATAATCTTCATACTGTAAATAGCATTCCAGACGGACGGACGAAATGCATCCTTTTTTTCCGGCAGACTCCCCATTAACCTAGGAAAGAATTTATTTCTAACATCTGCTGAATTTAAATACTCTTCAAATACAGGTGCCTCTTTTAGTAAAATCTCGCCTTCATTCGTAATTCTAGAATATCCTCCAAGACATGTATCAGCATTGTTTTCATTTACTGCACACATCAACTGTTCAAGTGCCGTAGGTCCCCAAAAATCATCCGAATCCAGAAACGTAATATAATCACCATTTGCCACTTCAATACCAGAATTACGTGCCATTCCCAAACCTGCATTTGATTTATGGATTACTGTTACATTATCACGAGATGCATATTGATCACATATTGATCTACTTGTATCCGTTGAACCGTCATCAACAAGAATCAGTTCATAGTTTTTGTATGTTTGATTCAAAATGCTTTCTATGCACTCTTTAAGATACTTTTCAACATTATAAACAGGAACAACAATACTTACCATTTCTGCCTCCCAAAATCATCCTATATATTTCCGGGTCTCAGTGCCCTCAACATTTTTTGCTATAACACTTCCCGCTTTAATAGCGGTATTTTTCCCAATAACAATGCCGCCAATAACGGTAGACCACAATAAACCACAATATTTTCCTCTAATTACGGCATCGGCCATTCCCTACCATTCTCGTCAATACGTGCTGGTTTTCCGCTTCCTCCGCCAAGCGTTCCAATTACAGTAACCAAACCATGAACTAAAACAAAGCCCCCAGCTAGATCTACTCTGTAATCTATCTCTACAGAAAAAGCAATTCAATTTATATACCATATAATTTTACTGACAATACTTAAATGCCAATTATAAAATAAATTTTATAGTCTATATAAGCATACGCTATGAGAATTAGGGTTCAATAAAGTGTAGCTACTTTTTTGATATCCCCCCCCCGGTTTAGTAAAAGCTTTGTAGTCTTCTATAATTCTCATTTTTCATAACCTCATTTTCGATATACTTCTTCCAAAACTTGATCTGTATCATCACCCATAATTGCACCATTTCCAAGCTGGTGAGTTGAAACACTTGATTCTTTTACATTATACTCTACAACAACCGGCACATTATTCTGAGTAACAGTAACATCCCAATTTATAAGCCCAAAATGAGCAAGTTTATAGTGCGTTTTATAGAGAAGTTCTATTATTCCATTCCAATGAGGTATCTTTATACCTTCACAATCGAAGCTGTTAACCACTTTTAGTATATCATGTGTTTTCTTATTTTTTGTAATAGCATATTTACTTAACATTCCTTTATTGGATACAGGCACAAAACAACCGCCAGAAGAAACATTATCCACCCTACTTCCCTTACCACCTGCCCTCAAAAATGCCGACAGTACCTTCACTTCTCCATTATGAAGAAAAGTCAAAACCCTAAGAGTATTTAATGAGGTCTCATTAAATGCCGCATAAAAATCATGTTGTTGAATTACTTTTTGAATAATGAAATTAGATTTATAAGTTTTCTTAAGTTCATTCAAAGCAGTTTCAGATATTTCGCTACAATTGATAAATGTTACACCTCTACCACCGCCAGAATCTACAGAAGGCTTGCAAATCAATTCTGCCACATCGGCTATTTCCTCTTTAAATTTGTTAATGCTAAAAGAAGAATATTCACCATTCAAAAGCTGTCCATTTATACATCTACATACAGTAACAGGTGAATTATCTTTTCCCACAATCAATTCATAATAATTTTTATCCTGAAAACCATCACGCAGTGTCAGGCTGTTAAAATATGGTTCAATTCTTGAATGCCATTCCATATCTGGAATAATTCTTGGATTGAACTCCACACCATTCTTTTTAAACCATCGATATTCCATAAATGACGTTTTTTTCTGTGCATGCTTTTTCCAGTAACTTTTAATCGACTGCTTTTCAAAATTAGAAAGTTGCTCTGTACCTTTTTTTTTTCTTCTTGCAAATATATAA
>CAYXPB010000126.1:0-5826 GCA_964466645.1 uncultured Acetivibrio sp. | reverse complement strand
CACCTTCGCAAAAAAAGAATCTTTCATATTAATCCCCTCGTTCTATAATAATCTCACGTAAGATAAATGTTTTCTAGTTTCTCTGCCTCTACCTTAATGTCAAATGCACTATTAACAAACTCCGCTTTGACTTCTGAATACTGTGATCGTTTTATTTCTATTTCATTAATAATTTCTTCAGCCCAAAGGTCCAGACTTTCATCGAGTTTTATAAAACTCACCCTAGACGTACATTTAGCTTCTTTTGTAATAGCATCAGATACAATAACTGGTAATCCTGCAGCTTGTGCTTCCAACATTACCAATGGAAGTCCTTCCCACATAGAAGGCATCACAAATACATCCATTGCTTGGTACAAATTAGATACATCACTCCTACGCCCTGCAAAAATCACGTTGTCCTGTAATCCAAGCTCGCATACTTTTCTCTTTATCATCTGCAATTTTGGACCATCACTTACTAAAATCAGTTTTACATTTGGTCTTTTTTCATGAACACGCTGAAAAATATCTAATAAAAAAGCATGGTTTTTTTGTTCTATAAAACTACCAATATGTCCTATAAGTGGTTCATTCTCTTTCACTCCAAATAGATCACGATACTGTTCTCTGACATCTACGTTATATGCGAATCTTTCAACATCAATGGCATTATTTAGAACTTTGAATTCACAATTTCCATACAACCACGTTCCTGCTGCTTCTGAACAAGCCATTAAATCTGTTGCCATCCATTTCATAGGGTATTTAAGAATTTTGTTTAGTAGTGGATGGTCACACTTTGTATTGTGGCAATGAGTAATAATCCTTTTTACACGCTTTACCTTTGCAATGGTAACCTCGATTAACATCATTCCACTGTTTCCATGAATATGGATTACATCGAATTGCTGCTCCAAAACCTTATACAGGCCTAAAATATATCCTTTTAAATCTTTCTTTTTTTTAGGAATAGTATACGTTTCCGCAACCTCATCTAATCGATGCTTAATTTCTACTGCCGTAGTTGGATAAGTTATTATTCCTAGGGAAATATCTGATGTTGACATATTCTCTGCATAATTTAGTATTACAGAACTAATTCCTTCATATCCCATTCCAATCGTATTAATAATCAATACCTTCTTCATGATAAGCCTTTCTATGTTCATTACCATTTTTTTTGATCGGAAGTTTTAAATACTCTCCCATCTTCAGAGCAAATTCTTTTGGTTCTACCCTGCCAAATCCAGCACTGTTGGAAAATGTAATCTCACCAAAAATCACTTTTCCCTCAACCATGTAGAAATCCGTTCGAGCATGCAAAAAATCCTCTGAAAGAATTGCCGCATATTTTAATAGTTCATATAATGCCCCGGGTTTTTCCACTGGAATGCCACTATTAGGATATGCCATCTCATAGCCATGTATCAGATTCCAATCTGTATCATAGATATCCTTAAAATGGGTTCCATTTGCGTCCCCAGAATCCACACTTATATATCTTGGGACACCATTAAAACAGTAAACCTTATAATCCCTTAATCTGCCATTTCCATCTTCAAGGAATTTTTCAATAATTACCCTAGGCTTTTCAATGCCATAAAACCACTCACCGTAAGCCTCCAGAAATTTCGCTTTCAACCACTTTTTGCATTTTTCAATCACATCTTTTCTGTCAAGCTTGCTTTTGTCTGTACAAATAATATTAAATGTTGAACCATGAGTAACCTTAATAACAAATTTATCCGGAAGTTCATCAAAAGGAGGCATCTCCTCCGGGTCATAGCCTTCCCAAAGAAGTTCGTTTAAAATGCCTCCACAGCCCTTATTTTCAACATATTCTCGAACCACATATTTATCGCAGCACTTTGGCATAAGCAGATTATGATCATTCAGCTTTATCCACTGAATTTTTTCATTATAGGTTTTAGGTTTATTCAAATTCAGTTTATATCCACATTTAAGTCTGAACAATATTTTCAGTTCTATCTCAGGGTTTATCCTGTATAGAAGATTAAACGGAGTAAGGATTATACTTTTTAGCAGATTATCCATTTTCTTATGCCCCTCTATGAATTTCTCTATGTTATCAATAATGGTTTGTGTGTTGCTCTGATAATTGTTATACGTTGTCCTTTTCACAGTTTTCAAAGCTTCATTTAGTTTATCGCAATCATCGCACTCGCAAATCAAGTTCAGTTCCCTAAACTGCCCTACTAGTTGCAATTGATGATCATCAACGTGCTCGCCATACTGTGCTCTTCGTGGAACAACGATTACTTTTTTCCTTCTTTTTACTGCTCCAATTATTGCCCCAGTACCGCCGTGCGTTATCACAATATCAGACTTCGCTATTACATCAGCAAATTCATCTCTATCCAGAAACTTTTTATACCTATAGTACTTAGGCTCATAATCGCTATATCCTGTCTGTGCAAAAACCTCGTCAGCGATCTCTCCGGACTCTACAAGCTGATCCACCGACTTAAGCAACCTATTAAATTGAAACTTCTGTGAGCCCAAAGTAACAAAAATCATCGGCTTCCCCTTCCTTAATAGATACCACCAAGGAAAATTGCCTTGGGGTATATCTTTTTCATAGGTTCCCATTGAACATAGAACTGATCAGCAATTCGATACATGAGTTTTCCTGTCTCCGTTGCAGATGTAACTTTTGCAAACGACTCTATGTAAATCAGTTTTCCACCTGTCAGCTTCACGAACACGCACAGTGGAATCATCGCAAGAACACCTGTCGTGATTACAACATTAGGGCGTTCTTTAATCATTATTCCTAAGGCTTTGAACGCATTTAATATCATCCAAAATGGAAACAGTTTTTCTTTTCTGTTTACCTGATGCATATAATACATTTTTTCACCTTTTACAGTTGTGTTATAAAATGTATTCTCAGTCACAACGAATCTGTCATACTTCTCCATTAACGGTTTTAGCATCAATAGCTGCTCATAGTGGCCACCAGACGATGCTGCAAAACAAATTTTCTTTTTTCCCATTTTCTCAACCCCAACAACATTAATCAAAGCACTCCATTGCTTGAAGTTTACTTTGCTCAAGTAATTTTATCGTTCAACGCACCCATTTAACCTTAAATAACCACTGTCCTAACAAAAGTTATAGCTTTTGGCTGACCTCCAGTGCCTTCCAGTCAAGCGTTCAAAATATACTTTTCTATCTGAATCAATTTGACTAGTGCGTTTTATAGCCTCTTGCACTGTAATCCCCTTACGTTCCATCATTCGAGCAATCTTATCTTCTTTATATGCACGAATAAAGAAACTAACAACGTCTTCTTTGTCGATAATGAACTTATCGCCCTATCGGGCGAACTTTCTAAATGCAAATTCCTATACTATCAAGTTAGCACACCTTCCAACAATCACGCAATCTCTTTCAGAAGTGGTTTCAGTTCATTTCGATCTGCTATCTTCGTTCCAAAAAGATTACCAAGCATAGTTTCCTTCGGAGTATCAATCGTGAATTCAGGCAGATTAGTGTCAATTCCACGTGATTCCGCTATTTCAGCTAATATTAATTTATCATAGAAAGGTACATCTAGTTTCTTAGCCAACCGCAATCCAATCTCATGACCTCCATAGCCAACTTCTCGTGAATCATAATAACCATTTTCGTTCCTTCTCTCCAGTCAAACTCTTAATCTCTCATAAAGATATCACGTGTATAAACCTTGTCCTTCACATCATCCAAACAACTATCATAGCGGTTTGCGATAATGGCCTGAGACTGCTTCTTGAACTCTTCAAAATCATTGACGATCTTACTTCCGAAGAAATTACTGCCATCTTGGAGAGTTGGTTCGTAAATAATTACGACAGCCCCCTTGGCTTTCACGCGCTTCATAACGCCCTGAATAGAGCTCTGACGGAAGTTGTCAGAATTGCTCTTCATGGTCAGACGATAAACACCAATAATACACGACTTCTCATCATCTGCTTTATAGTCGCTATGATTGTAGTAGTCATAGTAACCAGCCAGCTTCAGAACACGGTCTGCGATGAAATCCTTACGGGTTCTGTTACTCTCAACGATTGCTTGGATAAGGTTCTCCGGAACATCCTGATAATTGGCAAGAAGCTGCTTAGTGTCTTTCGGCAGGCAGTAACCACCGTAACCAAAGGACGGATTATTGTAGTGTGTGCCAATACGAGGTTCGAGGCATACGCCGTTGATGATCTGCTGGGTATTCAGCTCCTTCATCTCTGCGTAAGTATCAAGTTCATTAAAGAAGGAGACGCGTAGTGCCAGATAAGTGTTGGCAAACAGCTTAACTGCCTCTGCTTCGGTAAAGCCCATGAACAGAGTATCAATATCCTCTTTAATTGCACCCTCCTGCAGAAGCCTAGCAAACACATGAGCAGCCTCAACCAGACGCTCGTCCTCCATATCTGTGCCCACGATTATTCTGGACGGAAACAAATTATCATAGAGAGCCTTAGATTCACGCAGGAATTCTGGGCTAAAGATGATATTCTTACTGCCAGTCTTCTTACGAATGGATGCAGTATAGCCAACTGGAATGGTGCTCTTGATAACCATGATGGCATTCGGAGCGTACTCCATTACCAGCTTGATTACCGCTTCAACTGCACTCGTATCAAAATGCTGTGTTGCAGAATCGTAGTTTGTGGGTGCTGCGATTACGACAAAGTCCGCATCGGTATATGCCGCTTTTGCATCAACAGTTGCAGTCAGATCCAGCTCGTTTTCAGCCAGATACTTTTCGATATACTCATCCTGGATAGGACTCTTTTTGTTATTTATCAGGTCTACCTTTTCTTTTACGATGTCCACAGCAAAAACTTTATGATGCTGACTAAGGAGCGTCGCAATGCTTAATCCGACATAGCCTGTTCCAGCTACTGCAATTCTCAATTTTTTTTTCATACTATCTACCTCACTTTTACCTACCAAAAGTAGGCATTGTTTTTGTATGTGAAACTGCAAAGCGTTCTACTTACTTATTTATAAAATTCAGCTCACCACCCACAAACTTCCGCAAGCCTTCACCCTATCTAGAACTTTCTGCATAACTCGGATAACTCTATAAACAATATCATCAGAACTCGAGGCGTATACTAAATGTTCCACGACCTTAGCTCCCTCGCCATAAGAGTTGCAGCAAGCTTCCTTCAATCTGAATCCTAAGTTTCTATACACAACTTGTTATTTTTTGTACCTTCTCGACAACCTCCAAAGCAACAGCTACTAGTCTGACATCTCCCATAATCTCTATTTCAATCACGGCTTCTCTCCTATGTCTATTCACCTTTTTTACATAACTTCCTAAACCCTTTAAAGGTCCATCCATTATATGGATTTTATCCCCTTCAATGACACCATAAGATGCCTCAATACAATGTTCGTTATTGCACAAGCTTATCATCATGTTTTTTTCGGATTCCTTCATAGAAATTTCTGTGTCAGAATATTTCAGTATGCCGATAATATCGCTACACTTATTGATTACAGTATTAATTTCCTTCATAAACTGTTGAGACGGTAACATCGACTCGATAAATAAATAACCGGGAAACAACAATTTTATCTCTTTTTTTAAAATTCCTGCTTTTCGAAATAGTATTTCTTGCAATGGAATAAAAGGCAAAGATATCTCTTCATCTAGCTGTTTACTTAAGAACTGCTCTATTTTTCTTTCTTTCCCTGATTTTACAAACATTACATACCAATACATGAACAATTACCCCTCAATACATTTTTTAAACAGGCATAGCTTCGCCTCTTCACTTATCAAATTCAATAAGCTACAATAACTCCCACTGTATATTCCCTATCTACTGATAA
>CAYXPB010000125.1:7406-14715 GCA_964466645.1 uncultured Acetivibrio sp. | reverse complement strand
TTTGCAAAAATCGGCCTCCGCTTCGTCTACATTCTCTAAGGCTCTTCGCAATGTTTTTTACATAATATGCATTTGCACTGTTGGGAGTTGTGCTTTTAATTGAAAGGTTTTTTAAAAAAGTAATGAACTTTCTTGAGAAATTTAAAAAGGGACTTCCGAAATCGTTGGAAGCCCTCTTCTTTAAAACTTTATTAATCTATACCAAGTACCATTATTGAATTCACATGAGGATCGGCAGTACCTTGCATTTGACATCTTTGCTTTTTCAAGATTTCAATATAGTCAATGATATCTTGCGTTATACGCTCTCCCATACAAATAACAGGTATGCCCGGCGGATAAGCCATAATCATTTCCCCTGCTATTTCTCCTACAGAGTCCTTAAGCTGGACCGATTTCTTCTGGCTATAAAAAGCATCCCTAGGTGAGACAATCATTTTTGGATTTTGCGTAACTATTGTGGTCTTTCTATACTCTTTAACTTCAGTTTTTGAAGATATATCCTTTAGAGCATTAATGAGAGCAAATATATTTTCTTCAGTATCACCAATACTCACAATACCCATTATATTGTGCATATCAGAAAGTTCAATTTGTATGTTATACTCGTTTCTAAGCTTTTCTTCCATTTCATAACCCGTGTAACCAAGACCTGCTACACTGACTCCTAGCTTAGTTTCATCGAAATCGTAGCATCCAGGTGTACCTATAAGTTCTTTACCAAATGCATACAAACCTTCTATATTGTTTATCTCTTCCCTAGCCATCCTTGCAAACCTTAATGCTTCCTCAAGCATATCACTGCCCTGAGTTGCTATCTGCTTTCTTGCGATATCTAAACTACACATTAATAGATACGACGAACTTGTCGTATGTGTCAGATTTAATACCTGTTTCACCTTTTCAGGAGCTATTAAATTGCTTCTTAGCAAAAGAACCGAGCTCTGGGTCAAGGACCCCACAGTCTTATGCATACTCGACGAACTCATATCAGCTCCAACTTCCATAGCCGTCAGAGGAAAATCATCATGAAAAGACATATGCGCTCCATGAGCCTCATCTACCAATACCGCCATCTCATGCCTGTGTGCTATTCTGACAAGAGACTTTAAATCTGATGCTGCTCCATAGTAAGTGGGGTTGATTAGAAATACTGCCTTTGCATGTGGATTTTCCTTAATAGCCTTTCGGAGGCTTTCTTCAGTTATTCCCATTGCAATTCCAAGTTGCTCGTTTATTTCCGGCTGAACATACACAGGCATTGCTCCGCTGAGTATAATACCTCCAATAGTTGATTTGTGGGCATTCCTCGGAATTATTATCTTATCCCCAGGCTCGCAGGCACTCATTATCATAGCCTGAACCCCAGCTGTAGTACCGCCTACCAAAAAGAAAGCATTCTGTGCACCATAAGCCTGTGCTAAAAGCTTTTCCGACTCATAAATAACTCCTGTTGGGTTATTTGCGAAATCCAGATCCTGCATACCGTTCACATCCATCTCGAACACACGGTCGCCTATATAATCCCTAAACTCCTTGAGTCCTGTTCCCTTTTTGTGTCCGGGGACATGAAACTGTATTACATTATCATCCACATACCTTTTTACCGCATCAAAAAGCGGCGTCTTAAATTGATCTAATCTTGCCAATTCTTCATCCCTCACTTCCAACGCTTTTGCTATTTTTAGCCCACGTGTTCTCGTCATAATAACTCCTGCTACGAAGGCAACAAAAAATAATAAACAAGTGAATTATAGGCTAAAGAATATAAAAAGTCAAATAATTTTTATGTCAAGACTTCTTACTCTTCAAAAGCCTTGCTCACGCCCTCAATTTTCTGAAGTTCCTCTATTATAGTTTTCTTTTTTATATTATTCGGTAACTTTACTAAAAATTTTATCAAAACATCGTCATCATCTTCATTATTCAAAAACTCAATATTTTTTATGGTTATGCCATATTTACCGAAGGCACACCCTATAGTTCCAATCTGTCCGGGAAAATTACTGGTTTTTATGTATAAAACATTTAGCTGCTTCTTTTTAGTCAAATTATGTTCAAGTTTCTTTAGCACGATAAGGGTTAAATAAATGACAAGCGCTGCAACAATTGCGCCCTCATAAAACCCAATTCCAGCAGCTATTCCTACGCATGACACTGCCCAAAGGCTTGCGGCTGTTGTAAGGCCTTTTACGTTTGCACCTTCTCTTATTATAGTACCTGCACCTAGGAAACCTATACCGCTTATTACTTGCGAGCCAAGACGTGCAGGATCCATATTTGTAATCCCTTTATACTTCTCAAAAATAAAAACAGATGTTAGCATTACCAATGCAGCACCCATACAAACAAGAATATGTGTACGGAAACCTGCTGGTCTATTCATGCTTTCACGTTCATAGCCAATCAGACCGCCAAGAATACAAGCAAGAAACAATCTGAATAAAGTAATAAAGTAAAACTCAAAATTTATGTTCGTAATAATTTCACCCACTTTATTCACCTCTGTCATTTTAGATTAAATAGAACCTTCAGAACAAATACAGGACGAGCAACTTACAAAAAACAGTACATTTTAACAGCAGTAATTTATATTTATAGTATATCATATTTTTATAAATAATAACCCTATTTATTAAAATAAACAAAGGCACCTAAGTATCCAAAACGCTTGTTAAAAGAGAACGTTTCGATCTCAAGATGCCCTAATTTTCTTTGATGCTAACATTTTTTCAAAAACCAATTGACCAGTTATTTTTTCGGAATCACATAAAAGCACTATTTTATACTAAACTTTCTATGAACTGTTTTAAATAATTTATTAATTGCTCCAGAAACTTTTATTTTAGATCCTTGAAAAATCTCTACAACTTTAAACTTAATCTCAATAGGTATTTCATCGTCTTCATCTGCGGATGCCACTATACTATATTCTTCTTTAGTAAGAACTTTCCTCAAATCTTCTTTAACAGAATCAGGTATAGTACCATGTGTAGCATCTACAAAACACAATGGCGGAAACATCACACACCACCAGTTTTGACCTTCTCCTTCACCAATAACAACCCTAAGGGCCTCATAAATTCCTGCTGGTAATGTTATGTCCCCGTACATCTTTGTTGGGAAAGGAAAATTCCCTAGCATTACCTTAACCTTATAAGCCTTGTTTTGCCTTCTTATTTCATCTTCTGCAAGAATCTTTATTTTATCCAAATTATTGTTCACTTGTGCTTTTGCATCATTTACGTTTTCAAAGTCCCTTACTTCTATCTTCATATAATCTAGTATTACGTCCCGAACATCCCGCTTTAATTGTTGGTCTTCCGGCGAATCACTATTTGCAACAACATGAAGCCTTAAAAGATTTTGCGACAATCCACTGTTGACATCTTCGGAATAGGATGCAAATGCAATCCCTGTTACCAGTAGAGCCACCATTACTATGCCCAAAATTCCTTTAAGCACAGGCTTTAGAGTTGTTGAGTTTTTTAATCCCTTTAACATAACAAAATCCCCCCAGATCCTGCTAAAGAACTATTTGAAAATTTTGTTTTTCAAATAGACTCCTTATTTTAATTATTTTAGCAATAGTAACTTTTATTGCTTAGTATAATTATTCACAAGATTGAAAGGATTTATACTATACATAAAACATTTTAGTACAAAAACTATTCTCTGGGTTGATTTCCAAAAAACAGCCCATAAATTGCGATATCAACAAAGTCTAAATTAATAGGCTTTCTCAATAGGTATTACGCAATAATTTTTTATACTCGCCTAGGTTGATTCCCCGAAAACACTATCATTTAGTCTGACGAGTTTCAACTGTTGCCTTTATGAAATCCCTGAAAAGAGGATGTGGTCTGTTTGGCCTTGATTTAAATTCTGGATGGAACTGAACACCTACAAACCAAGGATGATCATCTATCTCTACAATTTCAACAAGTCTTTCACTTGGTGACAAACCTGATATGATAAGACCTTTAGACATCAAAAGTTCTCTATATTCATTGTTAAATTCATACCTGTGCCTATGTCTTTCATAAATCAACTCATCTTTATATATCTCAAAGTTTTTCGTATTTTCGCCTATTTTACATGGATACAATCCTAATCTCATTGTTCCGCCCATTTCATCAATATCCCTTTGTTCAGGCATAATATCTATTACAGGGAATGGCGATTCGGCATCAAACTCCGAACTATTTGCTCCTTCTAAACTGGCTACATTACGGGCAAACTCTACAACTGCCATCTGCATACCCAAACAAATACCAAAGTATGGCTTTTTGCTTTCCCTAGCAAATTTAGCAGCAAGTATCTTGCCCTCTATTCCTCTATCCCCAAAGCCTCCAGGCACAAGTATCCCATCACATTTAGACAAAACACTTATAACATTATCAGAATCTAAATCCTCAGAATTCACCCATTTGATTTTAACATCTACACTATTTGCTATTCCACCGTGCTTTAAAGCTTCCACTACACTTAAATAAGCATCATGCAACTCAACATACTTTCCGACAAGAGCAATAGTAACAGAATCGCTGATATGCTTCTGCCTTTCAACCATTTCTCTCCATTCACTCAAATCCGGAATGTTACACGAGAGCCCTAAACGTGCACATACGTTCTCAGCAAGGCCTTCCTCTTCAAGCATTAATGGAACTTCATATAATATTTCTGCATCAAGATTTTGTATTACCGAATCTCCTGAAATATTGCAAAACAATCCTATTTTATCTTTAAGATCTTTGCTTAAGCGCTTTTCTGTACGGCAAACTATAACATCAGGCTGAATACCTATGCTTCTCAATTCCTTAACGCTGTGCTGCGTAGGCTTTGTCTTAAGCTCTCCGGACTTTCCAAGGTAAGGAACAAGAGTAACATGTATGTACATGACATTTTCTCTTCCTTTTTCAGTGGAAACCTGCCTTATAGCCTCAAGAAAAGGTAGGCTTTCAATATCTCCGACAGTTCCGCCGATTTCTGTTATCACCACATCAGTATAATCTGTCTTCCCTACCCTGTAAATTCTCTCTTTTATTTCATTAGTAATGTGTGGTATTACTTGAACTGTCCCTCCTAAAAAGTCCCCTTTTCTTTCCTTGCTTATTACAGACCAGTATATCTTTCCCGTAGTAACGTTGCTGTTTTTATTCAGGTTTTCATCGATAAACCTTTCATAGTGACCTAGATCAAGGTCAGTCTCAGCCCCGTCATCCGTTACATATACTTCTCCGTGCTGATACGGACTCATGGTACCAGGGTCAACATTAATATAAGGATCAAATTTTTGAATTGTTACCCTCAATCCCCTTGCCTTAAGAAGTCTACCTAAAGATGCAGCAGTTATTCCCTTTCCTAATCCGGAAACAACACCACCGGTTACAAAAATGTACTTAACAGACATGATTTCCTATCCTCCAAAAACAGTTACAGCCGGTTAGATATTCTCCTCGGCTGATAATATATTTAATAAACAAAAGTCTATTCTCATAATAAAACATACAAGTTATATTGTATATTTGCTAAAATGCGGTGTCAATAGGAGATTGAATTTTATATATAAATATTTTAAGACATATAATAAAGACAGCATTTGTATGCTGCCTATTAAATACAAATAAAAGCTGTTTACTTCGTAGCCCAAGACCACAATAGCTGATACCAAAACACATTAATTAAATAAAAAATATCTATTCTTTATACTTGCTCCCCCAAAATCTTTCTTTTTTATCTCTTTAAAGCGAATCAGTTTACTCTAAATTATATTCTTTCTCCCCTAAATCCTTCGTTTCCCGTTCATCCAAGCTAAATTAAAAGTATACGCTTGCAAATCTCTCTTCCAACTTGCTCCCCGTAACAATCCCATTTTACAGAAGGTAAAACTCTAAATATTATACATAAAATGGAGCTTGGACTACGAAGTAACCAGCTTTTTTATAAAGTACGACAAAGCCTGTAGAATTATATGCATCCCTCCTCATATTAATATTACCAATTAATTACACTCGTTTGATATTTATCAAAAAACTAATCAGATACAAAATACAACTAAGAATTGCAAAAAAGCCAAGTCAAACACTAAAACCAAAGTCATTCTGTCAATAAGATAAGTCAGTTAAAAGTAATAAAATCTGTTAAAATAAACTGTTCAGAAAAAACAATACAATTTGCTAAAAAAAAATTGATTTCATTGATCCTGTAACATAAAAATTGATTAAGGTTTTTAAACACTAAAATTTATATGTTAATAAAAGGATAGCAAAAATATTCCAACTTGTCAACAGTTCGTTTACAAAAATCAACTAAATGGTGACAAAAAATTATTACTTCTATTGAGTCTATTTAATTTCACTTTTTGAAATGGCCTTATATCAATAAAACAGTCCGGTAATATAATCCTAATCTTTTAACAACTCTATAGCCTTTGTCATTTGCTTATCATACCCCAAAAGGTGATTTTCGAATTCTTTATTTAATGCTTGTTGCGTGGAAAAATCCAATATACCGTAAGGATAAAAACCTTTGTCTTTCTGAAACTCGAAAACAGCCGCCGAGGATTCACTATCAAAGAGCATATCCGGCTTCGCAATATTATAACCTAAAAACTTTAAGATTTTCTCCGCATTAAAAACATCTATGTTCTTGTCGCCAATAGAAGGTTTTATCTGCACTGAAAGAGTATCTATGCTCCTTATATCAACTTCATTTTCTATATAACTATTTTCTATATAAAAATCTGGTTGAAGGCCTGTGCCATCAATCATTCTTCCTTTAGGTGTATAATACTCACCCGTTGTGATTTTTGTCCACCCTATTATTTCATCGTCAGGAGGCGAAACATCGTAATTGTTTATCAGATCATAACCGTCTATTATCTTTGTTCCGAATTTTTGTTCATACTTCCTATAAGCTTCGGGAGATAGCACAGGATAAATGTTTTGAACCTTTCCCTTTCCATAGGTATTAGTCCCTACCAAAATACCCGAACCGGTATCTTGTATAGCTCCTGCAAGTATCTCAGAGGCACTAGCACTTAATTCGTTCACTAATACTACTAACTTATATTTTAGCTCCTTGTTTTTAGAATAGTATTCTTCGTCCTTTATCGCTTCCGACTTAAAATCAAGCTTTGTAATCAAGCCTTTAGGGACAAACTTTTCCGCTATTTTCACCACCTGACTTACCTCTCCGCCGGGGTTATCCCTCAAGTCTAATATCAGCTTGCCGATTTTGGCATCATCCATCTCTATGAGTGTCCTAGCCATACTAACGCTTGAATTGGAATTAAAAATATCTAGTT
>CAYXPB010000125.1:2065-7396 GCA_964466645.1 uncultured Acetivibrio sp. | reverse complement strand
CAATATCACCTTTTATATTGTAAGTTACAGGATTAATCCTTATTTCTGCCCTCTCTACTTCAAGGTTAAGCAATTCACTTTGTCCGGCTCTCTTTATTCCCAATTTAACTTTCGTACCTGCTTTGCCTCTAATCAGTTGTGCAACCTCTTCACTATTTTTGCCTTCTATGCTTTCCCCATCAACTTTGATTATTATATCTCCTTTGATTATTCCTGCTTTAGCAGCTGAAGAAGGCTCGAACACTTCTACAATACATACATCATTTGTCTGGGATGATATACTAACTCCTATTCCGACATACGAGCCCTCTACATTGCTAAAAAAGCTATCTGCTTCTTTACTGGTAAAAAACTCAGTATATTGATCCATAGTGTCAAACATTCCGTTTATTGCTCCCTCAATCAATTGCTCATCAGTAACTTTACCCTTATACCTATCCTTTATCATTTCCATAACGGTTTTTAAGTAATCCAAATCCTCGGACGTTTCATTCCCTGTCACATTTTCCGCTGCAAAGGATATATTTGAAGTCATCAGACACAACACCAATACACTTACAATTTTCAGAACCTTTTTCTTCATGTTTTTTCCCCTTTTCTTTAAGAAGTCATGTTTTTAGCAACAGCTAAGGAATTATCCCTTAGTAGTTAACTAGTCTTTCTCTATAGTCTTTCTTTAGGTCATCTCTCATATAATTTATAACCTTATTTATAACAACTGCCGCTCTTGCCTTTGTAAGATATTCACAAGGTTTAAGATATCCTCTTTCATCGCCTAAGACAAGGCCTATCCTTTGTGCGACGTAAATATGATTTCTGGCATATAAAGGAATGTCTGCATCATCCACAAACGGAGATGCAACTCCGCCTGCAGGCGATAAAGCTTCTAATCCAAGAGCCCTTATGATAATTGTTATTGCATCAGCCATAGTCAAATAATCTTCGGGTGCAAATTTTTCATTTCCACGGCCACTTATTATACCTCTTTTGTACGCATTGTTAATACTATCGAAATATTTGCTTTCCACTGCTACATCAATAAACGGTGATAAAATCTCTTCCTTTTTGCTTTTAACAGTTCTGCTTGTTCTCGAAGTAACCAATGTACTATCTTGAGGAACCTCTTTTGCTGCAAGCACAATTGCATCGGCAAATTCTGCCCTAGTCATTACGTCCTGTGGATTAAATTTGTTGGAGTCCTCTTTAAAAACCTCCAAACTATAAAGAGCTTTAATATCATTTTCAGCCCAATGACCTTTCAAATGGTGGATACTTGGAATCAACAATCTTGTTTTAACAGGAAATCCTTCGATTTTAAGACTATCGGATTTCTCAATCAACCTGTCTGTCGATATTCCCTGCGAATCAAATTCCGGTAAGTTTGTAGAGTATTGGAGAATACTGTTATTGTATTGGGTCTGAACAAATCCACCCTCAAAACTTATGGTCTCAGGCTCATTCTCAACATACTTTATTTGCTTTGCAGTACTGTTGGAAAGTCTTATACTTGCTGTCCCACCCCATTTGTCAACACTGTCGCCCTTTGTAGTCTCGCTTTTGATCATATACTCCAATACCTGTGTTTCAGTTGAGCCCCAATACTGGTTATACCCGTAAAAATCACCGGTAACATCTATTGTGACAGTACCTTCATCCGTTCCAATACTATAAGTCTTTCTGCCCCATAGGTTTCCAGCTAAATAATCAACCGCCGGCTTCGAATCAGTAATATTAGTCTTTGTAAAATCATAATTTCTCAGAATATATTTTGCGCCATCTAAATCAATAACTTCAGTGTATTTTCCGTTCAAACTTGTTTCTTCGATTTTTTGCCCGTTATCTTTTTCAGTAAGCACCGTATTGTAGGAAATGACCTTATTAAGAGTACCTGACTTTTCAGAATTTGAAAGCTTATATGTATAATTTGACGTTATTATTTGCTTACCTGTTGCACTATCCTGTTTAAAGGTTTTCTTTATTGTCAATGTGCCACTGAATACTATTGGTTCTCCCGTCAAAAACACAACTTCCTTATAATCGTAGGTAGTCTTACCCTCAACCTCTCCGGAGGATATTCCTCCTTCAAAACCACTATCACCACTTCTTGCATATATTTCAATAGTTGATGCACTTAATACTATAATAATCATCAATGACATTAATTTCAATAGTTTTGTCATATTGAACTCCCTCCAAATTACAAAATTTCAGATTTCATTGAATATATACTCTACTCAACAAAAACAATGTACGTATCACCCGTTTCACTTTCATCCCTTTTAATTACCCTGACCTTATCTCCCTTTGCAATATCTTTAGCTTGAGCGATCCTGTTATCTTTTAGAATTATGCTGTTTTGGAGAATATTCAGCCTCATATCCTTACTTTTTTCCCACATATGGGTAGAAGGATTGTAAACCTTTGCATTATACATTACAAATTCTGTAGATCCATCCTCTCCATTTATCTCATATATTTCACCTCTAGCTGACACATTCCCATAAGGTACTGTATTGACCAGAACCGCATCGGTACCGTTTGCCAAGATATAAACAGTACGATCTTTGTAGCTTGAATTACCATAATCAGCAAAATCCCTTTGTCCTACTATTCCCGAATCATCAACAATGCTGGTATCATAAGTTATGCTAAAGGTTTTTGGGGTATTATAAAAATCCCAATTAACTCCATTTAGTTGTGAAAAAGAATTTATAGTAAAATTTTTGTTTTCATTAATACTTGCTATCCGTCCCCTATAGATACTGATAAAATCCGGGTCACTTCTAGGTGCTATCTCAACAATATTAGCATAGTACAAACCATCAGTAAAAGCCCTATTTGCCACGATGTAAGCTGCATCTTCCGGTGAAATACTACTGCCGGTAACCAACCTTTTATCCTTAACTATAATGGTTCCCTTATTATAAACTATATTATTTGTTTCCTTTTCTAATGCTATCTCACCTTCGCTACCCATAGTGTTCGATACGATACTGTCATCAAATTCAGTTAATTCAGTGGCATCCCTTTCTTTAAACGAAACCAAAACAGCCTTCTCTTCTCCTCCGTAATCTTTTTCAACAGCGATATACGCTTGGCTGCTTCTCAATTTCCTGTTTACAAAATCCGGAGATATGCTTTCATTGTTATAATACAGGTCATTACCTTCTGCTAATCCAACCGCTGAAAATCCCTTTTGCACTGTTCTTTCCCATTTCCCATTTTTTAGTAGCTCCAGATTTCTAATAACAAGACTGTTTGATACATCATCAAGTTTGTCCACAACACCCTTATATATATTTGTTATAAAGTGTTCATTGCCTTCTATGGTTATCTGCTTCAAACTAGTAGAAGCTTCGGTTATGTTGAGGAGTAACTTTAACCTATCCCCTTCTTTTATTGAATCATGATTAACCAGTTTCTTATCTAGAATTACAGGTATGTCACCACTTGTCATCAATATTTGCTGAGTACCGTCATCATATTGTATTGCAAGAGATGCAGTTTTTTTAGAAAGTACCTTGCCATGTTTTTGAATATAGTTATCTACAGCACTTATCATTTCAATGTTTCCTTCATCGTCAAACTTAATGTAAACCGAGTCTCCTCCCTCAATTTCTTCAATACCAGCCACCTTATAATTCTTCATTATACTGATATTCTTAGGGTTTGAGTAGTTATAAGTTTTAATGTTCGGAACTGTTCCGTCATCAACCTTCTTTTCATTGTAAAGGGTTATATAACCAAGCTGCGGATTGTTATCTTCCACCACCCCATTTGCTACTCCCTGATCCCTAAGCTTAAGAGTAACGGTTTTTATCCCCGTTACCATATTATCCTTTATAGCAAGGATAACATCCATTCCTTGCTTAATATCATCCATATCCGACTTCATATTTTCTACAAAAATTTCTACATCCGAGCTATAAACATATGTAACATCAACATCCTTACCATCGCTGTCATAGGAGAAATTTTTATCCTCCAGGTCAACATTAGGGTATTCTAAATCAAATACCTTTGAAATGTTTAAAGTCTGTTTTGAAGTGTCAATAGTATTAACTTTTGCAACCAAATACTTTGTGTCCTTTGTATTAGATAATACTTTTACATATAAAACCTTTCCGTCCACTGCTACTGTATATTCTATACGGTCACCTTTCTCTAAGGTATTGCTTTTTCCAAGCCAGCCCTTCTTATAAACAATTAAATCTATATTTTCTTTTATCTCTATTCTTCCATTCTGCTCATTTCGGTAATCGACAGATTGCCCTGTAAAAATTTCAGTATTAATCTGATGTAAGCTTCCATTGCTGCTCCTAATATTATATGAATTTTCTGTTTTACTTTGTCCATCAATAAAAGTTAGTGACGATTTAATACTTTCAATAGTCCCCAATTTCTTTTCATAACCTCTAAGAGGTAAAATAACAGGAAGAGCATTTTTTATAATCTGTGCCATCTGCTCTCGGGTGACGTTACCTCTAGGATTAAATCTTCCGTTGCCTAAACCGTTCATAATGCCCTTTTCGAGTACTGCTTCTATATAAGGTATCTTAAAAGGATCCGCCTGAGACCAATCGCTATAGCTGTTAAACACCTTCTGCTGACCATATACAGGTGCTAATCCCAAAACCGACGCTATCCAGAAAGCCACATCCTGCCTTTGCGCAACTGAATTTCTATAAAAATTCTCCTGTGTAAAGGCACTCTTATCCAATGCGAGGGCATCTGACAGGTCTTTAGCTGTAATAAGACCATTGCTAGCGGCAAGCTGCAAATACCCATCAGACCACATTGCGGGAGCATAGGTTTTCTTATTCTCCGCCCTTCTTCCAATGTCAAGTGCTTCTGCAGCAACTTGTGCCTCTGCCTCTCTGCCCACTGCATTATATACCAAAGCCAAGGCTTGCTCCTTAGTGACAGAGTTAGTGCGCCCAAAGGTTTGGTTGCCATAGCCTTTCATAATCTCAAGGGCGCTGGCTTCGCATATAGCTTCCTTTGACCATGCATTAGACTGCTTTATATCCCTATAATCTATGTTGTTTAAAATTGTATTTACTGTATTAATACCTATGTATATATTGTCTGCTGCCTCTATTTTATATGTTGAGGTCAAAACTGAAAAAGAAAGAAGCAGGGTTATAGATAATACTAAAGTTTTATTTAACAGATAATTCTTTTTGTTCATAACATCATTACCTCTGTTTTATTTATTTTTTAAACTCAAAAAATTGAAATTAGTCTGCAATTCTATATCGGCTATTTTTCGCAGATGTTTTAACGATTATATTTTACAATAAAGTTACAAATATCAAGTTTTGGTGATTC
>CAYXPB010000125.1:0-1965 GCA_964466645.1 uncultured Acetivibrio sp. | reverse complement strand
TGTTTTAACGATTATATTTTACAATAAAGTTACAAATATCAAGTTTTGGTGATTCCAGACACCTAACTGGTCAATCGCCGTTTTAAAGAATCTAATTTGAGGGGCTTTATAACTTGATCAAAACTATAATATATTGGTACAGGTTTTCATATATATATAAATACAAATATAGGAGGAACACCTATGGATATGGTAAGAAACTTTATTAATGTATCCGGCTTAGCGGATATAACCGAACTACCTAAAAACACCAGGGGGCAGTTAATACAATACTCTGAAGCCCAAACCATTTACATACCTAAAAATCAACCCGATGTCAAAAGTATATTTCAAGTTTTGATAAAAGTGGAGATAAATTCCATAAGAAGTATTTATACTCCTATCGGTAATACAATTGTTATTGATGGAACAAAAAAACTAAAAATTCTATATACTCAGAATACTGACTCCGGTAAGGCCAATTTTTTAGATATGGAACTTCCTTATAACACATTTATCGAATTGCCAAATCGAATTGAGCCAGAAAGTATAAACATTTATGTTTTGGATGCTTATTTTAAACTGCTCGATGAAAGAAGAATTTACAGTCATTTTGTATTCATGGTTAATTTGCCTCAAACTAATATTGAATCAAATATTATCTCAAACAAACCTGATAAACTTAAGCCTACTACTTCAACTGGTAATATATTTCTTGAAAACAACGAAGTTAACACACCTTTAATGAAGCCATTTTTAGAGGAAAAGTGTGAAAAAAACAATAATGAAGCACAAATTCTTATTGACCTTGATGCAGAGTATTTATAATGACGAAATAAAATCAAGTTATGAGTATTATTTAATTACTTTTAGTAAAACGATATAGGTTTATTAATTTGTTATATATCAAAGTATGTTCTGTGAACATTTTGAATGTATGAACAATAATATGATCCTATGAAGATTTATTTGTTTGGAGGAATCGTATGGATTGTAGCATGGTAAATTTCAGCCTAACACCTGGAGAAAACGAGCAAATAGAAGCTGTTATAACAGCACCTGAGGAAAAAAGAAGCATAATTCATGGAATTGTTAAGGATCAAAAAAACAGAATAGTTAAAGATGCAATTGTAAAGTTGTTTGAAGTAATAGACCCTCATGAAAAATCCTCCCATAAACCTATAACACATACTTTTACAGATGAATGCGGACAATTTCTCCTTGGTCCTTTAGTCGCACGTAATACCATTTCAATTTTCATTCCATTTGATAATTCACCTATGTACGTACCATTTACAGGATCAAATACTCTAACATCAAACGCCTCAGAAATTGCATCTACAACTTGTTTCGGAGTCCAGTCATTAGGAAAGAAAGATGAAACCCCTCCATTTCCAAGTTTAGCAACACCATTCAAGGACTCAACTTTTGCTGTGTAAACCCCCATAGAGTTAGGTGAGTCCACAATAGTCTTAACTTTCGCTATACAGTTAGGATATCCTTCATAGTGATACCCGACAAGATTAGGACCACCAGTGTTTATATCTGTCTTTATTTGCCCTTTAAAAATATGTTCTAGCGTCTCGTCACCAAAATCTATAGTTTTTGCAGCAAAATCATCAAGTTGTGAGAGTGTTTTAATACCAAAGTTTTCAAGTTCCTTAAATCCGAAGGTAAACCTTTGTAGAAATAATCTACAAGACGAAACACTCATTCCTTCGTCTATAAACCCTGCAAGTTTAATAATATCGGGTTCCGTAAGGACACCCCACCTTACTAAGTCATCAGCCGTCACTCCTGCTTTAGTTATTTTCTCTACAGCCTCAGCCACCGACTTACCAATCCCTATAAGTTCGTCAACATCAGTTATTCCTCTTGCCTTTGCATTTTTTACTGCATCATCAAATGCTTTTGCCATTTCTTCTGTACAATCACCAGTTACCAACAACCCATTTTCGCCTACAAGAGCTGCATGCATTTCATCCG
>CAYXPB010000124.1:8688-14970 GCA_964466645.1 uncultured Acetivibrio sp. | reverse complement strand
ATTTGATATAGAAGATTATCCTAATGCATTTAATATGTATAAAAATGAGATTACATTGCCGTTGCATACATTGTTGAGTGAAAAGGATGCAGGATATGTGACTAAGGGTTTTAAAAGGGTTATAAGATACTAACTGAAAAATTTTTGAAATTAAGTAGGGTGATGGCATGCTATTAGGGGATTGGGATGATTTGCCGGAGAATATGAAAAATGATAGTGTTGAGGAATATTATAAGATTTTGGAAGAAAAACGTAAAAGTCTTATAATAAAGAGAGCTTTTGATTTAATAATTGCAATTATTACTTTAATCATTTTATTACCATTATTCTTAATAATTAGTATTATTATTAAGATAGATTCAAAAGGTCCAGTAATGTTTCGACAAGTTAGAGTTACTCAATATGGTAAGCAATTTAAAATATTTAAGTTTAGAACAATGGTTAATGATGCTGAGCAGGTTGGTGCGCAAATAGCCACCAAAAATGATAATAGAATTACACGGATAGGCAAGATTTTAAGAAAATTTAGATTAGATGAAATTCCTCAATTAATTAATATTATTGCCGGAGATATGACTTTTGTTGGGACAAGGCCGGAAGTAGTAAAATATGTCGAACAATATACGGATGAAATGATGGCAACTTTACTTTTACCAGCGGGCGTTACTTCAGAAGCTAGTATTCAATATAAGGATGAGGACTTGTTATTAGCTAATGCTGACAATGTTGATGATATATATGTAAATAAGGTGTTACCTGGGAAAATGAGGTATAACTTGAGTAGTATAGAAGGTTTTTCTTTTTTTAACGAGCTAAAGATTATGGTAAGGACTGTGTTTGCCGTTCTTAAAGCTGGGGGAAAAACTATTCATGTTCAAACAGATAAGAAAGAGGTAAATATGTGATGGGAGAACTAGTATCGGTAATAACACCTACATATAATTGTGGAGATTTTATTAGTGAAACAATAGATACGGTACTTAGTCAATCTTATAAGTATTGGGAACTGATTATTGTTGATGATTGTTCTGATGATAATACAAAAGAAGTTGTTAAAACTTATACAACAAAAGATAATCGAATTAAATATTATTTACTTAATGTAAATTCCGGTGCTGCAGTTGCAAGGACAAAAGCAATGGAACTAGCAGCAGGGAAATATATGGCTTTTCTCGACAGTGATGATTTATGGGAATCGGACAAATTGGGGAAACAGATATCATTTATGAAGAATAATGGTTATGCTTTCACTTGTACTGCATATAAGCAAATTGACGAAAAAGGTGGATTTTTAAACAGAATTATTAATACGATACCAAAAACAAGTTACAACAGACTTTTATTAGATTGTCCAGTTGGCAACTCTACAGTAATGTATGATGTAGAAAAATTAGGTAAATTTAAAGTGCCTAATATAAGAAAAAGAAATGACGATGCCTTATGGTTGCAAATATTGAAAAAAGAAAAATACATATACGGCTTGAACGAAGTACTGATGAGTTACCGCATTAGGAATAACTCAATATCAAGTAATAAAATGCAATTAGTAAAATATCACTGGATTTTATATAGAAAAATAGAAAACCTTTCCGTATTAAGGTCAATATTTCATATAGGACTATGGGGTATTCTTAAAACACTAAGAATTAAATAAAGGGGTTAACGGCAATGAAAATCACAATTGTAGGAATGGGTTACGTAGGTTTATCCAATGCAATCCTTTTAGCACAACATAATAAGGTTACGGTGCTAGACATTATCCAGGAAAAAGTAGATTTATTAAACAACAAAAAATCTCCCATTATTGATAAAGAGATAGAAGAATATCTACAGACCAAAACTTTAAGTTTGATAGCGACTACGGATAAAAGAGATGCTTTTAAGGAAGCAGAATATGTTATAGTTGCGACTCCTACAAATTATGATCCAGATAAAAATTATTTCGATACGAGCACTGTTGAAACAGTGATTGACAATGTTTTTTCAATAAATACGAATGCAGTAATAATTATTAAATCTACGATACCTGTTGGATATACAGCAAAACTAAAAGAAAAGTATAAAACGAATAATATTATCTTTTCACCTGAATTTCTAAGGGAAGGTAGGGCGCTATACGACAATCTATATCCCTCAAGGATTATTGTTGGGGAACAATCGGAACGAGCTGAGGTTTTCGCAAAGCTATTGATGGAAGGTGCTGTTAAGGAAGACATATCTGTGTTGTATACAAATTCAACTGAGGCGGAAGCTATTAAACTATTTGCCAATACATATCTTGCCATGCGTGTTGCTTATTTTAATGAGCTTGATTCGTATGCTGAAGTGAGGGGACTAAATACACGGCAAATTGTTGAGGGAGTTTGTTTGGAACCACGAATTGGTATGTACTACAATAATCCTTCATTTGGATATGGGGGATATTGCCTACCAAAGGATACTAAACAGCTTCTTGCTAATTATGAGGATGTCCCCCAAAATATTATGTCTGCAATCGTTGATGCTAATAGAACTAGAAAAGACCATATCGCTGATATGATACTTAAAAGAAATCCGAAAGTTGTAGGCATATATAGATTAACGATGAAAACCAATTCAGACAATTTCAGACACTCATCAATCTAGGGAGTTATGAAACGCATAAAGGGTAAGGGGATTGAAGTTGTGGTGTATGAGCCTTGTCTAAAGGATGAAGAGTTTTTTCATTCTAGGGTTATCGGAGATCTTAACGAGTTTAAGAAGATTAGCGATATTATTGTTGCGAATAGATTATCTGAAGAAATTAAAGATGTGGCTAGGAAAGTTTATACTAGGGATTTGTATGGTAGGGATTAAAACATGAAAAGTAATTTTCTTTTGGGAAAAATAAATGGTGCTATATCATAAAATCAAAAACAAACAAGAAGAAATCTCTATCATAGGACTTAGTTATGTTGGTATGCCTGTAACAGTAGCATTTGCGGGGAAAGTAGATGCAATAGGATTTGACATAAACGAGTAGAAATTGAATTATATAAATCCGGAATTAATCTTACAAATTAGGTAGCAATAAGATAACAGGGAATACTGTTGTTTAGTTTATATTATAGATGAAGTGAATATCTTGTACTAACAGGGACAAATTTATTAAAAGATCATTTACTTCTTATTTCTATTTTACTGTGTATCTAAGAAACTGATAATAAGCGATTTTTTGAACCGAAATAACTTGGGGTTTAGGCATAGTATTAATTTGGATATCTCCGAGAAAGAATTTTCAAGCGCTAAGAATACAAGCGGAAGTAATATAATAGTTAGAAGGTATATCAATGAGTAAAATCGGCATATGTGGACATTTTAATATAGGCTTTGAGGCGATAGGTGGTCAAACTATTAAAACACGTATAATAAGCGAAAGTCTAACGGAAATTTACGGCACAAGGAATGTAACAAATATTGACACTGCGAACTGGAAGAGAAGAGCACCGATTTTTCTTTATGAGTGTATTAAGCTGGCGATTCAATCAGATAATATTATCATTTTGCCAGCTTCGAATGGTGCTAAAATATTAATACCCTTATTTGTTTTTTTATCAAAAATTCTCAAGAAAAAGTTACATTACATTGTTGTTGGGGCATGGTTACCCAGCCTACTGCAAGATAATCAATATCTGATTAGGCCTACCCAAAAAATAAACTTTATATATGCACAAACTAACACTTTAATAAATAAGTTATCAATTGCTGGTGTTGATTCAAATACGTTCTTAATGCCAAACTTTAAAAAAATCAAACCTGTTATAATTGATACAAATAAAAATTATGAGAAGCCATTTAAATTATGCATTGTATCAAGAATAAATTATGAAAAGGGAATTGAATCAGCTATTCATGTTATTAATAAACTTAATAAAAATAGGCATCAAAAAGTAGAACTTGATATTTATGGTCCGGTGGAAAAAGTGTATAAAGATAGATTTAACGACTTATTAGAAAAATACAGTGATTCTATAAAGTATAAAGGTATTATTGATTATAATACTACTACCGATGTTATAAAAGAATATTTTCTTTTACTTTTTCCAACAAAATATTATACAGAGGGGTTCCCAGGAACTATACTGGATGCATATTTAAGCGGTGTACCGGTATTGGCATCACGTTGGGAATCTTGGTCTGATGTTATTGTAGAAGGAGTAACTGGATTTACTTATGACTTTAATAATGAAAATGACTTTTATCAAAAGTTACAGAGACTTGTTCAAAATAAAGATTTGGTTATGCAAATGAAGAAAAACTGCTTGGAAGAAGCACAGAAATATAATATCGACAATGCAATAAAAATATTGATTGATAATATTTCTTGATATTAGGTGAACTTAGAAAGTTCTATTGTATCATCTAGGGTAAAGATTAATATTGTGCATGTAAGCATCCTGATACGGTAGTTGTTTAAAGGCATTTCGTTATAACTTTTAGCCGGGACAAATAATTATTATTAAAATGAAAATAAAAATTACTCGAAAGAATTCAAAATGAGACAGTTTTTGATGGAGATGTTAAATGATGAAAAAAAGGCGGATCATGTATGTTATACCGAGTCTAGAAATGGGGGGGGCAGAGAAATTAGTTATTGATATAGCAATAAACATTAATACTGAAAAATATGAAGTTAAAATTGTAACATTACTGGATAGAAAATGGCCGGGTTTTCTAAATGTAGCTGCTGAAAATGGTATCGAAATTATTTCTATATGTAGGAATTTGAATGGAATAAACAAGATATATGTACTTATAAAAGCAATTAAAATATTTAGTACCTACAAGCCTGATATTGTTCATACCCATTTAAACTCAATAATATACGTCCTACCCGCCATATTATTCTCAAAAGTTAAAACACGTATTCATACTTTTCACAGTATAGCAGATAGATCGTTAAAAGGTTTTTATGGTATTGCGTTGTGGATTGCAATGAAATATATGAAGTTTATACCCGTTGGAGTTGGGGAAACAGTAAGCGATAGTATATCTAACGCATATGGCATAGAAAGAGGAAAGATATATCTTATATTAAATGGTATTGACACTACGCGATTTTCTCCTGATGAGAAAACCCAAAAAACATCTAGAACTAAGATTAGATTGGTTAATGTAGGAAGATTGTTCCATGTAAAAAACCCTAAATTACTAATTGAGAGCTTTTATGAAGCTTTAAAGGTATATCCCGATATGACACTAACTATGGTTGGTGATGGGGAAGAACGAGAAGCAATAGAAACATTGATTGCAAATCTAGGTATAAGAGGCAAAGTTAATTTAGTAGGAAATCAAGAAAATGTTGAGACTTATTTAAAAAGTGCTGATATTTACATATCGGCTTCTAATGTAGAAGGGGTACCTTTATCTGTTTTGGAGGCTATGGCATGTGGGTTACCAGTTATAGCCACGAAGGCCGGTGGGGTTATAGATATTGTTACCGATAGTGAAAGCGGCATTTTAGTTGAGGTTGGCAATAAGGAGGAGCTTAAAAACGCGATAATTAGACTATGTAAAGATTCAAACCTGCGTAAAGAAATGAGTAAAAAGGCTTTAAAGGGGTCTAAAAATTATTCTATAAAAAACACTATCAAAAAATACGAGGAAATATATGAAAATTAAGCTAGTTTTTTAGCAGGGTAATCGGTTAACTAATTTCTAAAAATATTTGCGTATTAAGAAATGGCTGCAATTTTTAAAAAAGTCGATTGAAATTTGTAGGTAGTGCATTGTAAAAGGGAAGGGATTTTAAAATGTTAATTAGCCGTTGTGCACCTCGTTATCAAGACATTATGTCTGTCACTTTGAGAGGGCTGATAAAAATTCATGAAATATAAAATAAGAAAAAACAATTTAGCATTGATATTAGCTGTTGCTTTTGTATATTTGATTATTGCGACTTTAACTAATACGAGCGTTATATTTGCATTAACAATACTTGTTTTTGTGGTGGCGGTGGCATATACCACTGGCAACTTATCTGAACACATAGTATTTCTAGCTTTTTTAATTAGTTTTTTTACTTTTTTACTTGGAAGCCAATTTGTTGAAACGTATTTTGGTTATGAGTATTGGATTTCTTTTTCAGAGACCTCTGAATCGCATGCAAACTTATGCCTGTTATTAAGCGTAATCTTCCTATTTATAGGTTACTTGTGTAACGTAAAAGGCAATAAAAAAAATAGTATGGCTTTAGTTGAAGATGGTACACGCTTGAGTGAACTTAAAATCAAAAGAACACAAAAGGTGGCACTTTTTGTTTAT
>CAYXPB010000124.1:0-8678 GCA_964466645.1 uncultured Acetivibrio sp. | reverse complement strand
ACTAATTGCAACCTGTATTGATATAATTTTATTTGTATCAAATAATAGTTACATTGAATATTATATATCTTATTCACCAAATATTCCGGTGATATTACAAAAGATTGGTGAAATGGCACCATTTTGTTTGTTTGTTTATTTGGCTACAATGCCCACAAAAAAACAATGTCGTTTACCGTTAGCTTCATATTTTTTATATGGCATTATTTCTTTGGGTACTGGGAAACGTTTCATAAGTGTCGCTGTTTTTTTGACTGTATTAATATATTTAGTTGTACGTAATAGGGTATCGCCTAATGGGGAGGTATGGTTTAAGAGAAAGCACTGGGCATTTATTGCCATGGTACTTCCTTTTGCAATTTCAGGTTTGTTTATTTTCGAATATGTTAGAATGTCGAGGATCTCAGAGTTCGACTTTATTGGTATTGGTAATACTATCTTAAACTTTTTTCAAAGCATCGGTGCCTCTACGAAAGTAATCAAATGGGGATATATGTATGCGGATCAGATACCAACAGGGAAATGCTATATACTGGGGAGCACATTAAATTATTTGAAATATAATTTTTTAAGTGCAAAATTATTTGGATATTCAACTACACAATCTGTGCAATTTGCTATAGAGGGGCATTCGTTTTCTCAAGCCCTATCGTATATCGTTTATCCAACTCGCTATCTTGCTGGGCAGGGTGTTGGGTCAAGTTACATTGCAGAGGCATATCATAGTCTTGGATATTTTGGTGTCATCCTAATTAATTTTGTATATGGATTCATAATGAGAAATTGGTTAACATTCGATAGATCTCACGTATGGAAAACGGCGATTTCATTATATATCATATCAGCATTTTTGAAAGCACCTAGGGGAAGCACTGATGCTATTATCCCACTTGTCTTGAATATTAAACTTTTGTTTATAGTTATTTTAATTATTGTGATTCGGAAGGGAATGGTAAGCAGGATACCGGCACAACATTTAAAAGAGTATTTGTAATATAGAATAAGTGAAAGGTGGGTCCAAGCAATGAGAGTTGGTATACTGTCAATGCAGAGAACGGCAAATTATGGTTCGTTCTTTCAGGCATTAGGATTAAAAATGATTATTGAATCATTTGGGCATAAATGTGAATTTATCGATATAAAAGTTGGAAAAAGGATAGTTGAATCCTCGAAAATGAGCATTAGTGAACGTATAAGATGGTGCTTTGACCAACCATTAACAAAATATCCCAATTATAGGCTACAGAAGAAAAAGAAGAATGCTTTCAGTAATTGGCATAAAGAATTGGGGATTCAAGAAGAGAAAAACTTTTCCTCAAACTATGATGCAGTTATTATTGGCAGCGATGAAGTTTTTAATTTAGCTCAGGATACACCATGGGGTTTTAGCTCTCAACTGTTTGGTGACATTGATTGTAGGAATGTATTTTCGTATGCTGGATCGTTTGGATATACCAACATAGGTGATATTGATAGGTTGGGAGTACGTAATGATGTTTTGTATAATATGCGAAACATGACGGCCATTTCGGTAAGGGATCAAAACTCATATTCAATCGTCCATGAGATATGTAAAAAGGAACCTTTTATACATTTAGATCCTACATTTATAGCGGATTTTAGCAGTTACAACCAAGAGTTTAATCTTCCTTATAAATATTTATTGATCTACGCATATAGTAAGCGAATAGATGACAAAAGCACTATTGCAAGTATTAAGGAATTTGCAAAGAAGAGTAACCTCAAAATTGTTTCTGTTGCGTTTTATCAGCCATGGGCAGATGAAAACTTATTATTACATCCGAACACATTAATATCATGTTTTCAAAATGCAAAGTACATAATAACTGATACATTTCATGGCACTGCTTTTTCTTCACAATTGAACAAACAGTTCTGTACATTATTAAAAGCTGCGAACTTAAATAAAGTTAACGATATGCTTCATAGATTATCCTTGGAAACGCGTATTCTTAAAAACCCTGATGTATTAGAGAATTTGCTTAAAAAAAAGATAGACTATTCGAACACTAATAAGATTATATGTAAAGAAAAATCGCGTTCAATTTTATATCTCAAGGGTCAATTAAGTTCTCATAATGAATAAGATGAAAAATAGCCAGTTACTTTCAAGGGGAATTGAGTTTGCAATGTTGAGGATTTTTAATAATGGAAAACGCTAAAGATAGATTAATTAATGGTACAGTTGTTTACATGGTAGGTAATGCGACAAGTAGATTATTACAATTATTATTATTGCCTATTATTACGGGGCTACTGCTTACCACTGAATATGGGTATTATGATTTAGTTATATCAACGATAAGTTTGGTTTTACCGCTATTCACCTTGCAATTAGTGGAAGCATTATTCAAATATTTATTTAAAATTGATGAGTTTGAAAAAGGCATTATAGTATCTACAGCAGTAGTATTTCTACTTCTCGGTACAGCTCTATTTGCCGCATTTATATTTGCCGCAAATAGGCTTACAGGTGTTATCCAATACCCCATTTTGATATTTTTTCATTATGCAACATTTACTGCAATGACATTTTATCAAAAAATAACACGAAGTCTTCAAAAAAATACGGTATTTGCTATTTCCGGTGTAATGCATACATTTGTATTAATTTGCACACAACTTCTTTTTTTACTTGTTTTGAATATGCGAGTTGAAGGACTTCTTGCGGCCAATGTAATAGCAAATTTGTCATGTGTTTTTTATTTAGAATTTGTTACACATGCCCTCAATATGGTTTCTCTAAGAAATGTGAGAATTAATACACTAAAACAATTACTAAGATTTTCAGCACCATTGGTGCCTAATAGCGTCATTTGGTGGTTTGTAAGCTCGGTTAATCGTTATTTTATTACCTATTTTTTAGGGATTGGTTACAATGGCATATTTTCTATTGCAAATAAATTTCCCGGTTTATTGTCCTTTATAACATCAGTTTTTCAAATGGCGTGGCAAGAAAGTGCAATAATGGAAAGCGATTCTAAAAGTAGGAACCGTTTTTATTCAGATGTTTTTAATACATATATTAAGCTTCTAATTACTGGTATGATAATCATTTTGCCACTAATAAAAATAGCCATGCCGTATTTAGTAGATAAAAGTTATATAAGTGGGATGGTATGCATACCACCCCTCCTTGCAGGGGTAGTATTTTCTTCGTTATCGCAGTTTTACGGGGTCGGTTATCTTGCTTTTAATAAAACAAAAGACGCCTTTTCAACTACGATTATAGCTGCCATTATAAACAGTATATTTTGTATACTTTTAATACCTGTTATCGGACTACTAGCGCCTGCTGTTGGAACCCTGTTGGCCTTTGCTGTGCAATGGTGCTATCGTATATTTCAGATGAAAGGTTATTTCAGATTACAAATTAAATGGAGGATGTTTGTACTATATAGTTTAATTGCAGTTTTATACACTATTATGTTTTATATAATCAATAGTCAGTATGTGCAAGGAATTATACTTATTTTTGCGGCCCTTATATTCATATTTGCAAATAAGGTATTATTTAAAGAACTTGTTAATAAATTAATTCGAAATATAAAATAGGGTTAAATAGGCTAAGAACAAAGGAAAAGTGGTTGTTAAAAAAAGGATTACAATTAATTAAAGGAAGAATTTAATGTGATAGAATTATTTAATCAGAAAAAAAATTGTTGTAATTGTACAGCTTGTATGAATATATGTCCCAAACAAGCTATTACGATAAAACCGGATGAAGACGGATTTAATTTCCCAGAGATAAATAGAGATTTATGCATTGAATGTGGATTGTGCAATAAGGTTTGCGCTTTCCAAAATGTATCTATTACAAAAAAAACTCCGATATCTACATATGTAGCTATAAACAAAGATAAGGATGTATTATCCTCTAGTGCATCAGGTGGCATCTTCGGTGCATTAGCTTTCTTAATGCTAGAGAAAAATGGTGTTGTCTTTGGATGTGCTTATAATGGAGATATGGAACCGGAACATATATGTGTGGATAATTTATTAGATATAAAAAAAATCCAAGGCTCTAAGTATGTCCAGAGCAATATTAATGACACATACACTGCAGCAAAGAAGTATTTAAAAGATAACAGGTGGGTATTGTTTACGGGAACTCCTTGCCAGATTGCGGGACTAAAATCTTATCTTGGAAAAGGTTACGAAAACCTCATCACGGCAGATTTAATATGTCATGGTGTTCCCTCCTCAAAGTTCTTTAAGGATTACATAAGGTATTTAGAATATAAGTTGAATGGCAGGATCATAGATTTCAAATTCAGGGATAAGTCAAGGGGCTGGGGTCATATGGCAAAGGCTATCTATGAAAAGAATGGGGGCGTACGGGAAAAACTTATCATCCCCTTTGCCTCATATTATTTTAAATATTTTTTAAAAAGTGATATTTGCAGAGAAAGCTGTTATGAATGCAAATACGCTTGTGGTAGCAGAGAAGGGGATTTCACAATGGGTGATTATTGGGGCATTGAGAAATCCCACCCGGAGATTGAAACAAAAAATGGAGTTTCTGTTTTATTAGTTAATAGTATAAAAGGAATGAAACTGCTGCCTGAATTAAAGGAGTATCTAAACCTAACAAAATCTACTTTTGAACAGGCTCGTGAACAAAATGGACAATTAAACAAGCCAGTAGGGAAAAGCGAGAAAAGAGAAGCGATATTCAAAGCCTATCGTGAAGGCGGATATCTGGCAGTAGCCAATGGGTATTACATGAAGTACAAGTTGCAGATTATATTAATTAAGGCTAAGTTATTGGTTCCACAACCAGTTAAAAAGATGATAAAAAGGCTATTGGGTGGGAAACAGGGGGAAATAGGGTCCTATTAGGCAACCGATTGTTAATTAAAGGGGAATGAATATGGAAAAGCGGGAGTATATAAAAGAGGATGAGCAGTATTCCATTTATTTATGGATATTACACATATCTAACAGTAATATATTAAAAATGCTATATGGTTTTGCTGCCCCAATTAAGGGGGCGTTGCCCAATAACGAATGGTTTTCGCCAAGGATTAAAAAGAATAAAGAAATTGAAGCTATTATAATACGTCTTAGCTGCTATATAAAAGGTAAAAAGCTAAGGTCTTTTGTAGATATGCTCATGATGGGAGAGAGTCTTGGGAATATATCCTCAGGACTTGGCATTAACAATATCCCGAAAAACTATAAAGAAATGATTCTCGCTAAAGAGCATTGTAGCCGAAGGCCACCAGTATTTCTTGAGACCCGTTATTCTATAAGTTACTATAGACAGACATTGGAACCAATAGCATCTTTTGCAGATTACCCTATGATATGTGAAAGCCTCTATAATATTGATAAAAAAGGTCTATTTCAGATAAATGGATTAGTAGAATCTCTTGAATTGATGAGCACAATAAAAAATGTGTTAATTAAGGAATTATCGTTGAAGATTCCAGGCCCCGATGCTGAAAGGTTAGGTAATTTTGAAATATTTTCGTTTCCCTTTGAAGGGAATGACGATTCCAGTCCCATAAAAATTGAAACTATTAAGGAAGGCACAGAACACTTAAAGATTCGTACTGTAAAAGTTACTATTAAATCTAATAAATTCAAAGGTAGCATTTATTTACGATGCAGGCTTCGGAATGGTAATGTCATTGTTGGTGATCATCTTAAGTTAATTCATAATGCTAATGCTATGCAGGACATTTTATTTCATGCCCAAGAAAACTACAGCGATATAGAGGTTTCAGTGTGGGATGCGGACACCGATTCTCCAAAACCCATAACCCTTTTATACGAACATCGGGTTCCTCTTATACGCACCACGCATTTAACCATGGAACTGAAGGGATTGCAAGGCGAATTAGTAACGCATTGGGTAAAAAAATTATCTAAAAAAAGTGGAGGGGGAAGCATTCATAATCAGTTTGAAAGGATTTCCAGATCTTTTTCTGAAGTAGGCGGTCATGAGGACGATCCTTGGGTATCTGCCGCGCGGACAATTACAACATTGTTTAATGAAAATTTTCCTGGTAAATCCGATGCCCATTTTTTTTCGAAGGGCTGGCAGGATGAAGATAGATTTGTAAAGTGGCTTCAGGGGATTGTAGGTAAAAATAGTACTTATAGGGTTGTTCTTATAGATCCTTATTTTGATGATGAAGCAGTTACAAAATTTATAGCAATAGCAAATTATAATGATGTGGCTTACGAAGTTGTCACTGATGTAGGTTTTAGGGATGGGATAGTTGGGCAGATAGTCGAGACATGTAAAGAATGCAAGTTGATAATGCCACATGATGTTAAAATATACGGATTAAGGAGGTTCGGCAGTGGTACAGCACAGATTTTTCATGATCGATTTTTAATATTGTTTGGAGAGAGTCAATTACCTGTTATATATATGATTTCAAATTCGATAAGCGGAGTTTCTAAAAAATTTCCTTCTGTTGTTGTTCCTGTTCCTCCTGATGTAGCTATTGAAATAGAGGAGTATTATCTGAAGCTTGTAAATGGTAAGTTGGGGTGCGAAATGCCGGAAGTGGTTGTTGAACTATTATGGCCTTTAGAGGCAGAAAAAACGGATTGTGCTTGTAAAGAAGAGTGTTTTTCCGGTTTTGAAGATTTAATAGAGGTCTTTTTGGAATCGGGATCAGCATTTTTAAATCAAAAGAATGAAGAAGGTATACCTCAAATTAGTTAGGATGAAGACGAGAGGAACAAGCAATTTGATTGTATAGGGGCCGGATTAAGTTGCCTTTTATCTGAGGATGAAGATAAAGCCCTTAAGTTGTGGACCAGTATTGCCAACTGGTCTATATGTGTTCCGGACGGAGAACGGTTAGAATTTTTCGAATGGTTTAGAGGGTCAGCCTATAAAGAAGTACTAATTAACATCGCAGGACTATGCATAAAAGGGGCGGTAAATAAACCTTATCCCGTTGGTGTATTGGACATGGAATATAGAACAGAAAGTATTAGTGTAGCCGCAAATTCTTTAGCACCCTTTAGTGACCTACGCCACCTGTCTGACTGGTTAATTGAATTTCACTTTGAAAGTGATTACCCTTCTGTTTATTCTTTAAGCATTGCATTTAAATTTTTGCTGATGAATAATCCCGACGATGCATTTGAAATACTGAATTATGTAGTAAAAAAAATGAAAGATATAAATGATTTGCAGCCAACAAAAATTATTTTACCATACTATAAAGTTGTTTCAATTTGTTTAAGAGTACTGGCACTTGAATTGGTTCGGTGTTCAGAAAATGATGTTAGAGCACTAATTAATTCGGGGCTTGGATGTAATGTAACGATAGTAAGAGCAATGTGTGCATCTGCAATAGGTTATTTAGTTAAACGTGATTTTTTGGATAAAGGAAAAATTGACAATGATACAATGATTGATTTAGTAGATTATCTTAAGGATCCTGTTGAAAAAATTCTTGCCTTATCATGGATTGCATATGATTGTCAAGTTTTAAGAAATCAAAAGAAAGATAATAGCCTAGTTGTAGATATTATGGAATACATTAAGAAAAAGGTTGTAGAAAATTGGAAGGTTTTAAAGGAAGGTTCTGATCAACATTTGCGTTCAATTCTTAAAAACTTCTCAGGCCCGCTAGAAGGAGACCATTCGGGAGATATATGTGATATTTTGGGGCAATTGGTTAAGAAAAATATTATTAAAAAGCAAATCGTTATTGAATACATACAGGTTGTGCTATGTGAAAAAATCTATAACCATCTAAAAGGCAAAGAAAAATATTGTCAGGATGTAGATTATCAATTTATACTCGATATGGTATCGTTTGTTACTAAGATTGAATCCGAAAATTGTAGTTTTCTTATAGATGAAATTAAAAAAATAATCAATAAGGCCGAAAGGCAGGTACTAAAACCTTTTTCTCGTTCCCGGTCCTATACTAAATGGAGCAATTCAATTGAAACACTATGCTGGTGTGGTGTTATAATCGCAAATTGTTATACAAGAATGGAAAATGATTTGAAAAGTATTAAGGCTATTTTTGATGATATATGTCTTGCAGTCTTACCTTATAAAGACGATTTTAACGATAATGTTGGACTTTTACACAGCTTTCTTAAGTAGCACTGCTGCTGGGTTGCTCGGAGAAGGCTGCTAAAAATATTATTAGGCACAAGGTTTATGGGTTGCAATCCATAAGTTATGGAACAAATAAAATAAGATGATATTTAGAAACCAAAGGGAAGAGAGGGAAGAATCTAATTGAGTTTTAGCAATCTTTACAATAATATTATTAATAAAAAAGAAAAAATTAGTCTAATAGGCTTGGGCTATGTGGGTATGCCAATCGCAGTATCCTTTTCAAGGAAAGCAGATGTTATCGGTTTTGATGTTAATCAAGCCAAGATTGATTTATATAAGAATGGTGTTGATCCAACCAAAGAGGTAGGGGATACGGAGATTGCCGCCTGCACCGTGGATTTTACTTCCGATGAAACGATGTTGAGAGAAGCTAAATTTCATATTGTAGCCGTTCCCACGCCAATAAATATAGACCATACTCCTGATTTATCACCGGTTATTGAGGCCAGTATCACCTTGGGTCGTAATCTCACCAAGGGCTCCATTGTGGTTTACGAATCTACGGTATATCCTGGGGTAACCGAGGATATATGTGTTCCTATATTGG
>CAYXPB010000123.1:0-14991 GCA_964466645.1 uncultured Acetivibrio sp. | reverse complement strand
CTGTTCTCCTGTAAGCCACCAACCATACCATGGACAGAAATAGAGCCAGCCTGCCCTCTCATCTATAAGATTTGAAACTCTAGGTATTGTATCATTTTCACTCATTGTTACAAGCTTATTACCGTCTGTAAGTTTTACCAAGCCATAAAACATGGATGCAATTGCACTTCCGTTAGGTAAACCGTCCTTAGCATTGTACTTATCATAACCTAAGATATCCACTACATCATCTCCAGGATACCATTTTGCTGAAGTTTCAAAAGTTGAGGAAGTCCAAACCCATATAATATTGTCAAGACCGTATTCATTTGTAAACTTATCATATAGAAGTCTATATAGTTCAACACAAGGTTCAGCTCCTTCTGCACCCCACCAGAACCATCCTCCTTCAGCTTCATGAAGAGGTCTGAACAATACTGGAACCTTAGCGTCTTCAAGCTGTTGAAACTTACCTGCCATAAACTCTATATCACTTAATAAAGCCTTATTTTCATCAGTTCCAGAAGTTAAAGCTTTTGAAATACTGAAAGTTGTGCTTTTGGTGTAAAAACTATCTTCTGCCTGCTTGCCTATATCTGCTGGTGAAAACCAATGCCAGCAAACTGTCGGTATACCATTCTTTTCTTTATACCACTCAATAACACGCTCTGCACATTCATCGTCCCACATAAAGCCTTCACCTCTATAATTCATAAAGTCGAAACCTCTTACCGCGGGCATCTTTCCTGTGTTTTCCTCTATGTATGTAAATTCTGCTTCCGACGCACTGTAGTTATGAGATCCACAGATTTCTTGCTGACCTGATAGTATATTTTTGCCGTAAATATCACACAGATAACTCATAAGCGACTTTGTTTCATCTGAAGCGTTAGGGTTTACTAATGTTTTGTCAACCTCAAGATTTGTAATGCTCTCGTCAGCTGGCTTTACTATCAAATAATCTAGGTAAGTGTAGCCCCAATAACTTTCAAATTCAATGGTGTTTTTCCCAGCATTAAGCTTTACAATACCTGCTGATAACTCTTTCCATTTCAGAGTGTAAGTAAAACTCACTTCTCCTTGATTAACCCCGTTAATATTGAGGTACTGTACCTTTTTATTGGGGTCGTAGGGCTCTGCATAGCAAACAATCAAGTCGTAAAGTCCCGCTTTATCAATCTCAACCTCAACCGAAGCACTTGTCCCACTTTGCTCTAAAAATACACCTGTGGCACCACTAAGTTCAAATTTTGTGCCATCCTCAGTTTCTCCTTGAAAATCGGTAAGAATTTTGGCACCCTTTAGCGTTCCTTCCTCAAATTCATACTTAGCACCCTCTTGCGGTAAAGCACTTGAACTTGTGGCAAATGTCATTACTGACAAAAGCACAGTTAAAGTCCATGCTAAGAAAACCTTTGTTTTAGTTTTCCTGAACATAAAATAACTCCTCCTTAAAAAAAAGTAATATTATAAAATTATTATTTCTTCTCTATACTTCTCAAATTGCACTTTTTATTAAATAAATATAAGACTTTGAATTATTGTAATACTTCACAAAATATTCTTTCATAATTATTTGTCTTATAAAATAATATTACTACATTTTTTATCCTCTTACAATAACTAAAGCATTTCAATATAAAAAGAGACGCTAGAAAAATTTTCAGCGCCCCTTATGAGACTAACAATAAATTATGTTTATTTGGCAAAAGCTTAATTCTTACAGCAATGCTTCTACACAGCATTGTAGAAGGCAACTAAAACAAATAAGGGTAATACAAGAACTCCTACAATTAATGGAATCCTTTCAGCTCCGAAATTTTCATGTGTAACATTACTTTTACAATACTTGTCCCAAACAGTTGTGCCTTTCTTTTGGAGATTCATATAGGAAACAGCCTCTGTAATGGTTGAAAATATAGTATACATAGCCATTCCAACTGACCAAACAAGAAATCCCCTAATTAGCGCAGTTTTCAATGTAAGTTTGTTATTGTCAGCATCACGGACTTTTATTTTTAGTAGCCATTTGCCAGGAGTTGTTCCCCATGTGGACATAAGCTGTGATTCAAGCAACACCCAAATAAAGTGTAATCCAAATACAGCAATACTTAAGTCCAACTGCTTTGTTGGAAACAATAATTGCTGAAGCATTATAATAAATATTGTAAATAAATACACATCAATATATCTTGCCCAATACCTAGCCCATGGTCTAATATTTTGACGATCTATAATTTCTGTATCATTATTTGAATCCAACTTTTTTCTCCCTTTATTACTATTGTAAGTTTATTTTTTCTGCTTCTTCACTTAATCCAAGCTCTTCATAAGTATTACGTATTACTCCGAGATAATAAACACTGTCTTTAGCCTTAGATATTGCATCCTTCATTTTCTTCAGACCTTCTTCCTGATTTCCGCTCTTATAAAGGCCCTTTGCTTCATGTATATAATACAAGACATTTTCCGGTCTAGCCTTATAACCAATCTGACTTACTTTTACCAATTCAGCCCAATTCTCGGCAAGTGAATATGTTTCACAAGCTCTTTCAATATAAGTCGGGTCTTTTGTCTTTTCATAGGCTTGCTGATATAGTAATCCTGCTTCCTCATAGTTTTCATTTTTATAAGCTCTGAATGCTTTATACTGAGGAGCTGTTATTTCAATTTGGTAGTCCTTTTTTATGCTCTCTAACCATTCAGCATATTTTTCGGAATTTAAGAATTTTTCGACCAAAACAGTTTCGGAATACTCTTCTTGAGGATGAGTAAAATCCTTTACTTTTTGAATATAAACAATTTCATAGCCTTTTGTCAAATAAATTGGCTCTAATAGCTGACCTTCCTTTGCACTAAAAACAACCTTATCAAAGTCCGCACCATTGTAACCCCGTGTAACATTTCCCTTTTTTCCACCATTATCTTTGCTTTGACTATCCTCAGAATACTGCATAACGAGTTCTTCAAAACTCTCCCCCTCTTTAAGTTTTGAATATACGTTTTTTGCAATTTCTTCAGCTTGTTCCTTTGTTCGGCTATCGTTAATTGCTATAAGGATATTTTTTATATCTACTTTTATATTATGTTGCTTATGAATTTGATAGGCTTCATTGCTTTCCTCATCGGTTAATGTAATCCCATATTTTGTTGCAGCACTAAAATAGGTTTGCTGTTTAATCAAATAATCTTCGATGCTTTTTTTCATAGCCTCTTCGTCAGCAAACCCCATACTTTGGAAGTATGCAGACTGTTCTTCAGTACTTGAATATCTCGGTTTTACATATTTGGCAACATAGGTTTCAACTTCCTCATAGCTCACTTCTACATTAGCTTTATTTGCAAAATAATCTTCTAATATGAATTTGTTTGTTATTTCATCTATTAATATGTCATATCTTTCTTCGTCAGTTTTTTTGGTCATTTCGCCGTTAGTTTTATACTTTTCATAGAACAAACGATACTCTTCATTAAATACATCAGCACTTATATATTCACCATTGATTTTCAAAGCTTCAAAACCAAACTTTGTCGATTCACTAACATTTCCGCTCTCACCGGTATTCTGACCACCTTTAAAAAACTTTGGTCCTAATACTACAGCAGTAACCACAGCTGCAACTGCTAAAACAAGTGTTACTGCCAATAGAATCTTTTTCTTCATTAAAAACCCCACCCTCGAAATATTGTTAAATAAAAAATAATAAAACTTTTAAATATATAATATTTATACAACCGCTATATTATAGATTTGTGTCCAATTTGTAAACTTTTTTGAAATACCCCTTGACCAGTTATTTTTAGGAATCGCAAAAATGCATGCTTTGACTCCATCACATCCTTCAAACTGTTGAAACATCCTTTGTCATCTCTCGATGCAAGAAATATTTTCAATCAATAAAATGATTTCCATTTAATTATCGTCTATTCCTGTAATAAATTCAAGTTCTTATTCTATATAAAATCCGATAAATCTCCATCATTTTCATTAAAAACATATAGGAAATTATCGAATTTTACAAACGAATGAATTTTTTCCCGATAAAGTGCTTCAAAAAAATTTCAAACACTGAAACTTCACGGATAATCATTGAAATAATTTATATTGAAATAATTTATGAAATACACTATTTAATTCTGCTACAATATGCTATAATATAAATATAACATTTTATTAACGAGTTTTCTATTATAGTTATCTTTTTATTTTCTCTTGACTTACTTGTCTTTTCAATCACTTTCTTCTGCTTCATTAGTTTTATCATATTTTTAGCAATTAAAAAATTTAATTTTGTTGGTGGAGATGATTTTATGAATTTAAAAGTAGGAGAAGTTGTCACTTTAAAGCACTATTCCGGTAAAAGAATAAATAAAGGAGTTGTAAGTAACGTCGACGACAATTACTTGATTATAAAACCGGACAAAGATTTTCTCATATTTAATTTTTTTGATAATGACCCTATAGTTATGGGGTTTGAAGATGAAAATATTGTTAATATCTGCGAGAGCACTATTTCCAACATAGACTATCAACAAAATACCTTTAGCTTAACTGTTAATAATGTTATGACCATAACAGACAGAAGAATCACCCAAAGGTTTCCCGTATCCTTATGTGCTTACATATTAGACAAAGAAGAGAAAAACTTTGCCTATATACGTAATATGAGTCTTGACGGCTTGTCACTTTGTTCAAAAGTTGAATATGAGATTGGTCAAAGCCTAAGAGTTAATACAACTATTGAAGACAGAAATCTTGAATTTGAAGCAAACTTGGTCTGGAAAAATGAAAGCAAGTACGGATTTGAGTATGGTTTAGAATATAACCATTCGGACAAAAACATTATGAAAAACATAGAGCATTGTATTGAAATACTTAGACTCACACAAGAATTTGCAGTTGTTATGCTTAAGACTCAATATGATTCATATCGTAAAATAATCTCAAACAAACTCTCAAAAAATTAGAGATCAAAGCTTTCTATAAAAGCAGAAAAGGACTTGGTATTAAATACAGTTTTTAAACTGTAAAATAATCCAAGTCCTTTTTAATTCCGTTTCAAAAACTAACCTATACATCTTTTAGGGTCATAAGACCCATCATGGAAGCTTGTATGCTTCCAAACATATGAACATAATTTTGCTATACAAAAAACTTTTGAACTGGTAATTGTCCAGTTAGTTTTTGCAATCACCTAATTTTTACAATTAAATGTTATACATTATCCCAAGTGGGATCAATGTTTTGCGAAACAGCTCTGTATCCTTTAGCAATGTAAATGGCATCTAAGATAGCAATTCTAACCATCGCTTCACATACAGGATATATTCTTGGACACACCGAAGGATCATTTCTGGTATTAAATTCAACTTCAACATTTTCTCTCTTGTACATATTTACTGTGTCTTGTTTAATTGAAATCGTAGGAGTAGCTTTAACGGCAACCCTTATTCTTAAATCTTCGCCGTTGGAAATCCCGCCTAATATACCTCCTGCATGATTTGTCCTAAATCTTACTCTTCCCGATTCGTCAAAATAAGGAGTATCGTTTGATTCCGATCCTTTCATTTTGGTATGCTCAAAACCGTCTCCGAATTCTATCCCCTTTATTGCGCCAATAGACATTATTGCATGAGCTAAAGTGGCTTGCAGCTTGTCAAATACCGGTTCACCCAATCCCGCAGGAACTCCTCTTGCAATTATTTCAACAACTCCTCCGCACGAATCGCCTTCGTCCTTTATTCTCCTTAATTCATCCATCATTTCTTTTGCCTTATCAAGATCGGGGCAGTTTAATTCGTTTTTACGGTAGTTTGCCTTTGCCGATTCATAAGTGATTTCGCCAGCCTTTATTCCATAAATTTCTGATATAAATGCAATAACATCAATACCCATACTATCAAGAACAGCTTTTGCGACTGCACCTCCGGCAACACGAGAGGCAGTTTCTCTGCCGGATGCCCTGCCTGCACCTATATTATCTGCAAACTGACCATATTTCTTAAAAAAGGTATACCCTGCCTGTCCAGGCCGAACTACTTCCTTATAGCTTTTATGCTTCTCAAGATGCTGATCTTCCACAACAGCATTAGATATTATCAAGCCCACAGGAGCACCTGTAGTTATATCATCTTCCATAACTCCTGAAAAAATATATACTTTATCTCTTTCCTGTCTAGGAGTATCTATATCGGATTGTCCCGGTCTTCTCTTGTCCATTTCCCCTTGAATAAACTCAGCTGTAAGCTTTATTCCTGGTGGTACACCGTCAACAATGGCCATAAGTCCTCCATAGAGTTCCTTAGGTATGTCAAGATTCTTTCTAAACCCTCCAGCATAAGACTCTCCACATGTGGTTACCCGAAATATTCTACCAAATGTGTTCCCTACCATTCTACACCAACTCCAGTTCTTTATAATATTTATATATTAGCTTTTTTATATTGTTCTATGATTTCCTTTATTATGAGGTTTACACCTTTATTTGAACAATCTATTGCAATATTTGCATACTTTTGGTAAAGTGGCAACCTTTCTTTATATAAGTCCTCAAAGGTCTGATTGGAATTCCTCGCAAATCTTCTTCCACCTTCCAACCTATTATTAATCTCATTAAGTTTTACATTTAGAAATACTATAAAACTGTTTTTTTTCAGATGCTCCATTGCACAGGTATTGTATATTGTGCTGCCTCCTGTAGATATCACATGGTTTTGCGCCTCAATCTTAAGAATCGTTTCTTCCTGAATTTGGAGAAATCGTTCAAGGCCGTCTTCATTTACTATATCCTTCAAGGCCCTATTTTCCCTTTCAAAAATAAGCGCATCAGTATCAATGAACTGCATATTCAACTCTTTCGATAGGGGTTTGCCAATAGTGCTCTTCCCCGAACTCGGCATACCAATTAATACAATGTTTTGAAAATTCATTTAGATCCCCCGCATTAGTAATATATAATGGCAAAATAACATACTCATTATTATATAACAGTATTATACACATAAATGGGAAATCCACCAACAATAATTTTAAAAAAACTTCCTTAAGGGCTTGTTAGGTGATTGAAATATTTTTCCGATTAGTTTATACTTTATTGATGTCATGATAAATTGACAACAAAAATATACAAAATATTTGTTAGATGGAGAGATTGTTATGAATGTAAGAAAATTTTTTCTGATTATATGTTCGACCATATCGGCTTTTATGTTCCTTTTAGGAGTTGCATCACTTGGGTATATAAATTTGACTACACCGGTTAATGCCGATGTATATAACTCAAATAATACTAATCTTTTAGGTGAGATTTTAGATCCTTATAAGACTGCTACAGAGAATGTAAACGTGCTGGTTTTAGGTGGAGATAAAGTTAATAAAAATACAGATACCATGATGGTTGTTAACTTTAATCCAACAACAGCTAAAATTAGTATTCTTTCAATACCTAGGGATACGAAGGTACTTATAAATAGAAAGAGTGCCAAAATAAATGCTGCCTATCCCGTTGGAGGCGGTGAACAGGCAATTGAAAGTGTGAGTGATCTTCTTGGTGTAGATATTAAATATTATGTATATGTCGACACATCAACTTTCAGAAAAGTAATAGACAAACTTGACGGAGTTGATTATTATGTCCCGGAAGACATGAACTATGATGACCCTATACAAAACCTTCATATCCATTTAAAGAAAGGTCAGCAGATCTTAGATGGCAAAAAAGCCGAACAGTATATGAGGTACAGGCAAGGTAACAGTCACAAGACTTCAGCGAATTATGACGGCAGCGATTTAAAAAGAATAGATGCACAGCAAAACTTTATAAAAGAGTTGATAAGGCAAAAAGTCAACATAATATATATAACAAAAATGAATGACATCCTCAATGTTATTTTCAGCAATATTGATACAAATATCAAGATGGATGAGGTTTTAAAATTATCAAAAAATATAAATAAGGTTAATGCTAATGAAATCAACATGTTTAAGTTACCTGGCAAATCTATTGATGGTGGTGCATGGTACTACGAAATGGATAAAACTCAAGCAAAAGAAATTGTAGATCAATATTTTCGGAATAATTCCAAATAAACTATATGGAGTAATTTGCTCCACTAATAAAACTATCAAAAACTTCGGGGCATCAAGCCCCTTTGTTTTTGCCTTTTTTTGCTATACATTATAAAAAGCCTTATAAGCCTTATAAGACATATAGACATCCACTTTACTAGTAATCTCAAAGGGTGAATGCATAGACAGTACAGCTACTCCACAATCTATAACATCGACATTTAAATTTGCAATAAACTGTGCTATTGTACCCCCTCCGCCTTGGTCTACTTTGCCTAGCTCAGCGGTTTGCCAAACAATATTGTTGTCATTGAATAGTTTTCTTATTTCACCTACAAACTCTGCGTTTGCATCACTAGCTCCGGACTTTCCCCTTGCACCTGTATACTTTTGAAGAACAATTCCCCTGCCTAAAAATGATGAATTCTTTTTATCGAATACATTTTCAAAGGTGGGATCGATTGCCGCATTAACATCTGCTGAAAGCATTTTTGAATTAGAAAGACATCTTCTAAGCATTAGGTCATTGTAATTCTCTACACTCAAACTGCATAAATCCGCAAGAAAATTAACAAAAAAGCTAGATTGCGCTCCGGTATTGCCCATGCTACCAATTTCTTCTTTATCGGATAAAATACAAACCGCTGTCCTTTTGACCTTGTCAGTATCAAAAATCGCCTCTAGAGCGGCATATGCACATACTCTGTCATCCTGTCCGTATGACCCTATCATACTTTTATCAAAACCTACGTCGACAGCATTAAATTTAGGAACCAATTCCAATTCAGCCGATAAAAAGTCCTCTTCCACGATACCATATTTTTCGTTCAACATATTTAGTATATTCAGTTTGACCTTATCTTTAACTTTATTATCTTTATAGGGTATTGAACCGGATAAAATATTTAGACCTTCACCTGTTATTCCCTCGCTCATTTTCTTTTGCATCTGTTCTGCTGCAAGATGCGGTAGGATGTCTGTAATAGTAAATACAGGATCGTTTTCGTCCTCACCTATTGTAACATTTACCATACTTCCATCTCTTTTTACTATAACGCCATGCATAGCCAGAGGAATGGTAACCCACTGATACTTTTTTATTCCCCCATAATAATGTGTCTTTAGAAAGACCATATCATTTGCTTCATACATTGGATTTGGCTTCAAATCAATCCTTGGCGAATCAATATGAGCTCCTATTATATTTACACCGCTTTCAAAAGTTTCTTCACCGATTATTGCCAGCACAACGGTTTTATTTCTTCCAACACAGTATACTTTCATGCCAGGTTGTAATCTTGTGTTAGAGTTTATCAGCTCCTTTATTGATATGTAGCCCTTTTTCTTAGCAAGTTTTTCAGTTTCTTCGGCAAATTCTCTCTCAGTTTTGGCTTTATTTAAAAAGCTTTTATATCTTTCACACAAATCAAATGTTACTTTAAATTCTTCATCACTTATCTTTTCCCAAGCGCTTTTTGGAGCAATAAGCAACTTTTCAGATAAGATTTGTCCTTGGGTTTTGTTTTCAGACATAATTTACCTCCTCCAATTATTTATTGTTACAAGATAATATTATAGCACTATTCTTTAAAAATTTAACTTTTTTTAGAAACTATAAGATGTTTCAAAAAAATCATTAGTCAATATATAGAGTTCAAACCTAATCATGAAAGCTTAAAAGCTTTCAAACAGAGGAACATTATTTTGCAGTACAAAAAATGCAAATCAGCTTTTTTGAAACAACCATTGACCAGTTATTTTTTAGGATTCACATAAAAAAAAAGAAGAACGTGCTCTCTTCTTTTTCGTTTTTTATTAGGCCATTTTAGAAAATAACTTATACAATATTTAAGACATAAAACCCAGTATGGACGTTTATTCGGAAAAAGTTGCTGCTATATCCTTTTGCATCAATTCATAATTATCAAGCAATGATAGCAACTTTTCTACAACCAAAGGGTCAAATTGTGTACCGGAATTCATTTTAAACTGATTTATTGCTTCTCCAATATTAAGTTTTGATCTATATTTCCTGTCGGACGTCATAGCATCAAAAGCATCTGCAACAGATAGGATTCTTGCAAGTATTGGAATTCCTTCACCTTTCAAACCTTCAGGATATCCTCTTCCGTCATACCTCTCATGATGATACTTAACTAGCGGGACAACATCCTTAAACATAGAAATCGCTGATAAGATATAGGCTCCTTTTAATGGATGCTTTTTAATTTCTTCATATTCATCAAAATCGAGTTTCTCAACTTTAAACAATATGTCATCAGCGGTACCAATTTTACCGATATCATGGAATATACCACCGACTTTTAATAATTCGACATTCTCAGGACTCAGGTCAAAGGCCTCACCTATTTTTGAAGCATAATAGGAAACCCTGTCGGAGTGTCCTCGTGTATAGTAATCCTTAGCATCTACTGTTAATCTTAAAGCCTCAATAGTATCAATATACCTTTTCTTTAATTCCATATATGTTCTGTCAAGCTCTTCTTTTTTCATATTTATCAAGGAATGTAAGAAAGCATTTATAATTGAAGTTGCTGCTTGAGTCGAGTAAATTTCAAGGAGTTTTAGTCCTTCATCAAAATTATTGCTTTCAATATATATAACGCCAATGGAACCATTGTTTTCACCTAAAAGGGGTAAAATTATTCCGTGGTCTAATTGTACTTTAATTTTATTCTCTCTTGAAAAACCGATCTTTTCCATCAAATCAGGGCTAAGCATATTTACTAATGAATTCACGGGAATTTTGTACTCTCCCACACCCTTATAAATAATTTCTCCCTGGCTGCTGTTACAATCATCAACAAGTATAAAGGCATCCTTGCTGTTTACAAGAGGCATAAGCCCCTTTAAAATTTCTTCTAGAATTGCGTCAATTGGTTGCAATTGATATATTTTAGGCACTGCGTATAGAATTCTGTTGAGTCCATCCTTAAATTGTCTGATAGTACGTATTTGAGATATGGACTTTATTCCCGATTCTATTAACAGCAAAAGCTGGTCAAAGCGATCACCTTTTTCGCAATAACCTTGAATATCAAGAGCTTTAATTGTCTCAAGAGGGGGCGCAAGATCTTTATGACCTGTCAACAAGAGTATATAAATTTCCTTATTGAACTCTCTTATTATAGCTACGACCTCATCGCCATGTATTGGTGACATAATGTAGTCTAATATAAGCATATCGAAATGCTCAGTCTGTAAACGTTTTATTGCCTCGATGGGATCTGAGATACCTATATTGAAATACCCGCTCTTAGTGAGCATTACTTTCATCGAATTAATTATTCCTTCTTCATCGTCTACAATAAGAATTTTATATTCAGTTGATACTTCAGCCATATTCTTTCTCATTATAACTCCTCCTATACCTAAGTGCATAGAATATATTCATGTTTGGAGCTAAAGAGACTGAGCTGTAAAAATAATCCTATAATATTATCTGTATTTCAATTTTTCAGATAACACATCCATTTGTCTTTACAGTTCCCATCTCTGACGGAGATAATAATTGCTAATGCTTTAAATTTAAAATGGACATCCTGAGCATAATGTTATTTATGTAAACTTTATTAAAATTGTTCATTATAAGAAAAGCAAAAAGAAAACTTTAGGAATTACCTTATATTGGAAACAACCAGATAAGTGCATTTTAACATTTTGTAAATTGATTATTGTTAAAAGCACTATTTTTAATTATCCTTTGTGATTAGGATCTTAGTCTATTATTTCCGAAGTATAGGTATTTTTTGTGTCTACTTATATTTTATATAATATTTGTTCTATATGCAAGTATTTTTATATAGGCATTTAGTAGGATTTATATAGGACCATCCGACATAATAAATACACAATATATAACTTTTTGCAAAAAATCATACAAGAATATGGAATGTGATATCTATTTTTTTATTTTTACATTTAGGTGATTACAAAAAAATAACGTCAATGGGTGTTTCAAAAAAGTTGATTTACATTCTTTGTACTGCAAAATAATGTTCCTCTGTTTGAAAGCTTTTAAGCTTTCATGATTAGGTTGGAACTATATACTGACTAATGAATTTCTTTGAAACACCTTATATGCAAATTGTTTTGTTTCTTGACTTATCTGTTTAGTTGTTTTATAAATAATTATATAGAAAAGATTTAACTTTTACTTTGGAGGAATTTTTTATGTTTGATTGTCATGTACACAGCAATTTTTCCGGCGACAGTGATATGAAATGTGAAGACGCCATAAATGCTGCGATTGATATGGGCTTACAAGGTATTTCTTTTACTGATCACCTTGATTTTGACTATCCTAATTATGATGATTTGTTTTTAATTGATTTTGACAAATACTCAGCTTTTATGGATAGTATGAAAAAGCAATATAGCAATCGTATAAATGTTTTTAAAGGTATAGAGGTTGGAATACAACCTCATGTTATAGACAGTACTATAGAGGTAATTAATAGTTATGATTTTGATATAGTAATTGCATCTGTCCATATTGTTGATAAATTAGATTTGCATAATGGAGACTTCTGTAAACCAAAGACCCAAAGAGAAGCTTATACAAGGTATTTGGAAGAAGTGCTTCAAACAGTGAAATCCTATGACAACTTCGATATTATAGGACATATTGATCTCATAAGGAGGTACGGTTGTTATGACAACAAGTCATTAGAATATAGCGATTATGCAGATCTAATAGATTCTATTCTAAAGCAAATAATTAAAATGGACAAAGGTATTGAAGTTAATTCTTCAGGATTTAGATATGATTTATCTTCACCTTTGCCAGATTTTAGCATAATCAAACGCTATAAGGAACTTGGCGGTGAAATAATATGTACAAGTTCGGATGCACATAGATTAGAACATATCGGTTTTAAGTTCGACTATCTTAAAGAAATGATAAGTAGCGCAGGTTTTGCTTATACTGCACACTTTAATCAAAGAAAACCAATTTTCTCAAAATTGGTTTGATTGATTTCAACCTAATATAGGCAGTTTGTTTATCAACTGCCTATATATAAGGTTGAACATTTATACATTTAAGGCCATTTCAACAAAATAACCCTATACTACATTTACCGCTACAAAAATCTTAAAGCTTTCTTATAACCTAATATTTATCTTCTAGATATTCTATATTTACCTCGCTATTTTAACCTTGTGATAAACCTTTTTACCTTTTTTGATTATGATTTCATCATCTGAAAAATCCTCTTCCTTTACTAAAAGGTCAATTTTTGCTACTTTAACTTCACTTACACTTAATCCACCTTGCTCAACAAGCCGTCTGCCCTCACCTTTTGATGGAATGAGTTTGGTTTTTAATAAAAGATCCAAAATATTGATTCCGCTACCTATTTCTGCAATTGTTATTTCTGTCGTAGGCATATCCTCAGAACTTGCACCTTTTCCAAAAATAGCCTCGGCCGCACCCTGAGCTTTTAGTGCCTCTTCCTCACCATGAATAAGCTTAGTTACCTCAAAGGCAAGAACCTTCTTTGCTTCATTTATCTGCTGATACTTGAGCTTTGCCAATTCCTCAATTTCACTCATCGGAAGGAAAGTAAGTAGCTTTAAGCATTTTATAACATCACTGTCATTAATGTTTCTCCAGTATTGGTAAAACTCGTAAGGAGTTGTCTTGTTTGAATCAAGCCAAAGCGCACCTTTTTCAGTTTTGCCCATTTTTTTGCCTTCACTGTTGGTAAGAAGGGTAAAAGTCATTCCATAGGCTTCCTTTCCTTCTACCCTTCTAATAAGCTCAATACCACCTAAAATATTTGACCACTGATCATCTCCTCCAAGTTCGAGCAAACATCCTTGTTCTTGATAGAGCTTCAAGAAATCATAACTTTGCATAAGCATGTAATTAAATTCAATGAAGGACAATCCCTTTTCCAATCTTGATTTGAAACATTCTGCCGTAAGCATCCTGTTTACCGAAAAATGTACTCCTATTTCTCTTAAGAATTGTACATAATTTAATTCGAGTAACCAATCTGCATTATCAAGCATTAGCGCCTTACCTTCACTGAAATCTATAAAGTTAGATAATTGTTTTTTGAACTTATTGGCGTTATTTTGTATTTCTTCCCTAGTCATCATTTTCCTCATATCGGTCTTACCTGTAGGGTCGCCAACCATTGTAGTACCAGCACCAATGATGGCTATTGGTCTATGACCTGCCCTTTGCATATGTGCCATAACAACCATCTGCAAAAAATGCCCTACATGCAAACTATCAGCAGTCGGATCAAAACCGATATAAAAAGTCACTTTTTCCTTTTCCAGAAGCTCCTTTACTTGCTCCTCATGAGTAATCTGTGCTATAAAGCCTCTTTCTTTTAAAATTTCAAACACACTTGACATAAAATTTCCTCCTAAATAATCTTGTTAAGATACTTTCAAAAAATAATTTTGAAATGGGCTAAAGTTTTCATTAAAGATAAATAATGCCTTTGCTACTTATAAATTCACATATTCCTTACTGTAACTTATAATTAATTTACCAACTAAAAAAAGCCCTCACATCCTTTTTTAAGGACGAGAAAGCTCCCGTGGTACCACCTTAATTCGTACACATAACAACAGTGTACCTCAAATTATATACACCGCCAATATAACGGTAGGCTTCCGGCTCTGCTTAATGGTGCAGTAATAAATACACTTTCAGCATGCAACTCCAGAGGGTATTTCATTAATCCATGTGCTGAAGTCCTCTCACCATCCGGACCACTCTCTTAATGTAACCATAGACAACTACTTTCACTCTTTCATAGTCTTTATAATATTCTAGCACAACAGTATACAGTTTACAAGTTTTTTTACTACAGTGAACTCTGTATAACACCGCCGCCCACAACTAGGTCATCGTCATAAAACACTACCGACTGTCCTCTTGTAATGGCTCTTTGAGGTGT
>CAYXPB010000122.1:0-15013 GCA_964466645.1 uncultured Acetivibrio sp. | reverse complement strand
CCAAGTGGTAAGGCAGAGGTCTGCAAAACCTTTATCCCCAGTTCAAATCTGGGTGGCGCCTCCAGTAAAAAGCCTCATCTACAGGGTTTCCCGTAGATGAGGCTTTTACCTTTTATGTTGTTTTTGTTGAATTGGGTACTATTTGGGTACTGATAGAAAATAAAACTATTAGATGATAAGAAACATCATATACTAAACCGAAGAATATTCATCAGTGTTATCCGTATTATTTTTATCAGTTAATAGTAAATTTTCTAATTTAGTTGCTGCCTCTTCATCTCGACTTTTTATTGAATGGGCATAAATATCTAAAGTGGTTGATGTTCGAGAATGTCCTAAACGTTTACTTACGGTTGTAATATCTACTCCGAGAGACACGAGTAGTGAGGCATTGGTATGACGAAGCTGATGGAACGTTATCTGCGGCAGGTTATGGCGTTTTAGAAAGGTATGAAACCAAACCGTAGGCCGGGATGGGAATATAGGAGTACCATCTGTTTGTGTGAAAAGTTTGTTACTACTTTTCCATAAGTCACCTAATTTGTTTTGCTCTTCGTTTTGCCAGGTATGATACTCTTCGAGCAAAGAGATAACATTGTTTGGCAAGGTAATATCCCGATTGCTAGAATTTGTTTTTGTAGATTTCTCAAAGCATCCTTTTCCAGATATATACTGCCTTGCTTTGTTAATTGAGAGAATATTTCCAGAGATATCACTCCATTCAAGGGCAACCACCTCCGAGAGCCGCAAGCCTCCATAAATTGTAATATAAATCAATACTTTATACTGCAAAGGCTCACTTTCAAGACATTCAAACATTTTTACGACATCTGTATTATCATAAAATTTAGCATGGCTTTTTTCAGCCTTTGGTGGTTTTAGCCTTTTCGCAGGATTTGACTCAATCAGCTGCCATTGAACGGCTGCTGTGAGTAGTGCAGATATTAAACGGTGGTGATGTGAAATAGTTCTACTCGAAAGTTTTTTATCTGATTCATGTATCGAGAATAGCTTATGTAGTGGAATACCAAAATAGTTGCTTAATTTATTTGCAGTTTCTTTGTTTGTGGGTAATTGTTTTTTAATTCTCTTTAAAGTTTTTTGATTTATACCTGAAGAAATGCTTAAATCACCAATATTTTCAATTTTGCCGGAATAATCGCCGGATATAACATACAGCTCATCCAGGCATATACCGCTTTCACCCAAGTTATTATAAAATTCCAATAAGTGTGTTGGTTGTAGCCTGTCTAACTTTATATGACCTAAAGCTGGTATAATTCTCTTTTCAATCCGGGTTTTGTAGACGTGTAATGTGCTGGGTGCAAGTTCTTTTTCAGCATAATCTGCTAACCACTTGTTAATAAATTCGCCAAAGGTAATTTTGCTCCCATCCAGGTAAGTTCCTTTTTCAACAGCTTCTTGAAATAGGTTAAACTGTTTTTGCAACTCTTTTTCACGCTGTTTTTCGGTCATGTTTGATGGTAAGTTAATTGTTTTCTTTTTAAATATTTTTTTACCTTTGCTATCATAACCACAAGATACCGTAAGACGGTAAGAATTTTCTCCTCTTTTTTCGATTGCTGACATATTTTACCGCTCCTTTTGACATATAACGATTACAAGCACAGGTAGATGCGCCTACCTGTGCTTATGATGATAGTTGCTACTGTGCTCTGATTTTTCTAATATTGTTGTAAGAGACAATGTTGCTTTCATGTGAATCAAGTGATTCTTCTTTTGCAGTTTGCATATTATTCAAAACAATCTTATTTAACGTTTCAAAAAATAACTCACAATCAAGCAGATACTTTTTACCCTTGTTTCCAACTGCATAGAACGGGAATCTACCTTGTTTGAGCCCTATTCTAATTTCATATTCGCTTAGACCAGATATTAAAGCGGCCTCTTTGACAGTGATCATCTTTTTCATAGTATTTTTCACCTCGGATTCTAAATTAAATTTGGTATAGGCTTTCAGAGTTAGAATATATAATTGAGATTTCTGCATAAACGGTACAACGTGGGGTTGAATACCACATTATTGAAGCTCAAATTCTGCTTCTTCAGATAAAGGTTTTTGCTTTTAGCGAGAATTCTCACCGTAATTTTTTGAGTGGTATGGCATAGAATCGCTTTTTCCCGATTTGTATACCTTTGCTTTCCCCGTCCAACTTTAATACGCCCTTTGCTATCAATGCACGTCTTACATCATTAAGCGTAGTGGTAGGAGCTACTTTTTGTATTTTCTGAATCAACTTTTCGCTACGTAAGCAAAGTAGATCTTTATGAATTATGCCGTCATGGTCTTTTAGATGGTCAGCATTCTTTGCCAAATCAAAAGATTCTTCCTTGTACCACATGAGAATGAGTTGAAAGTAGTCTACATTTTCAAGCTTACTCTCTTTTCCTGTTATACTCGGCAATGTACGCTTATTCTGAGCCTTAACTAGATTGGTAAGCAAATCCCAAAAAGTTTGCCGTTCGGCTCGTGCGGTTTCGATTGTAAGAACGCCTTTTTCAATGCAATACCGTAAAAACAGTAAGTATGCCGAAAATAAGCAAAGCTGCGTTGTTGCAAGTCGAGGATGCACACCTAAATCGACCATACGGAAATCTGCCAGCAGTTCAGCTAGCGAATCCCGAATTTCGTTATAGTTTGTAATGTACCATGATATGTAGTAATAATAAAAAGTAGACACAATTAGGGGTTCTTGCTGACATTCAAACAACTTTTTATTATCAATCTCCTTGAGAAAGGGAACTACAAGACATCGTGCAGCCGTTGAGCCTTTCCCAAAAGGATATTCACCAGTAGTTATGACGTTGCAGCGGGGTTGCTTATCCGTAAATTTTCCACCACGCATACGGCCGCGCCCAGTATCGTCGCCTACAATTCGAACAATTTCTTCAAACGTCTCTTCGTTTTGTCGTTCGATTTTTCTTGAATCGGCAGGGTGCATGTCGTCAAGGACTACCGTACAGTCCTCATACTTATATAATAAATCTGCTATGGCGGGAACACTCGCATTGAGCCGGGTCAGTGGTTTTATATCTCCTTCTCGGTCATAAATCTGTGATAGGAATGAAGTATACGTTGTTTTTTTGAATCCGGTAGGGCCAATTACTTCTAGTACAGCACAAGGCTTAATTCGGGTATCAATGAACATTGAACGCATAAACCCGGACAATATATGAGCATGAAGTACCCTTCCGGCATCAGGAGCTAAACTTAAAACCTTAGTCATGCCTATAATTGAATCCCGTTCCGAATAGCGTTCGATATCAAAATCCATCTTATAAGGCAAAGGTGTTATCACAATATCCGGCTTGTTTTCGATGGTAGGAGACATGATGAGATGGTTGCCAGTATAAAAAAAGGTCAACCCCTCAATAATGTGTGTTCCAAAGCACTTAATAAGATAGTGCTTTTCAATCTGAGCCGTAGGCAAGGCAGCACGTATTAGGTAAGCAAGGTAAGCCTTAGCACTCTTGAAATCTGGATTAATCAGACACCTTTGCTCCAAAGAGAACCAGTCGATGACTTCAAGTTCCGCCAGTTGCACCATATGTACTCCACTTTGAGAACCGTCCGTAAAGTGTATTATAAGTTTAACAGAGGTTTCAATGTTGTCATTAGAAATGACTTCGACCTTATTGCAAATAACTGGACAAAAGTTTCCGATTTTCTTATCATCCCATATCAAGCCCTCTGTAGTGAAGGTGGCTTCTTCTGGAAGATTGATACAGTATTCATCCATGTTAATCATTGTTATCACCCTTTCTGGGTAGAAGTGGTATGTCTTGATACTCAATGATTTCTCTGGGATGTGGAAACTGCTTATTTAAGATACGGAAGAATCCAAGTATAATATCATCTGACCGCTGGGTACTATAAGAAATCTGTTGTTGTAAGTTCTGAATCTCTTTCAGCAGTGCTTTATTCTGCTTTTTCGAACCTTTTTTTAGTCTTTTTTCAACCTTCTTATGAAGTTTCTTTTCCAACTTTTTTTCTAATTTCTTTTTTTCTTTTTTTGAAAGTTTCTTCATCTTTTTCTTGATTTTTTTGGAGTTATCTCCGGTTGAAAATCCTTCGACATCCTCCAATATCTCGTTAAATAAATTTTTTGACATAAAACCACCCTTTCAATTTTAAATGTTTTTATCAATTTAGTAACAGTATAAATTATCAGAAAAAGTAATGAAATATGAAAAAAATGATGTTATTTTTAAAGAATAAAATATATAATATTATTGAATATATTATATATTGTGAGAAAAATAATATAAAAAGTAATAAATAATCAATAAAATAAATATATTGAAACTTATATATTACTTAATGTATTATTTTATCTATATTGGAGATGATTGAATGACAGATTCTGGTCAAAAAATATTATTTGCAAACAGCACCTTTGAATTTTCTTCCTATGCTTGTGACTGTGAGGTAGACATTACCCACCCATCAAAAGGTGTTACTCGGCATACTTACCGACTATATCCCAAAGAAGAGTCAATCTACTATGCTTATATACCTAAAGAAGGTCTCGTGAGTAAAAAGAGAAAAGGTGCAAATAATGGCATAGCTGTGTTACAAGATCTATTGGCTATAAAAGATGATGATTCAAAAGCTGTTAAAACTTTTATAGAAAAACATGGTTTTTTTATGGCACTTGATGTGAATGAAAATAACTCAATAGATTCCGATATTTTATTTGGACTGATAAACAGACTAAAGGCTACAATATCGTTAATGTCTGCTATTGGTGAGAATAAGACTTCATATGAAAAGATAATTGCACTAAGTTTGTATTTATTATTAACTCCACAATTAAGCATTAAATTGTCGGATGGAAATAAGAAGACCACAACCTGTCCCCATAAAATAGGGCAAATTTGGAATAATACTGCTGGGTCTGATGAGTTTTTTCAACTAAAGAACTTTGATGAAATGTATAATAATATGGGAGGCTATATAAAGGATAGCATCCGTCCACCAAATACTTGGATTGATATGAGTGAATACCAATACGCTGTTGATTATTGTCAACAATATCCTTCAAGTACAATTGCTAAAGCAACATGTCTTTTTGTTGAAGCTAATAAGGTTGATTTTGAATGTCGTTTGGCTATTGATTTTCTATATCATTTTTGTAAAGAAATCGGGGAGATTAAAGCATGGGACTATAAAGGAAAGCTGACTTTAATTGAAAACAATTCTACAGCAAACATTTTGTCAAATAAAAGATTTGATGAATCCTTACAAAAAGTTTTGTTGAAACTTGCAAAGAATACAATAAAAGTTGAAATAGAACACAACATTACTGGGGTCGTACCCTCGTATGACATCGAGTCAATGGCTCCGTCATGGCGTGTTAATAGTTTATTGACGGGGATGTACTTTTCTTTATTTTATATGAGACCTGAAATTGAAATTTATCGAACTTGCGCCAATGAAAGGTGTGGAAAAACATTCCTTGTTAAAAGCACTTCACATAATAAGAAATATTGTAGCGACCTCTGTGGAAATGCTATGGCTCAGCATAACTTCCGATTAAGGAAAAATAATCGACAAATTACAAATAGTCAATAAGGAGCATATTGTTCTAAAATCATATTTCATACTGGTAGAAACCCACGAAAAATGGGTGGGGAATATGGGGAAATGGGGAAAACCCATCATCCCACACTGAATAATATGGGGATTTTGAGAAATTGGTAAGTTTGTATGGATGGTAAATTCGGAAGTTGCAATACTGCAACAAATGATGAATAAGTAAATGAAAAATAAATTTGAAAGGTCGTGAGCATATTTCAGCTCACGACCTTCTTTATACTATATACTTAGAAAGGGAACTATTATGAAAAACTTGGAAGAAAAATTCACGATAATAAATTTCCACAACAAATCTTTGTTGCAAATATTTTTGTCCCAATAGTGTATATTTTTGTCCCAGTATGTTGTATAATAAATAGAGAGAATGGAGGTACCTCAATATGAAAAAGGAAAATGTTTTAAACCTAATAAAATACCATGTTGAAAGAAACGAAAATGCTTTTAGAAATGAATCAATAAGCATCGCAAGATACTTTGATAGTATTGGTGACTATCAGTTAGCAGAATACATTATGAGTTTGATTGCTGAATCAAATTTGTATACCCCACAAGCTAGTGATTTTGAAAGTGAATTTTTGAAGCAACTGGATATTAGGGGTATGGCGCCACTAAATTTACCAATAGATATATCTGATGATATAAAAGGTATTATTAATGCGGTTAACCACAATATTGGGATTAATAAATTTTTATTTGAAGGTTTCCCAGGAAGCGGAAAAACTGAGGCAGCCAAACATGTAGCTCGATTACTCGATAGAACACTATATTATGTTGACTTTGATAACTTAGTCGATAGTAAATTAGGGCAAACCAATAAAAATATTTCAAGCGTTTTTTCAGAAATAAATATGATTCCTCATTCAAACAAAGTTGTTGTTTTATTTGATGAAATAGATGTGATTGCATTGGATCGGGTTAATCGTAATGATGTACGTGAAATGGGTCGTGTTACTTCTGCAATTTTGAGAGAACTCGATAGGTTAACTGATTTAAATAAAGAAATAGTAATTATTGCAACAACGAATTTATATAAAAATTTTGATAAGGCGCTAACTAGGCGTTTCGATGCGATAATTAATTTTAACCGATATACCAAAGAAGATTTGATTGAAGTCGCCGAGTATTACTTTTCATCTTTTATTAAGACTTTTAAAGGTATTTCAAAAGATACAAGGCTATTTAAAAAGATATTGAGTATATCCGACGAACTGCCATATCCTGGAGAATTAAAAAATATCATAAAAACTTCTTTGGCATTCAGTGATACCAATTTTGAAAATGATTACTTAAGAAGGCTTTATAATAATTTAGTTGGTAATCTTGATCAAACTGACATAGAACAACTTCGTATACAAGGATTTACAGTGAGAGAAATAGAAAAACTTAAGGACGAATCAAAGAGCACCATATCTAGGAAGTTAAGTAAGGAGGAAAATGCTGATGAATAATGTACTAGAATTGAAAGGTAAGCGATTTATTCAAGCTTCAAAAGGTGGTGCTGGTGGTGGAGCTGCCATGAATAGTAAAAAAGTAGTAACAAGTGAACAAATAATAAAGTTGCAATCTAAAATAAGCCAGATTAAAGAGTTTTGGAAGCTAGAAAAAAAGCCTTTTGATGGCATCTTAATTAGCGTACACTATAATAAAATAGTTGCAAAAAGCAATCGGATTTCAGGACTGTTTAAAGGAAATGATTCTAATTCTGCGATTGTTGGTGCTAAGTTCAATGAAGGAAAAGACAAGCATATTATTACTTATTTTTTAGAAATTACAGATTTAGAGCAAAGCATAGATTTGCTATCTAAAACGAGCTATGTTTTAGATAATAAATTTCAAGGAAGTATTAATAAGACAACATTTGATAACGAAAAAATTTTTGGAAATGAGAAAAAGAAAATTACTCGAGCCATACAGTTTGATAATCTTCCTATAAACAAATCTGCATTTAAGCAAGTAGTTGCTGATGTTTCCTACATTGATGATTTTGAGATAGAAATGGCAGCAAGGCAGATAAAACAAAGTATTGTTACCTTATACGATACTCGTACAGATGCAAAAATGTTATTTAAAAACATTGGAATTGACATTTTGACGAGTAGAATTTTAGATAACCAGACAGTATTTTTGGATGAAAATCAATTAACGATACTATTTGAAAAAGCCCCTTACCTTGTTTCAATGGCAACTGTGGACTTAGCAGAATTATCTCCAGAGGATTTTATTGAGGAATATCAGCAAGGCATGTTGTATATACCATCTCCTAGCATTGAACCAACTATTGGAGTTATTGATACCTTATTTGATAAACGAGTTTATTTTAATGAATGGGTAGAATATTATGATATGATAGATGATAGTATTCCTAAAAGTACAAATGACTATCGTCATGGTACTGCTGTGTCTTCCATTATTGTAGATGGTGCAAGGCTAAATCCATGGCTTGATGATGGGTGTGGTAGATTTAGAGTGCGACATTTTGGTGTTGCAGTTGGCTCAAAATTCTCCTCTTTTACAATTACAAAGCAAATAAAAGAAATAATTGCTAATAATAAAGATATTAAGGTGTGGAATATATCGCTTGGTAGCAATCAAGAAGTTAATGATAATTTTATTTCTGCAGAAGCTGCAATATTAGATCAGATTCAGTATGAGAATAACATAATTTTTGTAGTGGCAGGAACTAATAAACCAAATAACGATATTGTAAAAATAGGTTCACCTGCTGATTCAATAAACAGTATGGTTGTTAATGCAGTGACGAAGAAAGGTCTATCAACAAAGTATGCAAGAAAAGGATTGGCATTATCGTTTTTTGCAAAACCAGATATAAGCTATTATGGTGGAAGTGAGGAACAATATATCAAGGTCTGTGAACCATTAGGAGCGGCAAATGTTGCAGGAACTTCTTTTGCAGCTCCTTGGATTGCTCGTAAATTATCCTATTTAATTGATGTATTAGGTTTAAACAGGGAGATTGCAAAATCAATGATTATTGATGCGGCAAGAGATTGGAATGAAAATCCAACGCCTGAAGAGGTTGCTCTTTATGGACACGGTGTAGTACCTATTAAGATAGGTGACATAGTTCAATCAAAAGATGATGAGATTAAATTTTTGGTTTCAGATGTCAGCGAAAAATGGAATACTTATAATTATCATTTTCCAATTCCGCTTAAAGATGATAAATATCCTTATATAGCAAGAGCAACTATGTGTTATTTTCCAATATGTGATAGAACACAAGGTGTTGATTACACAAATACTGAACTTAATCTTCACTTTGGTAGAATTAAAAACGATGGAAAAATTAATGAAATTAATAACGATAAGCAGAATCAAGATGAGACACTGAGTACTGAAAAAAATTATCTTCTAGAAGGTGAAGCGAGACACAGGTTTAGAAAATGGGACAATGTAAAGTATGTTGTGGAAAAACCAAAAGATAGAATGAGTCCCAAAAAATCATACAACAATAAAAATTGGGGAATGGAAATTAAAACAAACAATAGATTAGATCCTAAAGACGGGATGGGTATTCGCTTTGGCGTTGTAGTCACATTAAAGGAAATTAATGGAGTGAATAGAATTGACGAATTCATCAAAAATTGTACATTAAATGGTTGGCTAGTTAATAGCCTTGATATTCAAACGAGAATTAATATTAACGAAAAAGTAAATGAAGACATTGAGTTTGAATAGTAAAATCAATGATACTATAAGTGTAAAATGTGATTTCGTTTAATATAGATATGTCTCTGCAAAGGAGAAGTACTATGTATGGTCCAGTTCAACCATCGCCTTCTATTTAAGTGCATCGCAGATGACAGCCGGTAAAATTGTGAGATTACCAAATATAAACCTAACAATCAAGCAAAAAGAAGCTGGTGCAAAAACTCCGGATATGAAAAAGATCACCGACGATCTAGCGGATATAGAAAACCAACTAATATTAATAGATAAAAAGATTAAAGACTTAGACGACCAAATTGCCAAGTCAGAGCGCATCATCAAGGCAAACACCGAATACTTGCAGGGTGAAGATAATCTCCCTGAGCTTGAGAAGCAGTATCAAGAACTCAAGGCAAAGCAGACAAGCCTCACTGATGAGAAAAAAGAGCTCATGGACTCCATGTATACCTTTGTGAGGGAGATGAAGGCGACACTGGCATTCTATGATGTGGCGAAAAAAGCTCTTGCTATCATCTCTAAGAAAGAAGATGAAAAAGCTCTTCCACCGAATATAGATAAAGACTTGCTTCAAAAGTCGCTAGGTGAGCATGTTTGTACAGTTTGCGACCAACCGTTAACCGCTCATGGCGAAGATTTTATTAAAAAGCTAATCAAGAGTTTTCAAGTGTCCAGTAAAACCTCTAATCTTCTCATGGGGATAAGAAGTGAGCTTGAGAGAATAGTAAAAGCCGCATTAGGATATCCGGAGGAAAAACAACGTCTGAAGGATAGGTATAAAAATCTTGAGGACCAGCTTACTGAAGTAGGCGTTAGGCTTGATGATGTTGATAAACGAATAAATCGTGTGAGCAACAAGGAAGAAGTAAGGATTAAGCACAAAGAGAGAGAAGAACACGAAGATCTTAAAAAGCAGAATACTGAGAAGCTTGGAGTAGCAAAAGACCAACTTAAAAAAGCGGAAGACAAAAAAGTAGAACTTACAAATGAGCTCAACAAGGCTCTAGCAAAGAACAAGGAATGCGCAAGGTTAAGGCATCTTATCGACTTCGCCAATAAGGGACGTAATACCATAGGCGACGTCGAAAAGGATATGATGGACGAAGTCAGAAGAAAAATGGAAGAGCGTACCACCTACTACTTCAATGAGCTTATCTGGAAGAAGAACACCTATGACCACATAAGACTTGATAAGGACTTCCAACTAGACCTCATTCACAAAGACGGTTACTCTTGCGTTGGGACTACAAGTGCTGCTGAGCGTGCTCTGCTTGCATTGTCCTTTACATTAGCGCTGCATGAAGTATCTGGCTTTAATTCGCTTCTGTTCATAGATACACCTGTCGCACGTGTCTCTGATATCAATAGGATAAACTTCGCAAATGTGCTCTGCGAAGTGAGTAAGGATAAGCAGATAATAATGACATTCACACCGGATGAGTACTCGCCTGAAATAAAGAACATCTTTGATCCGGCAGCGAAGACAAAATCAGAATTGACTTTGAAAGATGAAAAAATAACGGTGGTGAAATAAGAGGAGGAGGAGTAAACATGGAAGCATCTAAAAAGCCTGATAGACTTGATTATTCAACTAAAGCAAAGCATCTTTTAGATAAGGTCGAAGAATCTAATTATATGGGGCTCGCTAATAAAGGTGGAGCGGGGGTAAGCCGTTCAGAAATTTTCCTTTTTGCTATGGCACTTGGAGTTGAGAGCAAATCTCCTACGGAAATAAAGAACACCTATCCTGGTGGTCTTGTCCTTGACAAGTCTATAGACGCTAAGACACAAGCTGCCATGTATGCGCAGTACATATCACAGCTTTCTGATCCTGAAAATGAGCTTGATGAGATTACCAAGAAGGGTGATGTATATAAGCTCGCTGAGCAGTATGCAAATACCGGCTTTGAGTATATTGAGGAATACGTAGATACGAAGAAGCCTGATGTGCTTGTGTGGGATTTGTTCTTAGAGCTTGATAAACAATATGAGGACATCAAACAATCAGTTATATATGCGCAAGATAAGAACTTTGGGTATGCTAAAGTTGCTGAAGATGAGTAGGGTAAACGAAGCTGATGCTATCCTACTGAGCCATATTTTAATTGTGTAGTTTTCTTACATTGCCATTTTCCCTATAACCATTAATTTATAAGGCTTTGATGGGTTTTGACCTGTCAGAACCCTTAAGTATGTCCTCCGAATGTACGGAAACGTTGTCATTTGGAGGACATCGTACATTCGAAAGTAGTGATGCCATTATGGCAACAGTTGCACAAATTGATGATGTTTAAATTAATTTTAAGAGAATATGATTCTTGATATTGGGGAAAATATTTGTTGACTCGTTTTGTTATTACAAATTACATAATCGTCAAATATTATAAAGATATTGACGTTTTGTGTTAATTAGAATATCATATTAGTATAAAGGTTAGTTGTTTAGAAGGGAGGCTTAGTTATGAAAACGCTATCTGCTAAGAAGTTAGCTGAAACAGTAACAAAGCTTAGAGAAGAAAAAGGACTTACTAAAGAAGAATTGGGAACTTTGACAGGTATAAATAGAATTATGATTGGCCGTATCGAACGTGAAGATTTTATACCATCTATTTTTCAGTTTGAAGCACTTGCCGAGGTTCTTGGGTTTGATGTTTCAAATATGTTTGTTGAAAAAGAATCAACCAATTCTTTTATTGCACTAAGAAGCGAAACGATAAATGACACTGAAAAAGAAGGCGTGGATAGACTCTTTAAAATGATGATAGCGCTGAGACAACAAGTTATCTTAAGGAGAAAATACGAAAATGAGTCAATCTATAACGCTTAATGAAATTCAAATTGAGGAAATACGAAAGCTTGCAAAGGATAAGCGCCAATCGTTAAGTATTATCGGTGAAATTCCAATAGCTAATGATATTTTTACAATTCTGGAGCATCTGAATATTAAATTGCTGGAGTATCCCATTCAATCAGAAGGTGATAGGCCAGCTTTTTCTGCTGCAATTATGTATTCTGAAGAAGATGGTGAAGAATTAGTATTTATTGGTCTAAATACAGCAGACTATTTTGATAAACAGGTCTTTGCTATAGCGCATGAATTATTTCACTATTTCACTAAAACAGCATCTCATTTAAGTCGACTGAGTGATAGCGAAAATACATTAATTGAAGCAAAAGCTAATAGGTTTGCTGCCGAATTTCTATTTCCAGAAGCTGCACTAAAAAGTATAATTCTTGATGAATTTAAAACTTCAAAATTAGAAAAAGCTTCGGAAAAGACTATTATGAGATTTATTGCGAGGCTTCAATGTACATGGTGGTTACCGTATCGCTCAATAGTAAAAAGGTTACGCGAAATTGGTGCCATTTTGGAAGAACAATATAGACATTTATACAGTGTAGATGAAAGAGACTTATGTGCGGAATATGGTAAGATGGGAATGGCTTTTAATGATGAAGCTTTCAAAAAGTTGAATAGTAAAACCAATTCAATTGGTACTTCCATGAGGGATATAGATATTATTATCAGAAACTTCGAGGATGGATTAATTAATGAGGATAAGCTAACCGACACCTTAAACCTTTTTGATAAATCACCTGATGATTTTGGATATAAAGTAAATGTATCAAATGACGATGAAGAGGAGTTTGATGCTTTCTTTTCTGGGGGAAGCTCCGATGAAGATTAATATAAATGAAGTAAACCCTGCTCTTATAAGTATTTTGAATAATCCAAATCAAATTATAACCCTCGATGCAAACTTTCTGATTCCACCAAATCGGAGTAGAATTACAAGAAAAGGGTTTGAATTTCCGCAATTTAAGAAAATATGGCTTGATCCAATTTTCACGGCATTTCCAAGGATTGCAATTCATGAGGCTGTTTATGAGGAATTAGTTAACACCTCTCTTCGTGAATATGTAGAAATTCTGAAAGCTGAAAATCCTCCAAGAATTATAATTCATTCTGATTCGGAATTGACGGATACTGAGAAAATTCTTCGTGATTCAATCGAGGATAAAATTTACCAGCATACAAAATACGATCCTAAATTAGATAACAAAGATGACCGTGGAGAGGTAAAATCGCTTTCATATATTGCAGTTAAAGAGTTTTTGTATTTTGCAGCTCATGATAATAATGCATTGAAACTCATTGAGAAGGCAGAGCAATGGTCTACAGGACTAGATAATGTAAATGCGATTCACATGTATGAGCTTATATTCTATTTATATTTTAAAAATCTGGGGGATAAAGCCTCATTAAGAATGCTTTATAAATACCAATATCACTTAACAGATTATGAAAAGCGGACAAACCCTGAATGGGGTGAGTTTACTAGTGCAATGGAAAGTCTATATAGACAAGAATAATTTGCATCGCCGCCTAAATTGTGGGGCGGAGAAGCAAATTCATATATAATCTAATGCTCTGTGACATTGCTAAATAGTTGGGAAATAGTTGGGTACTATTTGGGTACTACTCATAAAAAATAATACCCGATACAATGAAATCTTACATAGTGATTATTAATGAAAAAGTCTTGAAAACCCATCGTTATGGCACTCAATTAAAATATACAAAACTACTAATCGAGTTCTGCAAAACCTTTATCCCCAGTTCAAATCTGGGTGGCGCCTCCAAATCATCACAACAAATGTGATATAACAAAAAGTCCTTGATGCAAGGGCTTTTTATTGTTTTTATCTATTATTTCTGAAGGAAAGACATTGATTTTTCCCAGTTCAAATCTGGGAGGCGTCTCCGAGTCTAAACTTATTTATTTGAATGAAAACACTGTGGATGTGGTGCTGGGCGCAGATTTATGATGATAGATCCACATGGCAGATTTAAATCATATAGTCAGATTTAAATGTTTGCCGTAGTGGCGTTTTCTCAGAAACCTTCCAATATTGTTAATTGTGTGATATTATGGACTTTGGTGAAAAAATAAATTTTTCAACTTTAACAAGGGAAAGTGGAGGTGGTAGTTATGGATTCTTACCCTGATCCTAATAATTGTTGTCAAAATAAGAATAATAGTTTTAGAGCCGTAACTGCTATTTAAGTTCAGTATGTGGCTCTATTTAAGGAGGACCATAATTTATGAAAGAAAAAATTCTTAGCCTTGTTGAACAAGCCAAATATGTCGAAGCACGAAAAGAAATTATTAGTCTAAATGTAGTTGATACAGCACGATTATTTGAAGAAATTAACCAACAAAAACTTTTGATATTATTTAGAATCTTACCTAAGGACTTATCTTCTGATGTCTTTACTCACATGCCAAGTGAACTTCAACAATATGTTATTGAATCCATTACTGATGAGGAAGCTATTAGTATTTTAGATAATATTTTTATTCCAGTACAGCATAACAATGCATTAAGCGAAGAATACTCCATTTTTATTAAAAAAAAAATCAAGGGAGTTTATGGTGAATAAATCTATCAAACTTGCTTTTCACATATTGTGGGTACTTGGTTTTTTAGATTAAGCCTATCGATCGGCGATAAGGTTTTGGATAATGCTTGACTCTTGAAGAAGATTTACCCATTGTTAAATTTGATCTTAAATTGAACGGATGAAAAATACAGTATCGAGCATTCTTTTCTTACTGCTTTTGGTGATCAGTATTTCTTGTGACAATATTCGCAGGAAGAAAGAAATTACCCGCCTGGTTGAAACCTGGCAGGGACGGGAAA
>CAYXPB010000121.1:0-15051 GCA_964466645.1 uncultured Acetivibrio sp. | reverse complement strand
TATCACTACCGCTGGATTTTGAGTCCAGTGCGTCTGCCAGTTTCACCACTTCGGCCTATTGCCTGATTATAATAACACATACCTCAAAACAAATCAATACTTTTCTCAAAATTTTTTTTGGTAAATTTCTTCTAAATTTTTTCTACAATAAATTTTTAAAAAAGTATTGACTTTTATTATCCGAACCCTTATACTAATTAAGTGTTCGGAAGATATATGCGCTATTAGCTCAGTTGGTAGAGCAACTGACTCTTAATCAGTGGGCCCTGGGTTCGAATCCCCGATGGCGCACCAACGAAATAAAAGCTTCCAAGGTTTAGACCTTGGAAGCTTTTTGTTACCCTTCTTTCGAATGAAACGAGACACTTGATTTTTTTCCACGAATTACCACGAATTAAATTTTCAATACGGATCATAATAATAGCGTAGGGTTCATGATGATCGAGCCAAGATTGTTATAAGGTCAATAAAGGCTTTATAACAGTCGGCCAAAGGTTAATACCGAGTTTCGCTTGTTTTATTGGCGCTAAGGCTCGATATTAGCCGGCGGTCAGAGTATTATATGTTTTGTAAGGCTATATTGTAGTAACCATTGTTATTGCAGTATGGTTGATAGGGATGTATAGTATTCGAGCTAAGATTATTAGGGGTTTCGCAGGCATTAATTGCTATTGACATTAGCCTACCGACTGGTTCGGTAGTCCCTGTGACATAAGCTTTGACGTTGGAGGTTTGTTGTAGTCGAAAGATTGCAGCAGGCTTCTAAGAGATTCCTAGTAGCCGAGCAAAGGTTGATATAGATTCTGTAAAGCTTTATAGCAGTCGAAAGATTGTTATAGGGTTGTCAGGGATTTGTATCAGCCGGAGTTAAGATCATTATGGGCTCTACTTATTATTTAATTCTTTAAACGCAACATCGGGTACATTCGTTATTATTCCGTCTACTCCAAGGTCAGCTAACTTCTTCATTTCACTTAGATCGTCTACTGTATATGTATTTATTTTTAAATTATCTTTAACAGCAACTTTTTTCATATCCTTAGTTACATTTTGATACCATGGATGGATTGCATCCACTTTAAAGAATTTAGCAAACAAAATAAGCCTTCTGGTGGATGAAGAATACAATATGCCTGTTTGAATATCCTTATCTATTCTTTTTATTTTCAAAAGACTCAACAGGCTAAAGGAAGACACAATAGTCCTATTCCTTAGATCAAATTTAGCTATTAACTCCGCAACTTTTTTCTCGATCGAATTAAATTGCAGCCATTCCTTTTTTATCTCAACATTAATCAAGCCTACATAATCCTTTAAATACTTAAAAACTTCTTCTAAAGTACAAATACGCTCATTTTTAAATTCTTTTGAAAACCAACTTCCAAAGTCTAAGTCTTTGAGCTGTTTTAATGTTAGATTTTTTACTTTACCATTTCCATTACTTGTTCTGTTTACAGTTAAGTCATGAATTACAACCACATGACCATCCTTTGAAAGTTGTACATCAAGCTCAATGCCGCCTGAATTCATTTGGACTGCTTTTCTAAAAGCACCCAATGTATTTTCAGGTGCATAAGCTGATGCCCCTCTGTGCGCTATAATTAGTGGCCTCTTCATATCTTGCCCCCATGCAACTTATTTTCAATATAAGATATTCCATAGTATTCCTTCTATTTTGTTATGTGCATCTATTATATAACATTTTGTACTTCCATAAAAGTTGCATTTTTACATAATAATTTAATATAACACTTCAAAACACTTGAAATAATTCTTTAAAAAAATTATACTGTAGGAGGAATATCTTATAATTCAAAGGAGGCCACTCTTGTGCAAGAATTAGTTAAAGGCATTACCAATTTTTCATTAGGGAACTTAATAATGTTTGCCATTGCCGGAATCCTCATCTATCTCGCAATAACAAAAGAGTATGAACCTACTCTTCTTTTGCCTATAGGTTTTGGGGCAATACTTGCAAACATACCTTTTTCTGCCGCAATAGACCCAGAGCATGGTGTATTGACTTTCCTTTATAACAATGCTATACGTAACGACTTGTTTCCTGTACTTATCTTTATCGCGGTTGGTGCAATGATAGACTTCGGTCCACTACTGCAAAACCCGTTTATGTTGTTTTTCGGCGCCGCCGCCCAATTTGGTATATTTGCCACAATGATGCTGGCACTTTTACTGGGCTTTGATTTAGGTGCTGCAGCTTCAATAGGTATCATTGGTGCTGCTGATGGTCCAACCTCTATCTATGTTGCAAACAAATTTATAACTGACAATCCTGCCCTTGTAGGAGCAATCACCGTTGCAGCATACTCTTACATGTCCCTTGTACCAATAATTCAGCCCCCAGTTATAAAGCTTCTCACCACAAAGAAGGAACGACTTATAAGAATGGAGTACAATCAGGTTAATATTCCAAAATCAGTTAAAATCTTATTCCCAATAGTAATAACTATAATTGCAGGTATTGTTGCACCAGACAGTGTTGCACTAGTTGGACTATTGATGTTTGGAAACCTTATTAGAGAATGTGGAGTTTTGGAAAGATTGTCCCAAGCTGCTCAAAATGAATTGGCCAATCTTGTAACAATACTTCTTGGTGTTATAATAGGCTCTACTATGGCAGCTGATAAGTTCTTACAGTGGCAAACTTTAGCTATCCTCGGATTAGGTCTAGTTGCATTTATTTTCGACACAGCAGGAGGAGTACTCTTTGCTAAATTCATAAACTTATTCTTAAAGGATAAGATAAATCCAATGATTGGTGCTGCTGGAATATCGGCCTTTCCTATGTCCGCTAGGGTAATTCAGAAAATGGCTACTAAAGAAGACCCTACCAACTTTATAATCATGCAGTCAATAAGTGCAAACGTATCAGGTCAGCTCGGCTCAGTAGTAGCCGGAGGAATGTTGCTCGCTTTAGTACCAACATTTTTATAATTGAGGTGATAAAATATGAATTCAAACCGTTCTAGGAAAATTGTACTCATCACAATAAGTACAATTCTTATAATTGCTTTGATAGTTTTGTTTATATGGTATATAACTACAAAATCCATTAACTGGAGTAATGTGTTTAACGGACTTACAATATCAGGCATAGGCCTTGCAGGAGTCTTTACTGTTTTGATTATTTTTTACCTATCTACAAAACTAATGATGGCTGTAGCAAGAAAATATTCAAAACCTGATAATACAGACTCATAAACATTTATAATAAAAAATCTTATATCTTGAAGATATGAGATTTTTTATTTTTGATAAGGCCATTTCAATAAATAACCTATACTTAAGTCTCAAAGCCCTATAAAACAATTCTTTCGAGAGAACGATTGACCAGTTATTTTTTGGAATCACTCAAATTTTAAGCATATAATTATTTCTTATACCCTGTCCTTTTTTCATATTATATGATATAGTTTGATTTGAATAAAACAGTAGAAAATTCATAGAATATTCACTATTACAGAAAGAAGAGAGAATATGAATTATATAATATATGACCTTGAGCTAAATAGCAAACCGTTTAAAAGCAATCTTCCAAATGAAATAATTGAAGTAGGTGCTGTCAAATTGGACAGTAATTTAAATGAAGTCGATACTTTTCAGGCTTTCATAAAACCTAAGTATTTTAAAAAATTATTTCCCGTTGTCAAAAGAAAAACAAGAATTACACAAGAAGATGTTAATGACGCGGAAAATTTTAAAGATATAATATCCAACTTTAGAAGTTGGATTGGAGACAATTTTATACTGATAAGCTGGGGACACGATGATATACATCATTTGCTTATGAACTGCAGAAGCAATAAGCTCACTACTAGCTGGCTTAAAAAGAATATTGACCTTCAAAAACAGGTATCATCCATATATGAAGTTCCAGCTGGACAGCGATATAGTCTTGAAAATGCACTTAATGTTCTGGAAATTAAAGTTGAAGAAAATTTGCACCGCGCTCTCGCCGATGCACGCTATACAGCTATGATCTTTCAAAAGACCTTTAATAAGCTTGATTTAAGCGTGTTCAGCTCTATTGAATTGAGGAAAAAGGTAAAAACAATACCAAATACCCAACTAAAAAAGTAGCAATAGAGCTAAAAACCAGGGATAAATAAAGCGTTTCAAAAAACGACTTTTTATTTGCTATAAACAAAAAGTCTTTTTTTTATTTCAATCACCTAAATCAAAAACAAGCTTATCTTCTTTGATTTCGCATTTTGTATTCAATTGCTTACATAAAGAAATTTCTCTCTCTAGTATATTTTTAGCAGTTTCACCCTTCTGAGGTACAACCTGTATTTTGCCTATAGTCCTTACAGGTATACCTTCTAAGCTCACCAGCACATTATCTTTAAATTCCATATTCATAATAAAGGCTTCCTGGTTTTCTGGATCATTTTGGTCAAAGATAAAATTGCCAAGGCTGTAAAATACGGGTTTACCTTTATATATCTCTATACCTTGAAATTGGTGGGCATGGTGACCTAATATTACGTCCACCCCATTGTCTATAAGGTTGTGCGCAAATTCCACCTGACTATCCCATATCTCAAAGCTTTCCTCATAACCCCAGTGCAGAGATACCATCAATATGTCAACTTCTTTTCGCAATTTTTCTATTTCACTCTTAATGGAATCATCAAACTTTATAGGTCTTTTCGCAACTCCCGCCTTGTTTACACCTGCAATAAACATTAGAGGCGGATTACCCTTATAGGTCACTTCAGCCATGTCTGTATATGAAAGAAGTCCTATTTTGACACCTTTCTTTTCAATAATTGCCGGTTTCTTAGCTTCTTCAATATTTTTACCTGCTCCACTAAAGGCCATATTGTGCTCTTTCAATAATGCTTGTGTGTCATATAAGCCCTCTTCATAGTAATCTAATATATGGTTATTTGCAAGGCTGAACAAATTAAACCCTGCATATTCAAGGCCCTTTATGGAGTCCACTTCATTCTTCAATACATATTTGCCCCCCTGCTTGATATCTATTAGAGAATGTGTTCGTGAAGTTATAGGTTCCTCAAGATTCGCAAACACTACATCTCCTTTTTTTAGTATATCCGCTGTTTCAAGAAATGGATAAATGTAGTCCTTATTTTCTTTTTTTAGTCTTGACTGGACACCTCTGCCAAGAAGAATATCCCCTACTGCTACTATTTTTATGGAGTCTATCGAAGGCTTAATTGATGGTTCATTTGTAGGTATGTTATTGGTATTATTTACATTTGTCTTTGGCATATAAGTAGATGTAGAGACCGTAGCATTTGGAAGGTCATTTTCCAAATCAACAGCAACAGTTGAATCTTTATTGCTGTTTGAAACGTACAGTAAATCAACCGTCCCCAACAATATAAGAAATACAATCAAAAAACTAAGTGTTTTTTTATTCATGTCGATTTTCCTCTTAAGTTTAAGAAGCTCAAAAATCTATAAAAGCTAATTTTTCAGACTTCTACTAATTTTAATATCTCCATTTTCTATTCTAGCACAGAAAACAGGAAAATCCCATAAATTTAAGCAAACTAATATTTTTTTATTGAAATTTTACCCAACCCGCTTTTAAGCCTAACTTTCGCAACCTTATCTTCATTACTTGAGTTATAACCTTGCTTTTGTTTGTGATTAATCTCATTGCTTGTTTTAAGCACATTTTCCTCGAATTCGTTTATTGTCAATTCACCCACTGTTTCAAAACTAATTTTAGAACGGGTATGCGCTAACAACTCAATATGACCTAAACCTGTACATATACTATATTCTCCATTTTCATCAAACTCTGCTTTTATAATTATATTTCCTACCTTCTTATTCACCTTGGAATTTCCTTTTATTTTGCCGCTCGATAGCTTTACATCGCCTTCTTCGCCACAAATATTCAAAATACCGTCAAATCTATTTATTTGTATATCAGCATTATCAAGTTTAGCATTCAAAACACCTTGCATATCGTCATAAAGCTTTAGTTCTCCCTCTCCAATTCTATAATTCATATAATCTATTGCTTTAGGCATATATACGGTATAATTTACAATCACACCATAGAAATCTTTATTTCCACCTTTATACACACTTTTCATAAACACCGTATCATTATCTGATTTTATTTCTATATCAAAGTTTTCAAGCTTTTCCATTAGTAATTCCTTTTTATATGTACCGCTAGCCCTCCTTGTTATTTCAAACTTAATTTCATCTCTATTCCAGGTATATACGTCTATATTGCCTACATCACATGATATATCTAAGTTGTACTCTCCTTTAAGCTTAATAGTATTTTCGGAATATGAACTGACTGCAATTTTTGTATCTGTCTTCCCGTAAGCAATTCCGCATCCGGAAAGTATAAATGCCAATAAAATAATTATAATCAGTTTTGATTCCATATTTGCTCCCCCTTCTAACTGTTATAAACGTTTTATATAGTATAGCATCAGCCCTATGCAACTTCAATTATTTCCCATATACCTTTTACTGCTAGCATCACCATGTATTAATTATTATTCTAAATATCCTAACTCAATAAAACTCCAGGGCATCGAGCCCTTTCGTTTCACCAAAGGGGCTTAATAAATTAAGCGGCCATAAAATAGGATTTTCCCATTCTTGACCGCTCTTTTATATAATATTATAATTGTCATTTCACATTTCAGACCCAAACTTTAATGAAAATGGCTATTTGATTTCAATATATAATTTATTTATTCTCCTTAGCATCTTCTATTGATTTTGTAAGGATAGTTTCTTCACTAAAAACCATACCGTACTGTTTCGCCCTTTCAATTACATCTTCCTTACTTATTGTCTGCTTATTTCCTGCTAAGTAAATTATGCTCATAAAAGCAGTTAACACAATTCCTACTCCAATTCCAAGCAATATACTCTTTATGTGAAATTTTTGCATACGTTTCCTCCCTAAGCCACGTTTTTTACAATTTATAAAAGCACCGAGCAAATTTGACATCCCACTTAGGTGTTTCAAAAAATTTCATTAGTCAATATATATAGTTCCAACCCAATAATGAAGCTATAGAGCTTCAAACATAGGAACATTATTTTGCGACGCAAAAAATGTAAATCAGCTTTTTTGAAACACCCATTGACCAGTTATTTTTTTGGAATTACCTTATATAATTTTTCTTTAATGGCTTTATCGGTTAACACCAAGAATAAGCTGTATTTCTCCTTTTCCCATACTCAATTTTCGTGCTATTTCAGTCTCGTTAAGACCTTTATTCGCAAGCGTTATTACTTCATTATGTTTATTGTTTATCGAAATTATCTTTTCTTTTACTTTTGATACGCCTTTCACATTTTTACTCGAATTTATCGCATGCTCATCGGGCTTTTCATTTTCTGCATCTTTCTTTTTAACTGAGTTAATCTCTGAGAAATTAGGGTTTGTGTCAATAGAATAGTTAGAATAGTCATTTTGTACATTATGAAAAGATGCTGTCTCAACTTTCATAGTTTCTATAAGTTTCTCGGCTTCCTTAAATCTTGTGTTCATTTCGGCGTTTTTCTCACCGATCTGTGTAACTACATAGTCGGAAAATTTATTAAGCTCTTCTACCATCATCTCTGCATCTCTTATTATTCTGATTAATTCTGCCTTTTTTTCATCCATACGAAGTTCAGAATCGAAAGCATTTTTTCTGTCGAACACAATCCATATAAAAGAAACAACTATAAGAAGAATACCTATAAAAATTATACTAGAATAAAAACCAACCATTATTCACACCCCTTAACTTATCCTTTGTTAATTATGTTAGTATATCTAAAGCCTTATATCAATAATACTCGTTTGATCTTCTTCAATTGAACTGTCACTGTTATAATTTCTTTTTTTATTACCCTTTTCTTTCTTTTCCTTTGAACCTTTATTTTGTTTTTCATTTATTTTAGACTGCTGAGTATTGTCCTTTGAGTGTACTAGATTAACACTATCTTCTGCTTTTTGTTGGTTAGTTGAAGACTGTTGCTGTTGAATCAATTCATTCTTGTGTCTGACATCACTTTGAATTTTTGATATTTCATTAGTCTTTGGAATTTGTACTTGAAAGTCAATTGGTTTTATTGTCATATAGCACCATCCTTTTATTCCATTTCAAGAAATAACCTATTTCAGTATTTGAGTCATAAAGCCAATAAAAGAAGCTAAAAAGCTTTTAACCATAATAACAAACCTTGAAATAAACTTCTTTGTTTTTTAGATGAGCTTATTTGTCTATAGCTCCAATCCTTATATCCGCACCTTCCCTGTATAAAGTGCAATACTGAAGATTTTCTTTCACATGCATAGAACATGTCCCGATAGAAACCCTTGTACCAGGGTATATAAAATTATATGCCTTAACTTTTCCTTGTGCTTCATATTGAAGCCTTTGTTCAATATCTATGAGTTCCTGCTTAATTTCGTTAATTCTATTGGAGAAGTATATCTTTGTTCTAACACTCTTTACCATCATTTCCTTTTTTTCAGGGGATAAACTACCGGCAGCTTCAAGCTTTTTTAGTATTGTAATCGCCTGATCTGCCTTCTTAGTATCTTCTTCAAGAACCGTCAATTCATCTCTTGCTTGTTTATACCTCTCCTTTAAGGAAGGATCCACACCCACTTCAATTTCCGTTACAGTGGCCATGTATGAGCCTATCACCTTAGCGGATACTTCTTTTCCAACCCTTGAAACTCCTCCTATCAGGAGACCTTTTTTACCACTTAACTCTAACTTATTACCACATTTCACCATACTGTGCATTATTGCTTCAGACTTAATATCTAATCTAGCTTCAATTATGCTGTTCTCTATATACTTTGCTATTATATCTCCGCCACTTATTAATACACCCTTTCCCACTCCCTGCATGCCTCTTCTTAAAATTATGTCTCCCCCGGCAATAATTGTTGCAGCCTCAACCACACCAAATACTTCAACCGTTCCACCTGCTTCAATAGTAAATCCGGATAGCACATTACCTTTTACGATAACATTGCCTATAAATTTCACATTTCCTGTTGAATTACCAACATCCGCCGGTATTTCATAAATTTCAAATACATTTACTTTTCCATCTATATAATTTACCTGACCATCAATAGATGCAATCAGTTGTTTTTCATCTTCAGATATTTCAACATTTTTTCCCTTTGGAAGAGTTGCCCACTTACCTTCTACAGCGGGTATTTCAGAACCTAGCACAGTTTTCCCCGGCACTCCTAGAAGAGGTGGCTCAAGCGAACATAACACCTTTCCTTTTTCAGCACTTTCAATGATATTTAAGTCATGAAAATCAACTCTTCCATCCTCTAATACTGTATGTTTCCTGTCTTTATTCAAATCAAAATGAAACTTAACTTTTCCGTTTTGACCGTTTGTTGGCGGTGTACCCTCCGCTATAAGAATTGGTTCGCTGTATATTGGATATTGAGTTATATTTTCAAGATTGGATTTATTTATCCCATAGCTAACACCATTTTTATTTAATGCTTCTATAACATCTTGAATATTAACTGTTCTGCCCCCATCAGGAGGACTAATAACAATTGATGCCTTCATCTTATCCGGTGATACTATAACACTAACCTGTGCATCTAGTTTCACTTCTTCTTGAGGATCGGCAATACATAAAGGCACTCTATTTGCTTTAAGACAAGCAACTTCAATAACATCCTGCTTAAAATTCGTTACCCTTTTCTTGTTGAGTCTTTCAACAATCTCCCGAGCTTCAATTCTTTTTCCTTTTCCAATGGGAGGATTTACTGTAAGATAAACACCATTGTCTCTAAACTCCAACTCATAAAACCCATCATTAGTTTGGTTTAAGGCTGAACTGCTCATATTATTCAACATTCAATCTCCTCCCCTTTTTACTTAGATACTAACTTGAGAAAACAACACAAAATGAGACTTCAGGGCATCAACATAACACAAACATGTCCTATTCCGATAAAATAGTCCTATGACGAGCAAGTTTACCGCGGAGTCTTAAGATAGCCTTAGTGTGTAATTGAGATATTCTTGATTCAGATACTTTCATTATCGCACTAATCTCCTTTAGTGTCAAATCTTCAAAATAATAAAATGATACAACCGTCTTTTCCTTGTCCGGTAATTTACCAATTGCATCTACTAATATCTCTCTTATTTCAGTAATTTCCATATATCCTTCGGGTCTGTCTTCCTTACAGTTCCCAGTTAAATTGAAACCACCCTCATAGTTTTGCTCCAAAAATTCTTCTAAAGATATCAACGAAGACAAGTTTACTTCATTTAATAGTTTATAGAAATCATCAATAGATATTTGGAGTTTGTTCGCCACTTCCTGATCGGTCGCAGAGTGTCCTAACTCATTTTCCACTTCGGCATAGGTCCTTTCGAGTTCTTTGTTTTTTTGCCTTAAAGATCTAGGTACCCAGTCAAGTTCTCTAATACTGTCAATTATTGATCCTCTAATTCTAAGAGAAGCATAGGTTTCAAATTTAACACCTTTAGAAATATCAAACTTTTCAATAGCATCGATAAGTCCAAAAACACCGTATCCAATGAGATCATCATATTCAACGTTTGAACCGAAATATATACTCAACCTTCCCGCCACATATTTTATAATATGTGAATATTCAATTATTAACTTTTCCTTAATAGCAGGATCCTTTGTATCGATGTACTGATTCCACATTTCCTGTTGTTTGATAGTTGAAGACGACATTTAAAATCCCCCATTGCCTAATATTTTTATAAATGGTTATATAGAAATATTCCTATATAATACTATTCACCCTCATCTTTGTTAATAGTTATACTATTAACACTAAGTGGTGCAAACTCTTCATCGTATAGTTTTTCTTCTTTTTGAGTATTTATATTCATTTCAAAACTACTATCGTCAACTCTGTAATCAACACTGTGTTTTGCACCTTCATTTGTGTTTTGTATAACCGAATTTTCTTCTATTTTCTGCTCTTCCTCCTTCTTTTTTCTTATCTCCTCATCAATTTTATATATAAAACTCCTTATATATAAACCTAGTATAAAGAAAACAACCAAACCTACCGACATTCTTATGTAGATAGTTTTCGATTCGTTGCCTGTACTATTGTTTATCACTCCGATTACAATTGCCATTGAAGCTCCTAAAATAAACGGTAACCTGTGGACGTAATCCATTCTCCAATTCCTCTCTAAGGATGTTTTAAAGGGATCTTAACGAAGCACCCTTAAGTAAATTTTCGAAAATGCATGTTCCTATTTCTTATTAAGGTGATTTCAAAAAAGCAACTGGTCAATCGCCATTTTAAGAAATAGGATTTACATTTTTAATAATGTTAATAGTGTTCGTATTGTTGAGTGTTTATATTTCCTTAAGTCCATACCCTATGGTTTTTATCAGCAATATACCGGTGGATGAATCAAGCTCAATAGTTCGTCCGTAATTCCCCCCTGTATCCTCAGAAATAAGCGGAATCCTCATCATCTCAAGCTTTTCTTTTGCAGCAGTCGCATTTCTAAATCCTATCCTCATTAAATCCGATGACTGCGAAAAGTTAAACATTTGAGCCCCTCCTGCAATCTTTGCAACTATTCTGCCCCTGTTTGCACCTAATTGCAACATTTCGCGAACCAAAGCTTCAATTGCAGTGTCCACAAATTTGGCTATGTTTGATACGTTTCTTGACTGAGTACTGTCAGGAAGCATGCAGTGAGCCAGCCCAACTGTTCCTGTAATTCTATCATAAAGGGCTATTCCTACACACGATCCCAATCCTAAAGTTGTTAATACAGCCGGATGACGAGCTGCCTGCATATCAGCCATACCAACTTTAATAGTAGTCTCCATCAGCTTATAACTCCTAATGCTCTTAATAACACTTCATAAGAATCCATATCAGGCACAAGAAAAAAATCTCCTAATGCCCTTGTACTCCCATCTATGAATGCTGTTTCAATGTATAAAACGCTGTCACCTAGCTTTCCGAACTCTATTGCTGGAACACTTATTATTGCTCCGGCCATATCAATGGCAATTTCAGGTACAGTAGGCATTATGCTCAATCCTGTGAGTGTAGACATGGATGACATATACGAACCTGCAAGAATGTTCCCTAATTCCTTTAAAGCAGAGATCTCTATTTCATCAAACATGCTATTGTTATCATCATTCGATTTACCCATAAGAATATTTACCAGAGTATGAGCTGCATTGTTTTCCAAAATGAACATTACACTTCCCGCTAAGTCCCCGGTCATCTTGAGAAACAAACCAACTACAGGGAGTTCGGCGCCACCAAACATTTCAGTTACTTCTTTAAATTCCATAACCTTAACTTTAGGTACTTCCATATCGACTTTCTTATTAAGCATCTTTGCAAGAGCTGTTGCAGCATTACCGGCACCTATATTGCCAATCTCTCTCAAAACATCAATTTCGTAATTATTTAGGTTTCCAAAATTCAAACTCATAGCGATTACTCTCCTAGCGCTTTATTATTATTTGATATGTCAGCCAGCTTCTCAATATTAAGAAGAGTTACTATCTTCCCATCTATTTTACCGACTCCTAGAATGTAATCCATTGAAAGGTCATTTGTAAAGTTCGCAACATTTTCAATAGCTTCCTCATTTAAATCCAAAACTTCATCTACTTCGTCAACTATAATTCCCAATGAAATATCGTTAATCTTGATTATTATTACTCTAGTTTCCTCAGTCTCCTCGCTAATTTCCATTCCGAATCTGGTTCTTATATCCATAATCGGAACAATTTCACCCCTTAGATTTATAACGCCTTTTATATAGTCAGGAGTTTTAGGGACTCTTGCGTAAGGCAGCATCTTCTCAATTGTTGTTACACTATGAATTTCTACTCCATAGTTTTCCTTTCCCAGCAAAAACACAACATATTGCTTTCCCTCAACACTAACTGTATTTCCCATTGTTTAATCTCCTTCCTATATAGCTAATGAATTTACATCTAAAATTAATGCAACATTTCCATCGCCTAATATTGTAGCCCCAGCCATAAATTTAATACCAGATAGAAGTTTACCTAATGACTTGATAACTATTTCCTGCTGTCCAATCAGTGAATCTACCAAAAATCCCGATAATCTCTCACCCTTCTTAACAATTACAACAGTTAATTGTTTTGTTGTTTTTTCATCCTTAGGTATTTCCAATATTTTGTCGAGACGGACTATTGGTATAACAGTGTCCCTAATCATAATTACTTCCTGCTTTTGCACCATCATTATCTGGTCAGGTGTAATTTTAATTATCTCCTTTGTACTGTTAAGAGGTATTGCATATTTTTCTCCACCGATAACTACCAGTAAAGCCTGAATAATTGCTAATGTAAGAGGAAGCCTGATAATAAACTTGCTGCCCTTGCCCCATTCAGTTTCAACCTCTACAACTCCTCCAAGCTGCTCGATTTTAGTTTTTACAACGTCTAACCCAACCCCTCTTCCGGATAAGTCAGTTATCTGATCCTGTGTGCTGAAGGAAGCCTTGAACAAAAAGTCTACAATATCCTTTTGAGATAAGGTATTGGCAATCTCTCTTTTCACAATTCCTTTTTCTATTGCCTTATTTTTAACTTTTTCAAGATTTATACCCTGTCCGTCATCATTTACTTCTATAATAACGTTATTGCCATCCTGATAAGCTCTTAAGTTAATCTGCCCTGCCGTTGGTTTACCCGCCTCTAACCTTTTCTCTATAGACTCGATTCCATGGTCAGCTGAGTTTCTAAGAAGATGAATGAGAGGATCTCCTATTTCATCGATAACAGTTCTGTCAAGTTCAGTCTCTTCACCGGACATATTAAGAACAATCTCTTTTTTCAAATCCCGGGAAACATCCCTTATCATTCTTGGGAAACGGTTAAATACCATTTCAACAGGAACCATCCTTACCTTCATTACCGCATCATGAAGGTTTGTAGTTATGCGCTCAAGGTACTCAACAGCCTCATTGTAAGATTGAGATCTCTCTCCTGTATCTATACCTTCAAGTCTTGTCTTTATAATAATAAGCTCACTAACTAGATTCATTAATACATCAAGCCTGTCGATATCAACTCTAACTGTCTTTCCTGTTTTTGTTTTCTGAGCTAGATTGTTTTGACGGTTTTCTTCTTGTTTTGTGTCTGTTGAAGCTTGATCTTCTACCTTAACCGGCTCAGTTGAAGCATTAGTATTTGCAATACTACCCATTCCAGTTTCAGAGGGCTGAAAATCATCAAATCCTAAAGATGTAATAATAACTTCATCAATTTCTGCAATACTATTTATGTCATTTTGAAAAAGTAAGGGTTCTTCTTTAGTCACACATACTACAGTAAATTCAAAATCGAATTTTTCATCTTCAATATCCTCAACCCTTGGTTCGGATCTAATTATATCTGAGTGTCTTTCAAGAGTTTGGAATATAATAAATGAACGTGCTGATTTTAAAACACATCCTTTATTTAAAGCAACAGTTATCTTTAATACATTCATACCCATTTCTTTGGCTTTGTAAGCAACATTTTGTTCATACTGATTAAGTTTAAATTGAGCAGTTTGATGTGAATTAATGCCCGCCTCTTCTGACTGATTCTGCTCTTTTTCAGGCTCCTTCTGCTTTACTGACGTTTCAGTCTTCTTATTGGTAGCATTGCTGAGCTCTAATATTATATTGTTGTATTCATCATTTCCCTCACCGCCCGAGTTTACAATACTCTCTGTATAGTTTTCAAGGGCATCTAAACACATGAACAGTGTATCTACAAGATTTGGAGTTACCTTTATCTCATTGCTTCGTAAGGCATGCAAAACATTTTCCATATCATGGGTAAGCTTTGCCATCTTGTTAAAGCCCATTGTCCCTGCCATGCCTTTTATTGTGTGAGCCACCCTAAATATCTCATTTAGTGTGGCTATATCCTGTGGATTTTGCTCAAGCTGAAGCAGTGATTCATTTAAACCTTGTAAGTGCTCTTTTGTCTCATCAATAAATATTTCAAGGTATTGACTCATATCCATTATTTATG
>CAYXPB010000120.1:11228-15078 GCA_964466645.1 uncultured Acetivibrio sp. | reverse complement strand
GACAAGGCTGCAAGATTTATCCGTTTCTGTGATGCTTTCAATATTCCTTTAGTATCCTTCACTGATGTGCCAGGCTATTTGCCGGGAGTAGGTCAGGAACATAGCGGTGTTATAAGACATGGTGCAAAGCTTCTTTATGCATTCTCTGAGGCGACAGTTCCAAAAATAAATGTAATTGTGAGAAAAGCCTATGGCGGTGCTTATATTGCCATGAACAGCAAACATTTAGGAGCAGACCAAGTATTTGCATGGCCAACAGCAGAAATAGCAGTAATGGGACCAGACGGTGCCGCAAATATCATATTCAGGAAAGATATAGCTAAAGCTGAAGACCCTGTTCAAGCAAGAAGTAATTTGATTCAAGAATACAGGGACAAATTCTCAAATCCTTATGTAGCAGCTTCAAGAGGTTATGTAGATGATGTTATTGAGCCGGCTTCAACAAGGATTAGAATAATAAGTGCTTTAGAAATGCTTGCTAGCAAAAGGGAAAACAGGCCATCCAAAAAACACGGAAACATTCCTTTATAATATAAATTTTTGAAACGACCTTGGAGGTTAATATGGAAGATATTTTAAATGATGAAATTATATCTGCCATAACGGCAGCAATTGCGATGATGGAATCAAGACCGGGATACAATCTGGTGGTAAAAGCATTCAGAAGAGTACCACAAGCAGCTCCGGTATGGTCAGCAACAGGTAGATATGAACGTTTGAATAGTAAAATCTAAAGGAGGATTAAAAATGAAAAAGTTTTTAATAAAGGTTAACGGAAATCAATATGAGGTTGAAGTAGAAGAGGTTAGAGATGGCAGTGTAGCTGCAGAGCCTGCTACATACAGTGCTCCGGCACCACAAGCTGCTCCTAAAGCGGCAGCTCCAGCACCGGCTCCAGCTGCTGCTCCAAAGAAAAATAACGCAGTTCCGGCAGGAGCAGCAAAAGTCACAGCTCCAATGCCAGGTACAATTCTCGGAGTAAAAGTGAATTCCGGCGATTCTGTTAAAAAAGGTCAGGTGTTATTAATACTTGAAGCTATGAAAATGGAAAACGAAATAGTAGCACCAAATGACGGCACAATTGCATCAATAAATGTTACAAAAGGAACTTCTGTTAATGCAGGAGATGTAATGCTGTCAATGAATTAAGGAATGACTGAAAGTCCGATGAAAAGCAAAAAGGAGGTATATAAAATGGCTAAAGTAAAAATTATGGAAACCGTTCTTAGGGATGCACATCAATCACTTATTGCAACAAGAATGAAGATTGATCAGATGATTCCTATTTTGGAAAAACTAGATGATATAGGCTATAATTCATTAGAAGCATGGGGCGGGGCTACTTTTGATTCTTGTTTGAGATTTTTAAACGAAGACCCTTGGGAAAGACTTCGAACCATCAAAAAGCATTGTAAAAAAACAAAGCTTCAAATGCTTTTAAGAGGCCAAAACATCTTAGGATACAAGCATTATGCCGATGATGTTGTTGAGTACTTTGTTCAGAAAGCCATTGCAAACGGCATGGATATTATAAGAATATTTGATGCCTTAAATGACCCGAGAAATATTGAAACAGCTATAAAGGCATGTAAAAAAGAAGGCGGACATGCACAAGGTACAGTATGTTATACAATAAGTCCTGTACACAATCTTGAGCTGTTTGTAAAGGATGCCAAACAGCTGGTTGAAATGGGCGCAGATTCAATTTGTATAAAGGACATGGCAGGTTTGTTGGTGCCTTATGTGGCCTATGACCTTGTTACAGCAATGAAGGAGAATGTTAAAGTTCCGATTCAGCTTCACACCCACTATACAAGTGGTGTTGCATCAATGACATATATTAAAGCAATTGAAGCAGGATGCGACATAGTTGACTGTGCTATTTCACCGATGGCAATGGGTACTTCACAGCCACCTACTGAGCCAATTGTAGCAAGTTTAAAGGATACGCCTTACGACACAGGTTTGAGTTTGGAAAAACTTAGTGAAATTGCAGACTACTTTAGACCTCTAAAAGAAGAGTTTGTTCAAAGCGGACTTTTAGACATAAAGGTTATGGGCGTAGATGTTAATGCACTTATCTACCAAGTTCCCGGTGGTATGCTTTCAAACCTTGTTTCACAACTTAAGCAGTCTAATGCAGTTGATAAATATGAGGAAGTGCTAAAAGAAGTACCGAGAGTTCGTGAAGATTTCGGATTCCCTCCATTAGTTACTCCTACCAGTCAGATAGTAGGAACTCAGGCTGTATTGAATGTAGTAACCGGCGAAAGATACAAGATGGTACCAAAAGAGTCGAAAGCTCTTGTTAAAGGTGAATATGGCAAGACTCCAGCTGCTGTTAATGCTGAAATCCAAAAGCAGATTCTAAAGGATGAGAAGCCGATAACAGCAAGACCAGCTGACTTTATTAAACCGGAATTGGAATCCATCAGGGAGCAGATGAAGGAATACTTAGAGCAGGACGAGGATGTACTATCCTATGCTCTTTTCCCACAGGTGGCCGAGAAATTCTTCGAATACCGTAAGGCGCAAAAGTACAAGATTGAGCCTGAAATGGTGGATTATGAAAACAGGGTACATCCTGTATAGAATTAATTGATTGGTTATTATGGGACTTTATGTTAAAAGCATGAAGTCCCTTTATCTAAAATTATGAGTATTAAAAAAGTAAAAAACGAATATTTATATACAAAATAAATAATGATATAATAGCAAATGGAATAACTATTAAAGGAAGTGTTGTAATGGAAGATAAGATGTTTGAATTAATGACCAAAATGTATTCAGAAATGACTTCTAAATTTGAAACAATGGACAAAAGATTTGAAACAATGGACAAGAGATTTGATTCAATGGATAAGAGATTTGATTCAATGGATAGTAAAATAGATTCAGTAAAAAATGATGTTATAAGACTTGAAAACAAGTTTGACAATGAAAGTAGAGCTTTGTTTGATGGCTATAAACAGACTTATGAAGAAGTTAAGGAGATTAGAAGTATAGTAAATGATCTTTCAGTTAGAATGGAAAAGCAAGAAGTTGAAATAAGAGTAATTAAGGGTGGTAAACAGTTTTGATCATGATTTTGATGTGCTTTTTTAGTATTACGAAAGACCAGCAATTATTAATATTAAAAGGCACTAGCAATTCTCATGAAGATATATAAACTGATCTCTGATGCTTGTAAAGCTTAAAACTTTTATAGTATTTCCTTTTTCGATCCTTTTGCCACATTTAAGGCAATAAATGTTGGTTTGTTTCATGATATCATGCGATAATTCTGGTTTTATGTTTTCGTATTTATTCCAACTTTTCCAGCCCGTTTTGCATATATTTATCCTATTGTCAAAATCGGCAAAAACCCATCTTAGCAGTTTGTGAAAATGAAAGGGATATTTCGTATATTGGATATATGCTTTTGGAATACCCAGCTTTACCGTATAGAGCATATAATTTTTTTCTACAACATCCTGTATACGACCACTTATCTGAGTTCTATACCAGCAAAAGCCTTGATCATCAAGCCATTTGTGAAGTTTTTCAAACATATAGCCCCTGCATATCTCGATGGTTTCGGTTTTGCTTACATTCATTGCTCTGAAGGCTTCAGAAACAATGTTTACAACCTCATCAAGATAGTATTTGTACTTAAAGTTTTCTTTATTATAAAGCTCTACAGGAATAATCTCAAAGAAATATTCATTAGTATCGGGCCTGTATACTCCAATACAAGTCCCTCCCACAAAACTTCCGCTTCCTGCATCGTCAATTTGTATCATCCGTTTCACTCCATATGTATATTGCTATTTCATTATTAGTATACGTAAAAAGATCAAAAATAAAATAC
>CAYXPB010000120.1:1282-11128 GCA_964466645.1 uncultured Acetivibrio sp. | reverse complement strand
TGATATAGTTGTTGTGAAAGTTTATGTCATATATATAAGTATTGTAATTTGGTGCAGTAAATTGTTTACTTTAGGGGGACGCTTTATGAGCCAGGTTGGAAATGCAATAAAGATGTATATCTTATTACAGGCGAACGGGAAAATGAAGATAAGCGAGATTGCATCACTGCTTGAGGTTGACGAGAGATCAGTTAGAAGATATCGTGAGGATCTCGAATATGCCTCAATATATATTGATTCAGAAAGGGGAAAATATGGAGGGTATAAACTTTTTAACGACAATTTAATGCTTGGGCTTAACTTTTCAACTCAAGAACAAAATTCACTTCAATTAGTAGAAAAACATCTTATAGATTCAAGAAATTTAGCCTCTAAAGATATATCAAATATTGTTTCGAAAATTAATGCAATTAATTTTGTAAAAGATAAGGAACAGGTTGATTTTTGCAATCACATGGCAAAAGAAACAATCTCCAATATTGACTTAGGTGTGGAGCGAAAAAAGTTTTTAGATATCTATGCAGCAGTTCTTTCAAGGAAAAAGATTAGAATAGAGTACACTTCTTTAAATTCCGGCAAATTAACCAGAATTGTGCGTCCTTATGTAACTATGCAGTATAAGCAGGACTTTTACTTGATAGGTTTTTGTGAATTGAAAGAGGAAATACGTGATTTTAAGATTTCCAGAATAGAAAATTATGAGATTATGAGTGAAACCTTTCCAAAGGATGAAAGCTTTGATCCTGAAAAGAGCATGGAAAACTGTTTTGGGATATATAAGGGCAAGGAATACAATATAAAGCTTAAGATAATGCATCCCATGTCGCAGATCATAAAGGAAAAAGTCTGGGTGAAAAATCAGGTGATTACTGAAATGGAGGATGGGTCTATTATTTTTAAGGCAAAGATGAGAGGGCTTACAGAGATAAAAACCTGGATTCTAGGCATGGGAGCCTCTGTAATTGTGTTGGAACCTGATGAGATTGTAGATGAAATTAGAAATGAGATAGAAAAAATGAGAAATTTCTATATGTGCTCTCCTGTGTCCGGTTAATGGTGTAGAATTTAAATAGAATCAACAATGGAAGGAGGTGACAAGAGTGAGATTAAAATGTGATTTTAAGGCTGATAGACTTCCAATTTCCCATAACATGTTGTTTGTTAGTTTGATAAAAGAGGCTTTAAAAAAGTCAGACCTAGAGTATTATGAGAAGCTTTATAAATTTAATGGAAAGGCTAATAAAAAGAGTAAGAACTTTTGCTTTTCTGTTAAGATGAGAGGTTTTGATATTGATGGAGATATAATAATTGTCAAAGATGGTGTTTCGCTGTTGATAAGCTCTCCAGATACTGAATTCATTTTGTATGTTTATAATGGTCTTTTAAAGATTAGTGAGTTTAAGTACAAGGATTTCTGTGTAAAAAAGGAACGGATTTCAATGTTGAAAGAGAAATCTCTGGATTCTAGTGAAGCTATATTTAAAACGTTATCTCCAATATGTATCAAGAATAACAAGAATTATTTTTTGAAGATTGATGATGAAAGTTATGAAAACGAGCTTAATTACATTGCTGGAAAAGTTCTTGAAAACTATAGGGGAAGAGGACTTGAAGAAAGGCTCATTTTTCAAAATGTTAAGATGAAAAATGTTATTGTAAGACAGGAAATTAAGGCGTTTGAAGAAAGGTCAGGTAAAAACTATTTATGCGTAAATTCTTACGAGGGTATTTTTAAACTGTGTGGGAACGTTGAAGACTTGAGGGATTTACTTTCTTTAGGTCTTGGATTCAAAAGAAACCAAGGCTTTGGAATGCTTGAATTAGTTTACTAGATGGGAGGTGAGGAGTTGGAATATATTAAGTTAAGTCTTGCAGATTGGCTTTATAATGCTGGTATTATTGGTTTGGTGAATATCTTGAAACATGCTAATGATGATGTGGATATCAATGGTCAGGAAATAACAATAAAAACTGATGTTTTAGAAAACTTTGAAGAAAAGTATTTTAGGTATTTTATTGATACATATGAAGAGAGCCTATCATGGTACAAAATAGTTAGCTTTGAGAAATTCATTACGAAGTTTGAAAATGAAAACTTTGAGTCATTTGATGAGAAATATTTGGATATGTTAAATGAGTATATAGGAAGTGGCACAAAAAGCGGATCAATAAAATATTATTTAAACAGTAACAGCTATAAAGCAGCATATAAACTTATAGACAGCCAGTTTGATATAACAAAAGCGGAAAAAAGTCTGAATCCGATAAAAGTTAAAAAGGGCGAAAAGTTTTGTATTGAAGATGTTAAAGAAGCATTCAGCAAAATAAGGGATATAATCAGTTATTGCAAGGAGCCTAATGCAAGAAAGTATCTAGCTGGTAAAAACGTTGTGTATACAATAATTAAAAATGCTTGGAATGGTGTGGCTTTTTTAAATCCTCAAACTAAAATACCAGATATGTATATTGATTATAAGGAGTATTTTGTTGATAAAACAATAGAATACACTAAGCAAGACTCTTCTAAATACAAATATAATTGCTTTGTGTGTACAAAAAATACTAAAGATAAGAACAATGATTTAAGTTTCTTAAATATGACAGGTTTCGATAAAGATAGAAAACCTTCTCATGTATGGAATTTTGTCAATGATATTATTGTATGCCCAATTTGTAAATTGGTATACTCTTGTGTTCCGGCTGGTTTTTTATATGTTTATGGAAATGGGATTTTTATTAATGACAATCAAAGTGTAAATAGCTCTGAAAGAATTAACTACAATGTTAAGCATGAAATTTTACACAATCAAGAATCAAAAGGAATATATAATGCTTTTGGGACGATGATAAAAGCACTGCATGAAAGGATTAATGACACTCAGAAGTATGAACTTGCAGATATTCAGGTAGTTAGATATGAGGATGAAAAATATAGATTCAACCTTCTATCAAAAAATGTTCTTAATGTTTTATATGAATCTAAAGAGGAACTAAATAGCTTAATAAAAACTGGCTTTCAAGAAGTAAAAACATATTTTAGGATATATGATGAAGTGATGAAGAGTTTATTGAATAATGAGAACTTATTCATTCTGATTCATAAAATTATTATTGTAAAAATATCTAGCCCCAAAGATGCAAAATACAATGAAAGCCATATAAGGAATTTAATTAAAATAAACTCGAAATACATGAAAGGAGTTGGGTATATGCAAGGAACGGAAAAAGATATTGTAAAAACAGCAAGTGGTGCAGGTTACTACCTAAGAGAAGCTTATAAATCTAAAAATTCGGAGAATAAGCTAAACGGTATATCCTATAGACTTCTAAATGCTTTAAAAACGAGTAATAAAAATATGTTTATGGATACAGTTTTAAATTGCTATCTATATACAAATAAGCCGGTGCCAACATTTATTACGGAATGTTTGAAAGATGATAATGTTTTTAAGACAATAGGATATGCTTTTGTTTCTGGTTTGATAGATGGTAAAAAAACTGAAAATACAGATGGGGGAGATAAATAATGGAAAATTCAATGAAACCAAAAGGATTAATATTATCAATGATATTTGAAGCTGAGAGTGCTAATTACGGAGAAGGCATTGGAAATGTAGCATCGTTGAAAAAATTGGCAAGAGGAAATGGAGATCAATACACATACATATCAAGACAGGCAATTCGCTACAATATCGTTGAGCAATTGAGCGAAGCTACCGCAAAAGTAAATGCAGAAGGAAGTGGAGACAAAAAGGTAATACAGTTTTCGCCAGATTCAACTATCAAAGATTATCCTGAAATAGATTTCTTTGGATATATGAAAACTGAAAAAGGAAAAGGAAGTGCAACCCGTTCAGCAAAAGTAAGGCTATCAAATGCGGTTTCCCTAGAAACATTTAAAGGCGATTTAGATTTCTTGACTAACAAAGGACTTGCAGATAGATTAAATGAAAATATGAATATTGCCCAATCAGAGATACATCGGTCTTATTATCGGTACACAATAACAGCAGACCTTGATCAGATAGGTATTGATGAAGGAGATAATATTTCAATAGAAAATTCTGAAAAAGCAAGAAGAATAAACAAACTATTAGATACTGTTTCATTACTATATAGGGATATAAGAGGAAGAAGAGAAGATTTAAAACCCTTATTTGCTATAGGCGGAGTATATGATATTAAGAACCCGGTTTTTCAAAATGCACTTGAAGTGAAAGACAATAGGGTACTTGTAACAACCATTGAAGGGGTGCTGTTTGATTTTATTAAAAAAGACACTTTTTGCGGTCTTATTGAGGGAAAATTCAGTAATGACAAAGAAATAAAAGAAAAACTTAATGCTGTTTCAATGCCTGAATTCTTCAAAAATATAAAGAGAAAGGTCAGCGAATATTATGAAAGCTGTTAGGTTAAAACTTGAACAAGAGCTTGTAAATTATAAGGTGCCAACTAGTTTTCAATTAAAAGAAACATATCCACTTCCTCCATATTCAACAGTAAGTGGGATGGTACACTCTGTTTGCGGTTATGAAGAATATAATACAATGAAAATAAGTGTTCAAGGTAAGTATCTGTCGAAAGTTAATGACCTATTTACAAGGTACGAATTTAAACCAGGTATGGGTTTTGAAGCAGGAAGACATCAGTTGGATGTGAATGGTTTTGGAGTTAGCAGAGGTGTTGCGACTTGCGAGTTATTAACTGAAGTTGAATTGCTAATTCATATAATCCCCGAGGATCAATCATTAATTAACAAAATTGAGAATGCCTTTTTGTTTCCGCTTGAATTTCCTTCGCTTGGCAGAAGGGAGGACCTTGTAGTAATAAAAGAAGTGAAGACTGTAAACATAAGTGAAAAAGCACTGGAGGAGGATATAGAACTTGACAGAAACTACACTGCATATATTCCTGAAAAGATGCTTGAGAATGGAACTGTAAAACTTATAGGGGGTTCTTCAGGGGTTGAACAAAAGGGAACAAGATATAATATTAATAAATACTATGAGAAAGTAAATTATGGTACAGAGAAAAGTCCGAAAGTATTTAGAAAGTGGGAAAAAGTTCAGGTTGTATATTCTTCAAGAATATCTGCAATTGAGGATGAGAGCGTCCTTGTTGATGAAGATGAAAACATTGTTTTTGCAGTTTGAAAGTGAGGGTGTTATATGAATAATTATCTTGCAAAGTCAAATCCTAAAGAAACTATTCAGAGCCATACAGATAACCTGCTTAAAAACTTGGAACTAATAAAGAGCTTTTATCCTAACTTGGTAATAAACTGGCAACTTTTAAAGGTTGCTAGTTTATACCACGATTTAGGAAAAATGAATTTAAAGTTTCAAAGTAAAATTGAAGGAGGAAAAAGGTATTCTGATGAAATTGCACACAACTTATTAAGCTTGGCCTTTTTGGATAAAAATGAGTTGAAAAAGCAATTTGCTGATCAGGAAATTGAAATCCTTGCTCAAGCAATTGCCTACCATCACGAAAGGGGTGACTATGATGCACCTAATTATAAAGAAGAGGTGGAGGCTCTGAAGACTGAAGCAGAAAATTTTGTATATGAAAAGGTTAATATATCTACAATTAAAAAGATAAGTAATAGATACTTTTCCAATAATAGAATTTATGGGGATTCAGATTACTTTTTTGATTACGTAAAAATAAAAGGCTTGCTCAATAAGCTTGATTATGCATCCAGTGCAGAAATTGATGTGGAGGTAAATAATGATTTTCTTCTTAAAAAGCTTAAAGGGCTAGATTATCAATGGAACAATTTACAAAAATATATGCTTGATAATAGTGAGAAGAATGTTGTTTGTATTGCACAAACAGGCATGGGAAAAACTGAGGCAGGACTTTTATGGATAGGTGACAATAAAGGATTTTTCACGTTACCTTTGAAAACTGCAATAAATGAAATATACAAAAGAATTACTGAAAAAATTGTCGGTATTCAAGGCAAAGAGTTAATAGGACTTCTGCATTCTGATACTTATAGCAAATATATTGAAAATACTACTGATGATGAAGACATCGATGAATACTATAATAAAACGAAACAACTATCATTGCCTGTTACAGTATGTACATTAGATCAAATGTTTGACTTCGTTTTTAGATATAAAGGATTTGAACTGAAACTTGCAACTTTATGTTATTCCAAAGTTGTTATTGATGAGGTTCAAATGTATTCTCCAGACTTACTCGCATATCTGATTATAGGACTATCGTATATTTCGAGAATTGGTGGGAAATTTGCAATTCTTACAGCAACTTTACCTGCAATTGTAACAGATCTTTTGAGAGAACAATTGAAGGATACAGGAGTTGATTTTAAACAGCCAAAACCTTTTATAAATGATGAATTGGTAAGGCATAGCGTAAAAGTAATAAATCAGTCTATAGATTCTTCTTTTGTTATCGAAAAGTATAATAACAACAAAATACTAATTATTTGTAATACGGTAAAAACAGCACAAAGAATATATGAAGAATTGGAGAATAATGAGGAGTTTAGCCAGAAGTGTAAAAATATTAATTTGTTTCATAGCAAATTTATAAAGAAAGATAGGAAAGAAAAGGAGGATGAAATAGTTAAGTTTGGTAAATCAGATTGTCGTGATTCAGGGATATGGATAGCTACACAAGTTGTTGAAGCATCACTTGATATTGATTTTGATATTCTCTTTACTGAACTTTCAGACATAAATGGCTTCTTCCAAAGGATGGGAAGATGCTATAGAAATAGGGTTTGGAATAAGAAGGGTTATAATTGTTTTGTTTTTGATGGTGGGGATAAAAAATGTAGCGGTGTAGGCAGGTTTATCGATGAAAAATTATTTGAGTTTTCTAAGGATGCACTTAAGCACGTTGATGGTATTATAACTGAAACAGAAAAACAGAAAATTATTGAAGAAATTTATAGCACTGAGAAGTTGAAGGATACTGATTACTATAAAGAGGTTTTAGATAATATTAAATACGTCCAATCATTTAGGGAACATGAACTCGATAAAAAAGAAGTAAAAAGAAGGTTCAGAAACATTGACAAGTTAACAATACTTCCTTCATGTGTTTACATGTCAAATAAAGCTGAGATAGACAGTCTTATATCAAAAATTAATGACGAGGAGGATAAAAAGGCGAGAAGGAAAATGATTGACCTTATAAATGGCTTTACATTGGATGTCAATCACTATGAGATTGAAAAAAAACAGTATGAAATTTTAAAAATATCGAAGTATATGGAGATTCCTATCTATGAAGGTTTTGAATATGACAAACAAAATGGTTTGAAAAGCAAGAATAAAGATGAATTAAGTAAGTCTGAGGTTGATAGTAGAATTTGGTGAATACGTAATACCAAAAATTATAAGGTGATGCTTATGAGTTATAATTTTGAAGATTATAAAACCCAAGGTGTAAAGGTAGATTACTACTACATATGTAAAAGAAAACTATGGCTTTATTCTAAAGGCATAACCATGGAGCACTTGAGTGACAGGGTATTAAGCGGGAAAGTACTTCATGAGACAGCCTATTCAAGACAAAAATCTAGAGAAGTAGTGATAGATGATATCCTTAAGTTGGATATTGTAGATGGTGATTTTGTTAGAGAGATAAAGCTAACTAGCAGAATGTCAAACGCAGATAAAATGCAGTTGTTATATTACCTTTATTACTTAAGAAAAAGAGGTATTGAGAAAAAAGGAATTTTAAACTATGTTAAAGAAAAGAAGCAGGAATTTGTTGAATTAAGTGATAAGGATGAAATAGAAATTGAAAGAGCACTTATAGAAATAAAACACATATGCTGTATGGAAAAGCCTCCCTCATTAGAGAAAAAAACCATATGTAAAAAGTGTTCTTATTATGAGTTTTGCTATGCAAAGGAGGTAGATGTAGATGGGTAGGGATTACTATATTTCAAGTAATGGCAGACTTAAGAGAAAAGACAATACTATATACTTTGAAGATATTGCTGAATCAAAGAGAGCACTTCCAATTGAACAAATTGATTGCCTTCATATATTTGGTGAAGTAGACTTAAATACAAAGTTTATAAACTACATTTCAGAATATTCATTAATGTTGCATTTTTATAACTATTATGGTTTTTATACCGGTTCTTTTTATCCTAGAAAAAGGAATGTATCTGGATTTTTGACAGTAAAACAGTCTCAATATTATCTGGACAAAGAATTTAGACTTTATTTGGCTAAGTGTTTTATTGAAAGTGCAAAGTTTCATATTAGGAGGAATCTCAAGAATTATAAAGAGGTTACTGAGGATATATATGAAAACCTCGAAAAAGAAGTTGTAGACAATGCTAGAGAAATAAATGAATTAATGGGTATAGAAGGCCGAATAAGAAATACTTATTATAAAAGTTTTAATCTTTTTCTAAGAGATGGATTTCACATGGGAAAACGGGAGAGACGTCCTCCGAGCGATCCTATTAACACATTAATATCATTTGGGAATAGTCTTATGTATACAACTGTTCTTGGACAAATTTATCATACTCAACTAGATCCGTGTATAAGTTATTTGCATGAACCATCAACGAAAAGGTTTTCGCTTAGTTTGGATATTGCGGAGATATTTAAACCTTTGATTGTTGATCCGGTAATATTTAATCTTATTAATAACCGGATTATTAATAATGCAGATTTCAACATAAAAGATGGAATCTGCATGCTAAATGATTCTGGTAGAAGAAAATTTATTACCGAATACGACAATAAGCTTGCCGTTACAATAAGACATAGGAAGCTTAATAGAAATGTTTCTTATAAGAGCTTTATTCGGCTTGAATGTTATAAACTTATTAAGTACTTAATTGATGACGAAGTATATAAACCTTTGAAAGCATGGTGGTAAATATGTTTGTTGTATTAACCTATGATATTGAAGTTAAAAAAATAAATAAAGTAAGAAAGTTGCTAAAAAAGTATTTGGTTTGGACACAGAATTCTGTTTTTGAGGGTGAGATTACAGAAGGTAAGTTACAAAAGTGTATAGGACAGATTGGCAAAATAATTGACAAGAATGAAGATTCAGTGTATATCTATACAATAGAGAATCCGAAAAATATTGTTAAGAATAAAATCGGAAAAGAAAAGGCTTTAGATGAATTGATTTTGTGATTTTGCAGTAAACCGGTTTTTATACTTAAGTCCTGTAACATATTTAAAATAAGAGCAACAAGGAATTATGGGAATTTATTACAAACACTACAAGAGGTTTACTGCAGTTTGATTACATTTGAGGGGTTCAGAAAACTCTGAATGATGCTTGAATATTGGGTTGTAGAGTTTTGTAAAAACGGGTAATGCCTTAACTATGCGGGATGTAAACTTTGTTCTTCCGTCAACAGTCACCATAAAGAAATTATGTAATGCCTTAACTATGCGGGATGTAAACATTTCAGTATCTGATTCAATGAAGTTTACGGATGAAGTAATGCCTTAACTATGCGGGATGTAAACATGTTAATATAGGTTCATTTACATTTGATATAGTAAGTAATGCCTTAACTATGCGGGATGTAAACCCTAAAAAAAAAGGAGTTAAAACAATGAAAAATCAGTAATGCCTTAACTATGCGGGATGTAAACTTATATAACTTATTACTATTATAACATACAAATTAAGTAATGCCTTAACTATGCGGGATGTAAACATATCTAAATTAGTCAACATTAAAGAAGTGCCTGCGTAATGCCTTAACTATGCGGGATGTAAACGTTTTTGAACGAATGACTATTCAGCTACGCGAAAATGTAATGCCTTAACTATGCGGGATGTAAACTCTATAAATGATTATTACGGCATGAT
>CAYXPB010000120.1:0-1272 GCA_964466645.1 uncultured Acetivibrio sp. | reverse complement strand
CAGTAATGCCTTAACTATGCGGGATGTAAACTTGGTATCGTCTATGGAGTACTTATATTTGCCCTCATCGTAATGCCTTAACTATGCGGGATGTAAACGTTTAATCGTTGAACAGTCAGCTAATATCATACCTAGTAATGCCTTAACTATGCGGGATGTAAACAATTAAGAAATTGCAACTAGAGCCGGGGGAGAAGGTAATGCCTTAACTATGCGGGATGTAAACTATAATTCTTTAATTGATGCCTCGTGTGAAGTTGTTTGTAATGCCTTAACTATGCGGGATGTAAACGCAAAATGAGGAATGGAAACAGAGCAATGACGACGTAATGCCTTAACTATGCGGGATGTAAACTTTCCATAGCTCTTATTGCTATTTCTTTTGTTCTTTGTAATGCCTTAACTATGCGGGATGTAAACAGAAGACTATTAAAGTCGTTAATAGTAATTTCCGATGGTAATGCCTTAACTATGCGGGATGTAAACTTAATTATTATTCTTATGATGATAAATATGTTTTTGGTAATGCCTTAACTATGCGGGATGTAAACATAATATAGTGACCACCATTTTCACGTTGAAGTTTGTAATGCCTTAACTATGCGGGATGTAAACGAATTTGCTTTGTCGTAGTAAGCAAATTCTTATTTTGTAATGCCTTAACTATGCGGGATGTAAACTAATTTAATTCCTTTCTTACTCAATATTTAGATAAAGTAATGCCTTAACTATGCGGGATGTAAACTATATAACAAAACATTTCTCTAGTAATTCGTTAATTGTAATGCCTTAACTATGCGGGATGTAAACATATGTAGTAGTTTTATTTATCCATTCATCTGGCTTGTAATGCCTTAACTATGCGGGATGTAAACTGTATAGGTGCTTCGTAGTGGTTGTTGTCAATCTTGTAATGCCTTAACTATGCGGGATGTAAACTAGTTTATTGACCATTATAACACTTCCTTACTGCATAGTAATGCCTTAACTATGCGGGATGTAAACCACCACCATTTATGAGGAATAGTAATTCTTTTTCGAGTAATGCCTTAACTATGCGGGATGTAAACCAGTATTATATAATAATATACATACTTATCCACAAGTAATGCCTTAACTATGCGGGATGTAAACAAAGAATTCAAGAATATTGAAACTAACAGAGGCACAAGTAATGCCTTAACTATGCGGGATGTAAACCTGTAATGCCTAATTTCCGGCTGGCCATTAGCCGAGGTAATGCCTTAACTATGCGGGATGTAAACTCAAGGA
>CAYXPB010000119.1:10087-15080 GCA_964466645.1 uncultured Acetivibrio sp. | reverse complement strand
TTGGGGCCGCCGGATGCGGGAAAACTGCACGTCCGGTGACAACGGGGGCTGGCATTCCGCGTGGAGTGCCTTCTACCCACTAGAATATATTTAAATATTATCAAGAATGGCTTAGGAGTTAATTGATGAATAGGCATTATTACGACGTGATTTTTTTTGACACACCATTTATTCAAATAAAACGCTTTTGTGCACCTGTTTCTAAAGAACTTAAGACTTTGCGGCCTGATCTTAAAACCGCAGTAGTGGCACTGTTAGCGGCACCTAAAAGTTCACCTATTAATGTCGAAGATTGTCCGAAGGAAGTTTTAGAAAGTTTTGATAAAATATTTTTATTTCATGAGATAAGTGATTTAGATAAGTTCCTAATTGATACGCAGGTAAAAGTATTATTTTTTGCCGCAAATAGAATACCAGACATGGAAATTGTGCTTCATGCGAAACGACTTGGAATAAAAACAATGGAATTACAACACGGGGTTTTCTTTAGAGGGTGTTGTATCAATGAATTTAATACTTATAATACTATTGCGTCAATAAAGATATTCGATAAAGTAATTAATTATTTAAAAATATTAAAAAGAATGAGTAAATATGATGGTTCAAGTTATATTAAAGTTCTTAGTAAGATTTTTCTTAAAAAAGGTGACTTGCAAGCACTTGCAGTTAATGCATTTTCTATCCCTCTCCGGTGTGATTATTTACTAATTATTGGTAATTACTGGATTAATTATTACCAAAAGGAATATGGGTACGATCCTGCTGTAATGTGTATGGTAGGAGATCATGACTTAGACGATTTTGTTGAACAGAATGAATTAGAACCTGCAATATGTTATATTGCTAACACGCTTGTAGAAGAAGGAACTATCAAGCGAAAAGAATTTATAAAGTTTATTAATATTTTAAAAAATTGTATTGATAAAGAAACAAAACTTTACATAAAATTACATCCTTTGAGCGATAAATCCCTATATAGTCCTTTAAAAAACCATAATGTATCATTTATGACTAAAGCAGGCGAATTGCCAGCCGTATCTATATATATTGGACATAGGTCAACTCTTATTGGACGTGCATTATACTATTCGGATCAATTAATTATATGGCGATTTAAGTCTGAAATAGAATGCTTCTATGCTGACTTTGCTACAAAAGTTTGTATGTCAGAAATCGAACTAAAAAATGCTTTTTCTTTATTGGATTTAAATACACAAGAAAATACAAAGAAAAAACAGATAGAAAATTTTTATCGAAGGAATATCAAAGGTGCTTTTATTTCTAGTGCGGAACTAGTTGCAGAATGCTTTGATACTGGAAGTATTAAAACAAATTTAATCTTGGAGCAATATAAAAATGAATAATATTGATAAAATGTTCAAAAAAAAACTTATTTTAAGATGTTGATAAGAAGAATGGATTTAAATGCGACTATTAAATTCCGTTTTTGTAAACCTATAAGAATATTGTGTTGGCCATTCAAGAATATATTATGCAAACTTGACAAATATCGCTATTATATGGATAAAGATATGAAATATCTTGAGTTGATAGAAGATATCCATAAAGGCGAACGTTGTATTATAATTGGCAATGGTCCCAGTTTGACGATTGATGATTTAAACAAAATAAACTATGTTTCTTTTGGGAGCAATAAAATTATTCGGTCTTTCGGCCAAACAGCTTGGAGACCTACATACTATATGGCTATCGATGACGGTATTTTGTATAGTTTAAAAGATGAAATACCATATATTAATAGTAGATATGTATTTTTGAAATGCAATGCTAGAAGTTATATTGAAAAGTCTCACAATACACGATACATATTTGTATATGCTCCATTTATCATTGACATCTTCTCTACTGGACAGATTTCGTTCTCTGAAGATATAAGCAAGCAGTTCGGTCATTGTGCGACCGTAACTGGTTGCCAAATTCAACTGGCTTTATATATGGGATTTAAAGAAATTATCCTTATTGGTGTTGATCATAATTATAACATTTACTACAATGAAAAAGGTGAGATCGTTGATAATGGTGCGGTAAACTATTTTTATGATGATGAAGATAATAAGTATTGGCATATTCCAGTAATGCATCAACTTACGAAAGCATACATGCTATGCCGAGAATACGCTGAACGGCGTGGTGTGAAAATCTATAATGCAACTAGGATAAGCAAATTGGATGTTTTTGAACGGGTTGATTACGATGAAATCATATCTACACCTGTTGGTGAGTACGTGTATAAGAAGAGCTAATAAATATGTATTTAATAAAGGAGAACAAATGAAAAAGAAAGTTGTTGCTACGGTGCCTATGAAGGGGCATTCATCTAGGATTCCGAAAAAAAATATGCGCTTATTGTGCGGAAAACCTATGTATCACTGGGTTGTTGAAGCATTGCTAAAAGTCGACGAGATTGAAAAAATAATGATTAATACTGACAGCGACAAGATTCTTAAAGACGCTCGAACTTTTTTTCCGGACGCAAGGGTTGTGGCATATAAACGCCCCAATTTTTTACTTGGAGATTATGTTTCGATGAATTCGCTGATTAAATATGATATGGACATGGCTGGCGGTGAATATTTTCTTCAAACGCATGCTACGAATCCACTAATTATGCCTGAAACGATTAAGAAAGCTGTCAATCTATATTTTGATTCGCTAGACACTTATGATTCACTATTCACGGTTAACAGACTACAGGTTCGTCTTTATCACAGCGACGGTCGACCCGTAAACCACGACCCTGAAAATCCAGCTCATATCCATTCGCAAAATATTGAATCGATTTACGAAGAAAATTCAAACATATATGTTTTCTCTCGCAGTAGTTTCTATGCGAATAAGGAGAGGCGGTATGGTTTGCAACCCCAGATGCTTGAGATGGATACTTCTGAATCGATTGACGTTGATTACGAACATGAGTTTAAAATTGCAGAAATTTTAATGAAGATTAGAGCAGAAGGTAAAAGTGATGATTGATCTGAAAGAAAAACTCAAAAATAACGAGCTCACTATTGGCTCTTGGTTAACACTAGGGAACCCATTTATTGCGGAAATCATGGCACGAGCTGGGTTCGACTGGTTAGCTATTGATATGGAACACAGCGCTATTACTCTTACGGAAGCGCAACCAATGATTCAGGTTATTGAACTGTGCGTTTGTATTCCGCTGGTTCGTGTTAGCGTTAATGATGCGACTGTAATTAAGCGTGTGATGGATGCTGGCGCTCATGGCGTTATCGTCCCGATGGTAAATAGTGTTGATGACGCAAAGCGCGCCGTATCAGCAGTTAAATATCCGCCGGTTGGAACACGCGGCGTGGGACTAGGCAGAGCACAAAAATATGGAATAGGCTTTGATGAATACAAAGTTTGGGCAGAGAAAAAAAGCATTGTTATCGTGCAGGTTGAACATATAGACGCTGTGAATAACTTAGAGGAAATACTAGCAGTTGACGGTGTAGATGGATTTATAATTGGTCCATATGATCTGTCCGGGTCTTTAGGCAGACCGGGTGATTTTGACTGCTTTGAAATGAAGGATGCTCTTCAATATGTTAAAGAAGTCAGCCAGAAACTGGGTGTAGTTATGGGTTATCATAGTGTTCCGACCGATGTTGAAACCGCTAGAGAGCGAATTGCTGAGGGATATCATTTTATCGCCGTCGGTGTTGATGAACTATTTTTAGCGAATGGATGCAGAGCTATGACATCTACATTAAAAAAGAAGGTGTAATTGTGAGCTATTATCAAAACTATATTAAGGATATAAGTTATGCTTTTGGTAATTCTTCGGTTATATTGAAAGGGATTGAGATTGGCATTGAGCAGGGACTTCAGAGATTTGCTGAAAAAGTAGAAACTATTAAGAAAACTGGTGGGCTGATTTTCTTTTGTGGGAATGGTGCAAGTTGCACTATGGCCGAGCATATGTCACATGATTTTTTTCAGAACGCTCTAGTAAACACGCAGTCCTGTGCAGAAACCGCCCATATTACCGCTATCAGTAATGATATCAGCTATGATTATGTTTTTGCGTATCGCATCAATCGGGTTATGACCGAGAGAGATATGCTTGTTACTGTTTCTTCGTCAGGGAACTCGCCTAATGTTGTTAAAGCAGTTGAAACAGCGAAAGGGAAGGGCATTTATGTTGTAACTTTCTCCGGGAAAGATGCAGCTAATAAATCTCGCAAGTTAGGTGATTTAAATTTTTATATTCCTCTTGCAACATATGGCATGGTGGAGTCAGCTCATGCAATGTTACTTCATATCTGCCTAGATTATTATCTGGATAGTTATATGGGAGGGAGGCATTAAATGAAAGTTTTGACAGGATCTTCTTTTCTTTTATCTAAGAGGGCATTAGGACTATTAATAAGTCATGGAATTGAAGTTACCCTGAATCCTTACAAACGACTTATGACTGAAGATGAGATTCACGCACTACTCCCTGCATATGATGGCCTTCTTGCCGGTCTTGAAACTCTTAATCGACGCGTCCTCGAGAATGCCAAGAAGCTTAAAGCAATTGCGAGAATTGGTATTGGCACTGACAATGTCGATTTTGATGCTGCAAGAGAATTGGGCATCAAAGTATCCAATACTCCCGATGGTCCGACAAAAGCTGTTGCAGAGATGACGGTTGCTGCTTTGTTGACGATTGCACGACAGATCATTCCTTCAAATAATGATATCCATAATCATATATGGAAAAAACGCATGGGATTTTCTTTGGATAATGCTAATATTCTTATTATTGGCTACGGGCGCATCGGGCGTATGGTAGCTGAAAAGTTGAAACTGTTTGGTTGCAATATTAAAATTTATGATCCATTCTTAACGGATGTTTCTGTTCGTATTTTAGAAAAAGCGGTTGAAGAATCGGAAGTCATTTCGCTTCACGCAGCCGGTAATACGGAAATTCTAACTTCAAAGATCTTTGACCATATTAAGAAAGGTACCGTCGTTCTCAATA
>CAYXPB010000119.1:0-10077 GCA_964466645.1 uncultured Acetivibrio sp. | reverse complement strand
TCCAGAGGTGGTCTTATTAACGAAAAAGCACTATACAACGCATTACACGATGGGACGGTATCGTGGTTCTGGGGTGATGCTCTATGGCACGAACCTTATACAGGAATTCTTAAAGAATGTGAGAATGCCATATTAACTCCGCATATAAGTACATATACGACCCAATGCCGTGAATCTATGGAAACGCAAGCTGTCCAGAATTTACTCAGAGATCTGAAGTAATAATAAGACAATCTAAACGCGTGTATTTAATAACATAACATGGATTGGAGTTCAATGATGAATAAATATAGAACTTTAATTACTGGAGGAAGCCGTGGCATTGGTGCGGCTACTGCGCAGTTATATAGGAACGCCGGTCGCTATGATGTATTCACACCTATAAGGAGTGAACTAAATTTATCTAATCGGTCTTCTATTGAGGAGTTTATAAAGAAATACAGGGAACCAGGTTTTGACATCATTGTGAACAACGCTGGCGATAATATTGTCAACTTAATAGAGAATGTGATTACTGATGATATAGATTATCTTGTAGCTGTCAATATGGTTGCGCCTTTGTTTTTGCTTCGAGGCTTTGTGCCTGCAATGAAAGAGAGAAAATTCGGGCGCATTGTGAATATTAGTTCCATTTGGAGTATTGTATCAAAACCCGGTAGAGTTGTTTACGCTGCAACCAAACATGGTATTCATGGCATTACTATGACACTTGCTTCAGAACTGGCGTCATATAATATTCTTGTTAATTCGGTATGCCCTGGTTTTACAATGACGGAATTAACTAAGAATACCAACACACCAGAGCAAATTAAGTTCATGAAAACGCAAGTTCCTATGGGTAGACTGGCTGAACCTGTGGAAATTGCAAAGGCGATTTTCTTCGCTGGAAATGAGGAAAACACATACATGACTGGTCAGAAAATAACTGTGGACGGGGGATACACGTCTGTATGATCATTCATTCGATATATAGGGATTACGAGACTAGTATTAATAATTCATTTGAATTTGTCGATGAACTTGCAGACATGGATAACACTTTTGTAGTCATAGATAGTAATATTAAAAAACTATACGAGGTACAATTAGCACCACTAATTGATCGGGATAGCGTCTTTGTATTAGAAGCAATTGAAAAAAATAAAACTGTATATAAAGCGCTTGAAATTACGGATGAATTGGTCAAGATGAAATCCAAGCGCGATACGAAATTGATTGCTATCGGTGGCGGCATTGTGCAGGACGTATGCTGTTTCATCGCGACGGTTCTCTATCGCGGTATTAGCTGGTATTTTATTCCTACGACACTGTTGGCTCAGGCGGACAGTTGTATAGGTAGCAAGTCCTCAATCAACTACAAGAAATTTAAAAATCTCATAGGTACATTTTATCCACCAGCTGCAATATGGGTAAATATGCAATTTATGGATACATTGGTAGAGAAAGAATATTTTAGCGGTCTTGGCGAGGTAATTAAATGCTCTATCATGCTTGGAAAGACCAGCTTCTATGAGTCTCTGGGACGAATGAATGCAATATTAAAACGGGACTATGAAGTTCTGTCTTTAGAAACACAGAAAGCTCTGGCATTCAAAAAAAGCGTTATCGAAGTTGATGAGTTTGATAAGGGCTACCGGAATATTATGAACTTTGGGCATACTTTTGGACATGCTATTGAATCTTCGTCCGAATTCTTGGTTCCGCATGGACAAGGCGTCTCCTGCGGCATCATGATCGCCAACGAGCTCTCCGTTGCTAGAGGGTTGCTTTCAGAAAAATACCGCGACGATATTCGCGAGACGCTGTTGCGGATTATTAACATTGAGCTTATAAATCCGGAATTCATCGAGTTCGGACGGTTGCTTTCATATATGAGGAAAGACAAGAAATACCAGGGCGATCGGAATACATATATTTTAGCCAGTGAAAACAGTATTAATAAGTATAATGATGTAACTGATGAAGAGGTTGAATCAGCTTTGCATAAGTTCAGCTTTGTTCTGACGGTATGAAAATAAAGGAGAAAACAATATGCTAAAATCTTATGAATACAGCGAACAGCAATATACGGATATTCGACTCCAAGACGGACGATACTTTGTAGCAGAAAAGCAACATGTGCAAGATTTCGTTGAAAAGAATCTTAGCCTAGAAGATTCGGTGTATTGTCCTATTTGCAATGGTAATAATATACAGCCTTTTTTTGTAAAGTGGGGAATAGTATATTACCGCTGCGAGAAATGTGGAACTATATATATGCGTTGCGGTGTTGAAACACTTGAAGATTATAAAACGTATAAGCCGTTACTTTCGTTGCGGCTCAGCGAAGAATATCAAACTGATGCAGCAACTATGCGCAATGAGACGTGGAATGATTTTTTAGACTGGCTTACTGTAAGGACCTTTCGCTTTCTACATAAAAAAGAAGGTTTGGACATTATCGACGTTGGTAATCGTTATAGAGGGTTTTCCCAAAAAATTGAAGTATCAACCCTATGCGGACGATACGAGCGTAAAAAATCAATACTTGGAGACACTCCAAATAACGAAATAGTCAAAGCGGATATTGTTCTTTACCTTAACCAACTTCAACAATCTTTGAACCCTGTTGAAGATTTAACAGAATTGAGAACATTACTTAAGGATGATGGCATCTTAATTTTGAATACACGGGCAGGTAGCGGTTTTGACATTCTTACGCTTAAGGGAAGAAATGAAAAAGTATATCCATATGAGCATGTTTTATTGCCATCAAAAGATGGACTGGTGACCGTCTTGCAGGCTGCTAGGTATAAAGTTCTAGAGTTAACAACCCCCGGTGTAATGGACATGAACTACATCCTGGCGAATAAAGGTTCTATACCAAAAGATGATTTATTTACTAGATACTTGGCTGAGAATGCAGAGCCGATCGCTCTGCAGGAATTTCAACGTTTCCTGCAGAAACATTGCCTGAGTTCCTTTGTGCAGATTATTGCCAAGAAGGAGAAGTTAACGTATGAATAACAAGATAAGAGTTGCAATTATTGGTATGGGGCGCATGGGAAAGTGCCGTTTCAAGGCTATAACAGAAAATGGTGGCTATGAAATAGTTGCTGTCAGCGATCATGTGCCGGAATGTTTGGAAGGTTATACTGAAGCTAAGTATTTAAACTGGTGTGAATGTCTTGATAAAGAAATACTTGATGCAGTGATAGTTTGTACAATAAATTCCGCTATCCCAGATATTGTTTGTGCGGCGCTTGAACGAGGATGCCATGTTTTTTCAGAGAAACCTCCTGGAAGAAATCTATCGGATGTTAGCAGAATAAAAGAATGCCATGATGCTCATCCTGGACAAGTACTAAAATTTGGCTTCAATCATAGATACCACAATTCTATCATAGAAGCGAAGAGTCTTTTGGATTCACGGTTTCTTGGTGAAGTGGTATGTGCTCGTGGGGTATATGGTAAGGCTGGAAATGCAGATTTTGTAAATGAATGGAGAAATGACCCTTCAATTTCAGGGGGGGGTATTTTGCTTGACCAAGGGATTCATATAGTTGATTTGCTGCGTTATTTTGTGGGTGATTTCGTGGATATCATCAGCACAGTAGATAATCTTGTTTGGAAAGGTATGGCTGCAGAGGATTCAGCTTTCGCTATTATGAAAACGTCTGATGGTAAAATTGCATCTCTCCATTCAAGTGCTGTTCAATGGAAACATAAATTTGATTTGGACATTGTTTGCACAGGCGGATACATTGCACTAAATGGTCTGCTAACCTCAACATGCAGCTATGGTGAGGAACGTATTACCTATTATCGTAAAGATTTGGAGCAAAAAAGCGGGAAAATTGGTAACCCTAAAGAGTATACGCTTTGTTTTGACTCGGATGAGTCTTGGGATATCGAAATGGCAGAATTTTACGAGGCTGTGGTGAAAGGTGTTCCTCTTGTGAACGGTACAGACGATGATGCTGTTAAGGTCATGGAACTCATAACAAAGATTTATGGAAGCTCAGGTTGGAAGATATAATGATGGTATTAGACAAACTTGGTAATTGGGTAAATATGTGAAGAACTAAGTAGCGTTGCACAAAAATATCGTTTGAAATGTAATGCTTAAATTTGGTTAAATATAATTAAGATTAACCAAATCAGCCCAATACCCACATATATCATTATTTTTTATTAAAAAGCTCCGTATAATAGAGGTATATAAGGTGGTCCTGTCCATAGTCTCTAGGGAAACATGGTTAAGGATAACACTAAACCCAGATTTAATGAAGTGCTAAATCAATTGTCCTTTGAGAGTTTTTGTTTCCTTATTAAAGAAGATGGTACTGACAGGTACGTCAGGAGATTAATTATCTATTCAAGTCCTTTAGCCTCTTTCTTGTAGCTTTACAACATATGGATGTATGGTTACCTTTATGGAGATTAGCCGATCTAAATATTCTGCCAAGTGGCCGATATGAGCATATATATTTAATTTCCTGTGATTGACCTTTGCAGTTAAGTTTTATGCAACACTACTGGCTAGAACTAAGAAAAGCTGGCTCAAATACTGATTATATTGGGATTAGATTGTTCCAAAGGCTGCTTTGAATTTGAAGCAGAAGACAATAAATATTCCTTGTGAATAGTTATAGATAGTGAGGAAATAATGTTGAATAAACCCTTTTTCAGTATCATTGTTCCAGTATATAACGTTGAGAACTATCTTGCGGAGTGTCTGAATAGTATACTTGCTCAAACGTGGAAAGATTGGGAAGTAATACTAGTTAACGATGGCTCTACAGATAAATGTGGAGTTATATGCAGGAGTTATGCCGAACGTGATTTTCGGATTAAATTGATTGAGAAAGAAAACGGTGGGCTTTCTGATGCAAGAAATGCAGGCATAGAAAGCGCGGGAGGCAGATATTTGGTTTTCGTTGACAGTGATGACTATATCCTGCCTAATGCGATGGAAGAATTTTCTCGTTTTCTGTCAGATTGCTCCGTGGATGTGCTTGCTACTCAACTATGTCATGAGACCCAGAACGGCGAACGGTCGCAGGATATTAATGTAGCAGTTTTGCCCTGGGGGGCGCAGAAAAAAAAGGATCAGATTCTTGAGTTTCTGTATGGGCAATCTGATACTGCGTTACCAGCGCAAAGATATATCGTGAATCGGGATTACATCGAAAAAAAACAATTTCGCTTCATAAAAGGGTATTTACACGAAGACATCCACTGGGTAACACGTTTACACATTTATGCCGATACTATGGCTTATTGTTCTATTGTTTGGTATATATATCGTGTAGGAAGACCTGGGTCTATAACTTCAGAAAAAACCGCCAAAAAGATTATGGACATTTTTGAATTGACAAAACTAGTTGTTGATGAAGTCAACAATATATCAGTACTTAACCAATCGCTTAAAATAAAAATGCGCAAACAGCTTTGCGCAAGACCATTTGTGGTCCTGAAGCATTTTAATTGCCTTGATAAAGAAGAAAAGAAAATCGTTTTTAAGATATTTAAGAATAATAGAACGTATTTAGCGCATTCGTCTGCTCTTAGACATCGTCTGTTTTTACTATTAGAAAGAATACTTGGTCTACGTGTGGCTTTATGGATAACTGGCTTAATAAGTTGATTAGGTGTAAAACAAATGGGATATATAGAAACGTATTTTGGTTCATTCGTACTATATAGTGTGGTTATATGCTTTTGCACATTGTTGGCAAAATGGGCAAAAAGCAGAAATTACAATTTAAGAATAATTTGGCTATTGATAATTATATTAACATTCTTCGAAGGTTTGCGCGGTGAGTCAGTTGTTATTGATACGTATAATTACTACAACGTACTTATATACCCTTTAATATGCGGTTCAACACCAAATCCCGCTTTTGAAACAGGGTTCGTTTGTTTTGCAAAATTAGTATTATTTATCAGTAATAATTCGCCCAAAGCATTTTTCATAACGGTTGCGTTGATAATAAATTCTCTAATTATTTTGCGGTTGCTAGATTTTAAAGACCAAATTGATTTTCCTTATTATGTATTTGTATTTCTTGTAATGTATATGATTCAGACAATGAATGTAATGGCACAGTGGATAGCGGTGTCTATTATATTTTATTTTTCAAGATACTTAAAAAAAGATACATGGTGGATTTTTCTCATTGCGTCTTATATTGCTTTTGAAATACATAACTCAAGTGTTATTGCAATAATGATTTTTCTTGTGTTTTATCTATTTGATAAAACATTCTATCATGGAATTCGTAAAGGTTTTTTATTGATTCCAATCATACTTATCTGCATATATTTAGTGTCTTATGCTTATACTTATATGTTATATGGCAAATATTATTACTTAATTGAGTCTGCTAGCTCAAATGTTGGCTTGTTTATTCCGGCTAAATTCCTATTAATTCTTGTCGTAATAGTTTGTATGATGAAGAGACAAAATAAATTGAATTATAGCGAAAATTGGAAAGTACACAACTATTTGACTATATTATCAATACTTTCTATCTTATCGCTGGCGCTAACGTTCTTAGGGTATTATTTTATATGGGTGGGGAGGATTGGATATATGTTTGTTTTATGGGAATTACTATTGATTTCTGTGCGAGCAAATAATCAGGTTGGGTTGAAATTTGCAAAAACATCATATGCGTTGCTAATGTTATACAGTTATATTTTACTTATGATAACGAACAGTACAGGTCAACTTCCATATTTGTTTTAAGCATGTTTGGTTAAGCCTTAAATATATCATCACCAACTAGGGATAGTATTTTACCCCCTGGTAGAAAACGAAAAATGATGAAATTGCTCTATATAAAGAAGGAACGAATCCCTATGTTTGTCATGGTTACGGCAAAGTAAGAAACAATCTAATAGCCGCATAATTTTGAAGATGGGTCTGATCAAAAGCTGGAACAGCGGGGACAAGTCGTATTGCCCCGCCGCAAGTCTGAGGCTTTTGTCCGGGGCTCGAACATATCGGTCATCGGACATGGTGATGATGCGGGTGATGACCTGTCGGATGCAGAATTTAAACAACTGATCAGGAGATACACCCTGGGTATTATTTGCAAAGGGGCGAATCTCTCTAGTATAGCATTTGCTAATAACTTGTACACATTATGCTATTTCACATCTTATACTTCTAGTGGTATACTACCTGCGAAGCGTTTACTTCTTCTATATATTGATAAATACGATTAACAAGTTCTTCTTTGCTATCGACCCTGATACCTTGTAAAAACTGTTTTGTCATCTTTCCGAAAAAGCTTTCTATTAAATTAAGCCATGAACCATGCTTAGGTGTAAATACAAACTCAAAACGTCCCGGTTTTGCAGCAAGATATTTCTTTGTTTCCTTGGATGTGTGTGCAGAATGGTTATCAAGAACCAATCGGATTTTGTTGCCTTCCGGATATTTTAAATCAATCATTTTCAGGAATTCAATGAAATCTGAACTTTGATTTTTCACCAACAGGACAGTTTTGATCAGGCCCATCTTTAAAATTATGCGGCTATTGTTTCTGACTTTGTCATAGAGCTGTCAGCTTATTCACCGCAAAGGCTTAGTGGGGTTTCTTTGACTAATATTTGTGTAGGCGGTAAAACATTGCTATCAGGTGTGATCACCCTATATACGAACATTTGCTTACACTTGGACACCATGTGATCAGTGTAATTGCGTCGGATTTTATGGAGCTGGAGTAGTGGATAAGTACAAAAGCATGAGCATTTTCAATCGTCTTGCCAAATCGACTGGCATCTATTTTTTGGGTAATGTTAGCTCTAAACTGATCGGTTTTTTCATGCTCCCGCTTTATACTGCCTATATTTCCACGGCGGATTACGGGAATTACGATCTCTATTGCACCTACGCTACATTTGTGGCCGGTATACTGTATTTCAATCTGTGGTATGGTGTACTAAGATATGCGGTCGACTCGCGGGAAGATGAAGTCAAATATAAATATGTATTTAGTGGACTGGGTATCTTCGCGGCTTCCACGGTCGTTTATTGCGTAGCATTTATTGTCCTCGGACAATTTGTGACCATCAACTATCTTGGTTGGGTAATGTTCTTTGGGATTGCATCGTCCGCTCAAGGGCTGTTTGGATACTATGCCAGATCCTGGGGATATAATGGATGTTACGCACTTTCGGGAGTATGTGCTGCGTTTTTACAAGCGGGCCTCAATATAGTCCTCATAGTATTTGTCGGTATGGACTATCGGGCAATGTATATCTCCTATGTTGCCGGAATCTTCGTGCAAACCATAATCATTGCCGCCAAAATCAAACTAGTTAGTAGATTCAATTGGCGCCATTTCGACGCTGTCGCTATGAAAGATATCGTCAGGTTTTCAATTCCCCTCTGCATAAGCACGGTTTCATATTGGTTCCTAACAAGCTTTAACCGTGTAGTTATATCCAATATTTTGGGAGCGGAATCGAATGGGCTGTTTTCGATAGCGGCAAAATTCGGGATGATGATAAGCTTTATGGTCTCATGCTTTACATTGGCTTGGCAGGAGTTGGCTTATACACGATCTGACCATTCGGAAGAGACATCTACTTTTTATACGGATGCGATCAATATATTTGCCAAAGTTCTAACCGCAGTGTTCAGCATTATGGTTCCGATGGTATATGTAGTGTTCCCAATATTAATAAATGAAAACTACGCTGACGCAAAGAATATTGTCCCAATTTATATGTTGGCCACGCTAATGGACGTATTCCATGCATTTCTAGCCAGTATCATCGGTGCGTATAAAAATAACTCTATTGTATTCATTTCAACGCTGGTGTCTTGTATGATCAATATTGTGTTCATATATGCCGGCATCTTGTTTTTCGAGTGGGGTGTCTATTCTGGTGCTATCGCAATGTGCGCTGGCTTTTTGACTGGTTGTTCTATCCGGATTGCCATTATCAGAAGAAATTACAATATAAGGTTCAAGATGCCTTCATTAAGCTATTTGATTGTTGTTATTTCGCTCGCGCTTCCGTGCTATTTTTATGGGGGGGTATGGATAAATGTTTTGATGTTTTTTGTTTTATACACGGTGGCGTTGTGGATATTTAGGGGGAAAATAAAGGTTTTGATATCAGCGATTTTGAAAAAATAAACTTTTCATCAGAAGCATGACTAACATCCACATCATGAACAGGCACAACGAAGGAATTTAGGGCATAGGCCCTGTGAGACATGGGAGTTGCGCCTTGAAAGTTCAATATACCTTGCAATCTGCAATGGTTGCCGTAGTAAAACCTAACCAGTAGCTATGTACCGAGTCTTGCGTGGCTTACAGTAATGTAATCTGCGAAGCGTAGACAGGAAGATAACAGGCCGGAATAAAGTGAAAGAGATAATTAGCCCCGAAATATCTCGACGTTGAAATTGCCGACTCGCACTCTCTCAGCGAGGAAGGCGGAAATGCATATGCTGACATGGTAAGGAATGTGCATAATTTCCGGGGTTCGTACTCACGGCATGTTGTCAAATGGTATATTGGGAACAAGGGAGACCCGTAGTGATACTTGCTAATGCTAATTAGCAAGTAAGTGCCAAACAAGCCTACAAAGCAAGGATGGCATGATTTTATTACGGGAGTCTTACCAACTGATAGTACTTTGAGGTAGGGAGAGCCTATTACATGGGGAAGCGGTTGGCGGGGATTGAATCTTTTCATGGAAACATGAGCCTCATTCAAAGGAGGGCATCGGACCTTAATGCAAAGTAGGGAAATCCAATCATGCAAACAGGAATGGAGAGAATAGCAGCTAAAGCACGAAGTAATGCGAATCTCAAATTTACATCCCTTGCACATCACATCACAAAGGAACTGCTGTGGGAAAGCTTAAGCCATATTAATAACAGCAGTGCCCGGGGAGTAGATGAAGTTGATGTCAAGGAAGCAAGAGAATCCTTTGATACTTGGGCTGATGAGGTTATTAGTCGCATACATAGGAAAAGTTACACCCCACCGCCTGTAAGACGTGTGTGGATACCAGGGCTACGGCAAAGTCAGAAACTATCCAATAGCCGCATAAATTTTCAAGATG
>CAYXPB010000118.1:0-15177 GCA_964466645.1 uncultured Acetivibrio sp. | reverse complement strand
GCTCTACTCGTGTTCTTGATTGAAGTGATGAACCAGGTTCATTGAATGCCCAGTGACCGTCCCCACCTATACCGAGAAGTTGAAGGTCAATACCGCCGGCCTTTTTAATTTCCTCCTCATACCACTTGCAGAAGTTTTCTGGCTCTTTTGCTAAGCCATTTGGAACATGAGTGTTTTCCTTTTTTACATTTATATGCTTGAGTAGTTCCTCATACATAAACCTTGCATAACTTTGGTCTTCATTATAAGGTTTATCAAGATTTATACTTATCCCAAGATACTCGTCAAGGTTGAAAGTTTTTACCTGTGAAAAGTCGAGTCCGTTGTTATGCAACTTGATAAGTTCCTGGTATGTACCGATTGGGCTACTCCCTGTAGCTAATCCTAATACACAATTCGGTTTTGATTTTACATATGATGCTATCAGTTCAGCAGCATGTTTGCTCATTTGTTCATAATTTTCCATAATTACAATATTCATAAACTTCCTCCATTTCTGTTTCGGTCTGAAACTGATATAATTTTATCATAAATAATGGTAGATATGCAATTAAGGGTAATGATTAAATTAGAATTAAATCAACCTAGTAATAATTAACATGCTGCGATGTTTTTATAGTATAGAAATTTGTGTAAATTCCTATACTGGGATTGGCAAGGGATTCCCCTTGCCCGTTTAAGGAAAATGCTCAGGTTGGTCGTTTCGCTACGCTGCACTGCTCGCCTATGCATCCGTCGAAGGAAACCATAGGGTTCCCTAGCGAACAAGAAAAGTTATGAGCGAAGCAAATTTTTAAAATGTCAATTGCTGAGTTATTGGAGATAACCTTACAAATATAAATCTGAAAGTTGTATTGCAGCAGATTGCATTACTTGATGACCTAATTCACCTTTAAAGATTGGATTGCTTACTGTTTTTGCTTTTTTTATTGGAATTGTAAAAGTAAAAGTACTCCCATTACCAACTTCGCTTTTGAGAGAAATTGTACCTTTTAGAGCTTCAATGATTGATTTTACGAGTGACAAACCAATTCCTGTACCCTCGGAATGTCTTGTCAGTGAACCATTTACTTGCCCAAAGCGTTCAAAAATATACTCATGTTTCTCTTTAGCTATTCCGATACCTTCATCTATAACTGAAATTACAGCATTTGTATTTTTGATAGTTAAGTGAACACATACTGATTTACCGGATGGCGTAAATTTTATAGCATTTGACAAAAGGTTAAATAATATTAGTTCGTACTTATCAATGTCTATTGCCATAGATTTACTTGTTATATTGGAACTGAATTCAAGATCAACTCCTTTTTGTCCTGCAAAAGGCTTTATACATTCGATAATTGAACTTGTAAGATAAACAATATCAATATTTTGCTCGTCAAATTTGACATAACCTTCTTTATATTTGGTGATATCAAGTAAATTATTCACTAGTCTAAGCTGCCTCAAAGAGTTTGTATGAATAGTCCTAATGTGCTTTTTTAGTTTATTGGATAATTCATTAGCATATAGGCTATTAATTGTTTGAATTGCTGCATTAATAACAGTTAAAGGGGTTCTGAATTCATGACTCATGTTTGCTAAAAATTCGTCCTTAATTTTTATAACACTTTCCAAAGCTTCTTTCTCTCTTCTTTCATCTATTAATAATGCCTCTTGCTTATTTCTGAGTGCTTTTTCAAATTCCATACGAGGGGTAATGTCCCGACTGCACATAACCCCCATGACAAAATTATTGTTTTCATCAAATATTGGAGTACCACTGATTCCAACATATAGTTTTTTTTCATTGATTATTGCGAATATGGTTTTATCTATAACCTGTTGTCCGTTTCTGACTAAATTCAAAGGCATTTCATCATAGGTGACTTCGCTTCCGTCGATGTTATAAAACTGTGCAAATTCAAAACAATTGCGTATTTTATTAGCCATATATGGGCTTTGCTCACGGGCAGCCTTATTGACAAATATATACTTATTGTTATTATCGAATATGTATATTGCATCAGACATGTTCTCTATGACAGCTTTTATTTGTTCGACTTGGTTTCTTATTAGTTTATCCCGTATTATTTGCTGTGTTATGTCTTCATCACAAAGTTCATTAAAGGAAATATCATTACCTGCTTCATCTACAAGCTTTTTGCAGTCTGCTACAACACCTAGAATTGCTTCTAACTTCTTATTGCGTGCAGAGAGAATTCTGTTTTGCTCTTCCAGATGTTTATAATGTAATACCCTTTGAGTTGAATCCTGATAATTTAAAATAATGTATTTAAATTTTTCCAATTGATATATTGGCTTGATTTGTAAATTCCAGTAACTAATACTGCCATCCTTTTCATAATGAACAATATCATTGCAAAAAACCACTTCACCTGAATTTACGGCCTTTGAAATGCTTTCTTGGTGTTTGCTTCCCATATAGTCTTTGTGAATTTCAGTGACTTTTTTTCTAATACTGTTTTCTTTCTTATTATATGGTTCAATCAAAAATTTTAAATATGTTTCGTTTGCATTAAGTAATATCAAGTCAGGCACTGAATATAAAACAAAGGCGAAATTTTCATTCAGAGAAAGATTATGTGGAATAATTTCTTCGAGCATTGAATATAGTACCTCTCTAAAAACCACTAATATTTCATCTTTATGAGTGCTAGTGATAATGTGTACTTCTCTTACATCAAGGTCTTTAGTAAAAATATAGTAGCTATCTTGTTTTTTATCTAAATTGGTAATTTCAACCTTAAGTCTTAATAAATTCTGTAAAAAATAATTAATATCCATATTTAATATTTCGTGTTTTCTGTACTTTGTCAGTTTAAGAAAAGAATTTCCAGCCTCAATAATTTTGTTTTTATATGCTTTAATATATGATGAGTCTTGTTGGTATAATTCACAATTCACAAAATTTCCTCCTAGTATCTATAAACATATTGTTTGGATTAGATGATTCCTAAAAAATAACTGGCCAATGGGTGTTTCAAAAAAGTTGATTCTATTAGCTGTTACTCTATATATTGACTAATGAATATTTTGAGAAACCCTACTTAGATTTTGCTGATTACTATTTTGTATTTATTTACATAAAAAATCCATAGTTTTACTATAGAATATCAATGAGAAAAGATATAAACGAAAAAAGTGTTTATTTGCTGTAGGGGAAAATAGGTATTATACCGAGAAGATACTGTCTTATATATGCAAAGTCAATTGAATTAAGTTCTCCATTCTTGTCCACATCTGCGATTAAGATTTGTTCTGAGGTTAACATTCCACCGCTTAAACCGAGTATCTGTTTTCTTAACTGTGCAAAATCTATTGAATCTACTTTTCCGTTATTATCAATATCACCAATTAGGGGGCGAGGTTTTTCAATTATGCCAAAAGGTTGGGTTAAACTAAGTCCTTCTGGTCCTTTTAATTGCGCTCGTATGTAGTTATCAACGCAATCCTCGTAGTAGTTCAGATCAATACTATCACCAGTAGAAATAACCCTACAGTCTGCAATCCACTCAATTGTTTCATAGTTTTGCGCTGAAATTGTAATGGAATTTTCATCTTGATTAACAATTATGTTGTTGATTATGGGAAAAGAACTCTGTGATTTTGAATCTACAAAAGTCATAGTATTTGTTAATGATGTTACAGAATAGAAAGTCCCATTTTCCATAGAGTGCCGTATGTTTTCCTCAGTGTTTTCGGGCATAAGCATTATATTAGAGTTAAAACCTGTTTGGTATACTGAATGGGAGTCATCGCTTGAAAATCCCCAGACAGGACGATTTGGCATTGTATTCATAAGAATATGATCCCACATCTGTCTGAAGCTTTCTCTGTTACCGTATCTTGCATTTAAAGCTTCAATTCCAAGGCAAGAAGGATACTCAAGAAACAACCTTGTGTATTCATTAAGATATTCGATACCTGCTTCAGTAAGTTGACCTTCATAAGAGAAAAATCTGACAGACTCATCTCCACCCGGATGATTTATGTGTGAGATACCGCCTAATTCTTCACATCTTTTTATTTTGCTCTCTATTGATACATCCGTCGATTCACAGAAATCAGCCCAGTATGTATTAACGTGGCCAAATACCGATTGCTCTGTTGAAAAGGGAATTGGAAGCATTCCTCTCCCATTTCTGCCAATGCCGGTTTTAATTTCGTTGAATCGCTCAGCGGTTAAATATTTATCGGGATTTTTGTCTGTTCTATCCCATGTAGAATTAGTACTATTATGATCGGTAATTGTTGCTACATCATAACCCTTTATATAGCAATCCTCAATCATTTCCTTAGGAGAATCATTTCCGTCAAATTCATTAGTATGCATATGTAAGCATGCTTTAAACTGTCCGAATGAACCCCAATCTACGGCTTCATAGGGATTGATTATTGTGTACTCTTTAGTACCTATTGAATTTTCTGTTGCACTTGTACAAGTTGCAAACCAAAGAATTAAACATGCTAAAAGGTTTATACAAAAGAAAGCTGTGATAGTTTTTCTTTTTATGTGATAAAACATATATTTATGCTCCTTTAGGATTCTTAAATACATTATATCAAAAAAATAGAAATTTTCTAATTTTTCTTTTTATTTAGTTGATTTCAAGAAAATAACTGTTCAATTCTCATTTCAAAAAAATTGATTTAAATTTTTTGTATAGCAAAATAATGTTCCTTTGTATGGAAGCTTTTAAGCTTCCATGATGGGCTTTGTGACTTGAATATTGCATAGATTATTTTCTGACATGATCTTATATTCACAACACGGCAAATTTATTTTACACTTCAACTGTGATATTATTATAGAATGATTTCTTTAAGTTTAAGGATAGAGTATTTAGATTTAGATGAATACTTTAATTTTTTAACGAGGTTACTATGAGTAATTATAAAGGAGCAATAAAATATATTTGCATGGCTATGTTTGTTCTATATCTATCATATTTGATATACTTAACTTTTTTTGACCACACTTATGGGCGTGATGTTATTCATAGGAGCATAAATATTGTTCCATTTAGAACAATATTTAAATTTCTCACTAGATCTGATTTTAAGGATATTTTGGTGAATATTGCTGGGAATATTGCGGCTTTTGTGCCGATGGGTTTTTTGTTACCTATTGCATTTAGCAAGCTAAAAGGCTTGTTAAGAGTTTTTTTTGTTGTGTTAGCAGTAACTTTGTCTATTGAAATTTTTCAGTATATATCAGGAGCGGGTGTTAGCGATATTGATGATGTTATATTGAATGCACTTGGGGGAGTTGTTGGGTATTTTATGATGATGATTACAGTTGGATTAGCGGTATTAGTATATAAAAAAAGCTAGAACATATGGAGGGATTTGATTATGGAAGGAAAGTCAAATTGTGATTGTTGTGTCAATTATGTTTTTGATGATGAGTATGAATTCTATGGCTGCCAGGTGGATTTAGACGAGGACGAAATGGTCAGATTTATGGGAAAGTCCTATGATAACTGTCCATACTTTCGGTTTAATGATGAATATAAAACGGTGAGAAAACAGATGTGATTTTTTATATCAAATGAAAAAACATACTTAAAAAAGGAAGCTTAATATGAATATTGAAGGAGAACTTGTTAAAGGTCGGTTTATCAAAAGATTAAACCGTTTTGAAGCAGTGGTTGAAATTGATGGTAATCAAGAACTAGTTCATGTTCCGAATACGGGAAGACTAAGGGAACTTTTGACAGAGAATACGGTGGCACTGCTAAGGAAATATGACAAAAAGACCCGTAAGACGAAATTTGGACTGTTATTAGTGAAAAAGGATGAAGTATGGGTTTCTATAGATTCTGCAAATGTCCCCAATAAAATCGTACACGAAGCTCTGAAAAATAAATTCTTTGAACAGTTTAGTGACTATAGAGAAATCCGCCGTGAAGTGACTATGCTAAATAGTCGATTTGATTTTGGATTGTATAGTGGGGAACATGAATATTATATTGAAGTAAAAGGTGTTACGATGGTGGAAGATAGACAGGCGTTTTTTCCTGATGCTCCAACCACAAGAGGTAAAAAGCATCTTGAAGAGTTGACACAAATCAAAATGAGCGGAAAAGGAGCAGGGGTTATCTTTATTATACAAAGAGAAGATGCCGATGTGATAAGACCTAATGACAGAACAGACAAGGAATTTGGCAATGCACTGCGAAATGCTAAAGATGCAGGTGTTGATATCCTATCTTATGTGTGTAAAATTGAAGTTGAACAAAGTCAAATCAATATAATTCGAAGCATACCGGTTATTTTAGAGAGCTGAGGACAGCTGTATAGCCTAAAATAAGTGTGGACTTGAGCCGCTAAGAGTAAACTCCCGTAAATAATTAAATGTCAAAAAACATTAAAAAATATATTCTTTCTAAGCAAATTACGGGAAGTATAAAATTTATAAATGTATATAATAGAAGTATGAGTTGCATATCAAATTGTAAAATACTATAATATTCTTCTTAAAAGTATTTTTATTGAGGGAATAAATTTTAGGTGATTTCAAAAAATAACTGGTCGCTGGGTGTTTTAAAAAAGTTGATTTTATTAGGTTTGAAATATATATATTGACTAATGAATTTTTTAAAACACCGTAATAAGATATGTTAAATTATAAAGGAGTTGATACAACATGAAATATACATTAGCTGAAAAAATCTTCAATGCCCATAGAGTGAATATGCCCTTTGAAGATACGCATGTATTAAATCTTGATGCAGTATTTTGCCATGAGATCACAACGCCCATTGCAATAACTGATCTTCAGGCAAGAGGTATGGATAGAGTGTTTGACCCTAATAAGATAAAAGCGGTAATAGATCATGTAACGCCTGCAAAGGACAGTAAAACTGCGGAACAAGGCAAAATTTTACGTGAGTGGGCAAAAAAACATGGAATAAAAGATTTCTTTGATATAGGAAGAAATGGCGTATGTCATGCCATATTTCCTGAAAAGGGCTTTGTAAGACCGGGATATACAATTATAATGGGTGACTCGCATACCTGCACTCACGGGGCATTTGGTGCTTTTGCAGCCGGAGTTGGTACGACAGACCTTGAAGTGGGTATCTTAAAGGGAGTTTGTGCCTTCCATTCTCCAAAGACAATTAAGATTGTATTAAACGGAAAACTTAAGTCGGGAGTTTTTGCAAAAGATGCTATACTGTATGTTATAAAAGAATTGACAGTTAACGGTGCAACAAACATGGTAATAGAGTTTACCGGACCTATCGTAGATGAAATGAGTATGGAAGCTAGAATGACTCTATGCAATATGGCTATCGAAGCTGGTGGTACGTGTGGAGTTTGTTACCCCGATATGACAACCGTTGAATACCTTTGGGATTATATAAAGGACGAGTTTGAATCAAAGGAAGCAGCTTTAAAAGAATATTCAAAATGGATTTCTGACGAAGGTGCCAACTATGAGAAGGTGTATGAATTTGATTTGTCAAACTTAGAGCCAATGGTCACTGTTGGTTTTAAACCTGATCAGGTTAAACCGGTGAGGGAAATGACAGGTACAAAAATTAACCAGATATACATCGGAAGCTGTACTAATGGTCGTATAGAAGATTTAAGAGTAGCAGCGGAGGTTTTGAAAGGTAAGAAAATAAATGATGATGTTCGTGGAATTGTAAGTCCTGCAACACCAGCTATATACAGTCAGGCTTTAAAAGAGGGAATTATTGAAATTTTTCAGGATGCAGGTTTTTGTGTTACAAATCCCACCTGTGGAGCTTGCCTTGGAATGAGCAACGGAGTATTAGCAAGTGGAGAATCATGTGCCTCAACGACAAACAGAAATTTCAACGGACGTATGGGGAAAGGTGGAATGGTTCACCTTATGAGCCCTGCTACTGCTGCTGCAACTGCAATTGCAGGTGAAATTGTAAATTCGAATTTATTTCACTCATAGAGTGAAATGAAGAGGCCAAACAGAGGATATTATCAGGGAGGGATATGAAAATGAAAACCTTTAGCGGAAAAGTTTTGTTTTTAGATAGAAATGATATAAACACGGATGAAATAATTCCTGCAAAGTATCTTACCGAAATAACAAAAGAGGCACTTAAGCCTTTCGTTTTAGAAGATTTGATACTGGATAGTTTTGATCCTAAAAAAGATATAGAGGGCAAGTCTGTAATTGTAACCCGTGAAAACTTTGGATGTGGCTCTTCAAGAGAGCATGCTCCATGGGCTTTAGAAGTAAACAATATTAATGTGGTAATAGCAGAAAGCTTTGCTAGAATATTCAGACAAAACATGTACAACTGCGGCATGTTTGCAATTGAGCTTCCAAAGGAAAAAATCGATTATTTAATTAACACCTATTCCAAAAAGGATGTTACATTAACTGTTGATGTTGACAGAAATAAAATTATTGTTGAATCGGAAGGTAAATCCGAAGAACTAGATTTTAAAGTTGGAGACTTCGACAAAACACTAGTTAAAGAAGGCGGATGGGTAGGCTACGCAGATAAAAATTATTAATTTCATATGGTCATATTTTGCCATAAAAAACCGACCTCCCAAAGTTGGATTTTTAGATCTGACTTTTGGGGGTCGGTTCAAATTTACTAAATGCTTTTTGTGATAAGTAAATTTGTCGAATAATTATAAAAACCAAGAACATATAAAATCCTATATTATAAAAGCATAACAACGAAACAGCTAACCCAACCTAATTAAAGTGTAAACTTGTTTTAGTGTCAAATGACGCAATTACTTGACCTGAGCATTAGAAGCTGTTGCCGAAAGCTTGATAATTTGAAGCAAAAATGCCACGGATGGCATTTTTAGCGTCTCGGGACAGGATGTCCCATAGACGCGGCGAAAATTATCAAGCTGAGGTACGATTTTTGTGCAGCAAAATATCGCTCATCTGTCTGCCGAAAGGCATCCTACAGATTCTATGCGAAGGTCACGTAATGGAGTCGTTTGACACTAAAACAATAGGTACTTCCCTTCCATTCAGCTTCTATACGAAGTTCATTAATCAATATAAACATCCTCTTTTTTAAGATATCCACTATCAATAAGAACTTCATCAATATTATTCTTATCAACCGTTACCGGAGCTAAAAGAATTGATGGAACATCTGTCTTTTCAACCTTCACCTTATGAGTTGTTTCAATATTTTCCCCATTAAGCATCTTAAAAGCCAATTTTACTGCTTCCTTACCTAGCTCACGAGTATCTTTAAAAACCGTCATGCTTTGGGTACCCTTAACAATTCTCTGTGCAGCAAGTAAATCTGAATCTTGTCCAGTAATCGGTACTTTCCCGTCAAGCTTTTGTTCGGCAAGAGCTTGTATACAGCTTCCCGCCGTTCCATCGTTTGGAGCTAGTACTGCATCAATTTCGTTTTGATTATTAGTCAAAGCATTTTTCATAAGTTTTAGAGCCTCACTTGGTAACCAATCAGTAACAGGTTCTTCCATAACAATTTTGACATCACCTTTGTCTACAAGAGGCTGAATATATTTCATAGCTCCCTGTTTAAACAAGGAGGCATTGTTGTCGGAAGGTGAACCGGATAGGACAACATAGTTTCCCTTTGGTACCTTTTGGGTTAAATACTCCCCTTGAAGTTCGCCAACTTTAATGTTGTCAAAGGATAGATAAAGATCAACATCAGCCCCCATTACAAGTCTGTCATATGAAATGACTTTAATACCTGCTTTATGTGCTTTTTCGATTATTGAAGTTGAACTCTTGGCATCATGAGGAACCAAAATAAGAACCTTAATACCCTGCGAAATAAGACTTTCACATTGAGAATCTTGTTTAACAGCATCGCTGTCGGCAACTTGGACTTTTAAGTCAATCCCAAGTGCTTTTGATTCAGTTTCAATCGTTTTTCTATCCTTCACCCAACGTTCTTCCTGCTGATTTGGAAGGGACAAACCTATTGAAACAGAGCCTTTTGTAAGGTTTTCACTCGTTTCGCTTATGGGATTTGGATCTGAATTATCTGAAGAGGCCTCTGTAACTCTATTAAAGTTATTGCAGCCAGCTGTGGTAAATACTAAAATAAGGGCAAGTATAAAAGCAGAAAATCGTCTTAGGTATATGCTCACAATACCATCTCCTTTAACTCCACTTTGTTTTATATCGGTAAAATAGGAATTTATATTAACCAGAATTATCAAGCTATTTAGTATAAATTAATAGGAAAAGTATTAAGTTAAAGCTTCGGTTTACCGAAGAAGATAAAAACAGCAAACTTTTACGTTGCAATTTGATTCAAGTAATTATAAGTATGGATTACAGAGAGGGGCAAGGTATGAACATTATATCAGGTTCTATAAAAAAGCTTAGAAAAATACAATGTAGAAGTATAAAACATAAAATTAATGGTGTTTTAATATTTTTAATTATTGCCCTTGTTACAGTAAATCTTATAAATTGCTTTTATTACAGGAATACTGTGCAAAAATATAAGGACATAGTAAATGTATTTATGGAAGAAAACACAATTATGATGAGTACAATGAATATACGTCAGACCTTAAGAGAGATAATTGTAGATAGTAAAGATACTGAAAAGTTAAATGCATATCAAGAGTACAAACAAAATATGTTCGAGCTTGAAAAGAAAATTGGGAAAGGTATTGATGAAAATGTAAATACCTCAAGAACAGTTCTTTTCAGCCAAATGAATAAGTTTATAGATATAGCAGATATTCTGGTTGCAAAGGCAAAAGATTATGATGTGACAGCTGCAGAAGAATATGATAAAGTCTCTAAGGTTAGTGATTTTATGAGAGAAAATTCTATAGAGCTTACAAATAATGAGTTAATATATACTGAAAGTTTAATCAAAGAAATAGAGCATATAAGTGAACTTTCTCAAAATATATCTTATGCTATAATTATTTTGGTAGTAATAGTATGTACTTTATTAACATTTATCACTGTAAGAAATATTATTAAGTCTTTGAATAAACTAATAAATGTAAGTGAGAAAATTGCGGCGGGGAAATTATCAACAAAACAATTTGAAGTCAATAGCAAAGATGAAATAGGTATACTTTCCAATTCAATAAATATAATGCAGAAAAATTTATTTAAAATGGTAAAACTTATTTCGATCAACGGGAATCATATGCATACAACTTTAATCTCTTTAGATGATTTTATTAAGGAAAGCTCAAAAACTGGAGAACAGTTGGTTTGAATGTTACTGTTAATGATCTATATGACTATTCAATAAAAATTGGTGAAATTACTAAATTTATAAATAGCATTTCGGAGCAAACCAATTTATTGGCTTTAAATGCTGCCATTGAAGCGGCAAGAGCCGGTGAGGCAGGTAAAGGCTTTGCGGTCGTTGCAGATCAGGTAAAAACCTTAGCGGAGAAATCAAATCAGTCATTAGGCGAGATTAAAAGTGTTATTGGAAATATAGAACAATTGATAAACAATATGAAAACAGGTATTGAAAAGAGTGCAGAAGAAATAAAATCATCAACTAGAATTATCAATGAAGAGGCAAACGCATTTAACGGTATTGTGTTTGCGAATCAAACTGTTAATAGTCAGATATTATCAATAAACAAAAGGCTTGATGATGCAAAATACAATATAGGCAAAGTCAATGAAAGTATCAGTTCAGTTGCTAATATTGCAATTGAACTGCTCGATAACTCCAAGCATGCTCAAGGTGCAATAGAAAACCAGGTTGCTACGCAGGATAATTTTGTCGAGTCAGCAGTTAATCTCAAAAATATGTCTGAAGAGTTTGGCAAAGTTATTAGTAGTTTTCAGTTGGAGGAGTAAAACAAAGTGCTATGTTAAGGCATAAGGTCATTTCAAAAAATAACCTATACAATATAGATTTTTGCACTATTGGGGAAGTGTTTTTTCCTGTAGGTCACCGTATTTATAACCACTGAAAGCCAGAAGCATTATAGCTGGTGCATATAGAACCCAGATAAAGCAGTTTGCCAGTTGGTATATAACCCCTGGTTTTATTATCATAACCAATCCGACTAAAATATCACTAAAGAAAAAGCAAGCCATTGCGGTGGCGACCATCAATGAATTCTTTTTTGGAAATAAGTCCAGTATGTAGTTTGCTTCTCCAACCCAGAAAGACACACTGACTACTGTACCATATACAATGAATATAAATAGAAATAAGCTCAACTTAAGTATAGGATAGAATACAAAGGCAATAATCAGACTAAAAATTAAAAATATTCCTATACCCCAAGCTATAAGTTTGAGTTTGGTTGATTTATCCTCTATAGAAAAAAGTTTTTGTTTTAAGCCTTGACCATTTCTTAGAATGAGCAGTATTTGTGACAAGAGGAAAAAACCGATACCGCCATAAGTACTATGAAGGAGAAAGGCTATTTCAGCACAACATATTGCAATAAATGCAATTTTTATAAGTGAGGAGTCTTTTTTGCTTAGACAGTCCTTACCTGAAATAGCTACTATTATGGCTATAAGAAAAACATCGATACGTTTAATTATATTGCTTGGAAAGGTGTTATCAATAAATCCGAATAAATTGGAAAAATCTAAATACATATACCATATCGCAACTAATGAAGTGAGTATAACAATTATTGTTATGCTTATTTTTTTATTTTTGTCCATTTGAAATATTCTCCTTTTTTATTAGCACATGTTGTGTTGACAACTAATGGATTTTACTAAATATTAATACTTATGCTAAAATATAGTTTGTTCCTAATGTTACAGACTTTTTTTACTTTTTGCAATATGTTCTATGTTAAAATGTTGCAAAAAGATCTGCAGTAAAATATAATAGCTAATTATATTAGGTGATTCCCAAAAAACAACTGATCAATGGGGGATTCAAAAAAGCTGATTTTAATGGGACGGAACCTATATATTGACTAATGAATTTTTTCGAAACAACTTATTATGTTTATAAGCGTAAAGTTGCAGTATGTATTTGAAACTAGAAGTGGGGTTAATATACATGAAAAGGAAAACAGGCTTAGACTTGCTTAGAACCTTTGCGATTCTATTTGTGGTAGGAGTACATTTTTTTTATCATACGGATTTTTACAGGGTACCCGTAGCTGGCAAAAATATGATGGTACAAGTTGCGTTAAGATGGGTATTTACAATGTGTGTACCTTTATTTATAATGCTTACGGGATATTTGCAGACTGAAAAGAAGCCTGAAAGCAAATATTTTAAGAAGTTAATACCTATTCTAGGGATCTATCTGTTTTATTCCTTATTGTCCATTGTTATGAGAATAACATATCTTAACGAAGACAAAAGTATTTTGTCATGGATTAAAGCTATACTGATTTTTGATGCAGACAAGTATTCATGGTATATCAACATGTATATAGGTCTGTTTCTTTTGACACCGTTTTTAAACATGATACACAAGGGTCTAAATAATGCAAAAGACTATAGAATATTTCTGTTTATTTTAGTTCTTCTTACAGGATTCCCAGCATTTTTTAATTCTTTATCCGCCCAGACGTCAGCATTTAAAGCACTATCTTTCTCAGACTGGTGGACTAAAATTTATCCTATTACTTATTATTTTATTGGTGCCTATATAAAGAAATATCCGCTAAGGGTCAACAAAGTATTTGTATCTATATCCCTTGGTCTTGTTATTGTGCTTCAAACCATATTGACGGTATTTTATTCTTCAAATAAGATATTTGTAAATGTAATTGGTGATTACGGTTCAATACTTATTGTTGCAGAGTCGGTATTGTTTTTTCTTATTTTTTATGATGCTAAAATTGAGAATAAACGCATAAGTGGATTGCTAGGTACTATATCGGTTTTGTCCCTTGATATATATTTGTGCTCATATATAAGCGACAAATTGGTTTACATTTTTGTGATGAAAAATATATTTAAATCCCAGCAGCAAATAATGTTTTATTCAATTTTTATTGTTATGATGTCTTTTTCAATAGCTTTCGTGATCTCATTTTTAAGATATAAAGCAGTAAGACTTAAACCTATACAAAACAGCCAAATTTTTAGAAGGATCTCATAGTTATAAGCGATATTAGGACATTTCAAAAAGCAACCTATGCAATTGACCGGCTGTTTTTTGAAATCACATTATTATATTAAAATAAATATTGAAAGAGTGTTGAACATATAATATATGAGCAACACTCTTTGTAGTATTTTGCAAAAATATTTATATCAGAACCTACCTCTACCTCCGCCGTGACTTCTGCCACTGCTGCCCCTATGTGTACTGCTGCGGCCACCACCTCCACCACCTGATGACTGACTTTGTATTCTAGTTCTTGTAGTTGATTCTCTAATATATTGATCGGTGTTTTGATTGAGTACAAAGGAACCGCCTTCCTCATATGTTCTGGTTGTTGTGGTGACTTTACCTTTACTGGAATAAGAAATTATAAGTGTAGCAGCTATGGAGATAATTAGAGGAATGATATATACAGGCCACAATTTCAACATACGAGCTACTTTCTGCAAGTAGGTCAGATTGTAGTAATTTAAATCGGGGTCACGTTCCTCACGATACTGACCTTTTGGCACTCCTGAATTTGTATAGGTGAATACATTATTGATAAATTCGTTGCATGCCGCATAGTAATTGCCATCAGAAAGTGGAAAGGTCACATTATTAATCATGCTCGAAATTCTATTATCTGTGTAAATATCAATTGCTCTACCTGTTGTTGATATTGCTACTTCGTGTATATCCATGTTGATTAGCATCAACAATCCGGAGTATTCGCTATCAAACCCATAGTCATTATAGTCATAATAATCATCCGCATATTCCGTGGAATCCTTTCCTTTTATATTGTCAGTTATAACTATAACAGTATCGAGGTTATAGGTGCTTTTTATTTCATCAATTCTTGTTTGGAGTTGTTCAATTTCATTCTCAGACAGATAACCCAAATTATCCACTACATTAATAGGATTGGAGGCATAGGCTGTTGTCCCTGTAAAAAGAGAAATAAGTACAAAAACTAACATAAAGCAACTAAATTTTCTATACAATTAAAGCACCTCCAAATACGCATATTATCCATACTACTACAAATACAATTGAAGCAAAAACAAACTGCCTTAAGCGACTAATAGGTGTGTCTCCAACTACTTTGCCCGTTTGTCCGTTTATAATGAAAATGTGATCTTTGCCT
>CAYXPB010000117.1:0-15177 GCA_964466645.1 uncultured Acetivibrio sp. | reverse complement strand
ACGAGATGAAAATAATAATATGTGTCCATGAGTAATAATTATTCGTAAAGATTCTTTTGTTATCAAAAGCAAAAGATATAAATTTAGGTGATTCTAAAAAAACTTTTCAGTTGTCATTTCAAAACTTTGTTGAAGAAAACAATAGATTTAATATACATTTGATTAATTTCTATTGTATAATATTAATTTGATGGTAAACAAAATATCATGCCACCATAAAAATTTATAAAACAATATTATATATAAGTTGATTCCGAAAGAATAACTGGTCAATCACCATTTCAAAAAAATTGATTTGATGGGTCTTATGGCCTAAATATTGTATTGTTATTTTATGAAATGGTCGTGGTCAAAATAATTTATATACTACGGATTACTATTTTGATAATCTTATGACTTGATATTCCAACATAGGCTAAGAATGTGGATGAAATCTTAATAATAACCACATAAGGTCTAGTTTGTAATATATTTAATTTGAGGGAGGTACATTGATGAGGAAGAAGTTTAAAGTCTTAATTTCATTTCTTCTGTGTTTTTTGCTCATAATCGGGCAATTTCAAACCGGAATTAGGGTTAAAGCAAGTTCTGATGGCGAAACCGCACTAGAACTAAATAGACAATTGAGTGTTTCGCAAAGTGTCTATGAGAATGAGAATAATCAAAAACAAGTTATTGCAGGAAGGGTGACTTTGCCGTTTGAAAAAGTTGCTCCAGCTGGGGGATTAACTTTCACAGTAAAAGCTGTAAGTGGTTCCGATAGTTGTAGCTCCAGTGTATTTATTCCTGAGGGAGATACCAACGTTGAGTATTCATTAGAGGTTAAGTCTCTATCTGGTTATACTGTTTCTTACTCCACTTTTGATACAAATTATATGAGTGGGGGATATTATAACAGCAGAGGAACGGTAGCAAGTATAAGCGAAGCTACATATCTTGATAGTATAGGAATTTGCATTTTGAAAGTTCACCTGAAGGGTGATATGTTCATTTAAGAACGCAAAGCATGACAGAAATAAATATTGAGCCTATTTCAAAGAAAATAATTTCAGGAAATGTTAAGCTTCCGTTTGGTAATGCCCCATCTACTGGAATAGAAGTAACTGTAGTCGCAAAACTGCGCAATAACAGTGATATACAGACTAAAGTTAAAATACCTGCAAATGAAAGTTCGGTGGAATATTCAATTCTAGTTCCGCCAAATCAGATAAACACAGGATATAGTGTTAAATATAAGATATCCAATGAAGTTTATGCTTCTGAAGGTTATTATAGTTTGATAGGAACTGTAAGAAGCCTTTCTAGTGCTAAACTTGTTGATGTAAGTAACAGTGATATAGAAAATATTGATTTGTCACTAATCCCGAATAAAAAAATAGGTGGGGTAGCAAGTTTACCTGATTGTTTGGCATCAAGTGAAGGTGTTGATGTAACTTTAACAGCATCAAACGGAAGTTATAGCAGTAAGAAAACAGTTGAGATAGCTGAAAATAGCAGTCTAGCTGAATTTACTCTATATGTTCCGGAGGGCTCAGGCTATACTTTAAAATATGAGACAAAAAGTGCACAGTATACAAGCCTGGGGTATTATAGTTTAGATGGTACAGTGAGAGGACAGGGAGCGGCCTACTCCATTGATGTATCCGGATCGGATAAAATGGATATTGATTTTCCGTTGATACCTAAAAAGGTTATATCCGGAAAAGTTGTAATTCCTGACGGGGTAGCATTAAATAATGGATTAAATGTTAAGCTTACAGCTCAATGTGGATCGGATAGTGCATCTGTAAGTGTAACAATTCCTGAAGGCAGCAGTATGGCTGATTATTTTATAAAGGTTCCTCAAAACTATGAAGGTACTGGTTATAATATAAAATGCGAAACATCAGATAGGAAATATCTCTCATCTATATTCTACAGTTCTGACGGTTCAGTAAGAAGCGGAACTCTTGCATCTTTATTAGATGTCAGTTCTGAGGATAAAGACAATATTGACATTAATCTGATACAAAAGAAGACCATAAAGGGCAAAGTAACATTACCTGAAGGAGTAGCACCTGAAGGAGGACTAGGTTTAAAAGTTAATGCCGCCTATGGTTCAGACAAAGACTCTGTAAGTGTGAATATACCTGAAGGGAGCAGCTCTACAGACTATATCTTGTATGTACCGGACGGATCAGGATATAAGGTAAGCTATGAGCTGAGCAATGAAGCATACATAAATAAGGGTTATTATAACGTTATTGGTACAGTGAGCGAAGAAAAGTCAGCAACGCTTGTAAGTACAATCTCGGGAAATAAGACTGGAATTAACATTAATATAATAGCTAAAAGTCTTGTCAGAGGAACAATAGTACTGCCGTCAGGCATAGCACCAGCTGGTGGTATAAATGTTGAGGTTATTGTTTCTTCAGGCAGTTCAAAACTTGACAGTGCAAACGTTACAATTCCGCAGGGAGAAGTTTCTGCTCAATATAGTGTATATGTGCCAAAAGGTTCAGGATATAATGTGTCGTATAAAACATCCAACAGTTTATATGTAAGTACTGCGTACTATAACAATAATTATATGGTAAGAACTTTAAGTTCGGCTACTCTTATAGAGGTCACAGATAACAATATATCAGGGATAAAACTGACACTTATAGAAAAACGCTCAATCAACGGAGTTATTTCAATGCCATCAGGAACTGCACCAAAGGATGGTTTAAAGTTTGTTGTTACGGCAGACAACAATTCCGATAGTATGAGTCAAACAGTTGTAATACCGGAAGGCAAGGATGAAATCACGTATTCAATAAATGTCCCTGCAAATGAAGGGTATAAAATAAAATGTGAATTAAAGACTCTCAATGCAATTTATATGAATACTATATATTATAGCTCTGGTGGAGCCGTATACAACATTGATTCTGCCTCAAGCGTAAGCACGTTAGGGGGAAATTTGTACAACATAAATATAATGCCTCTTGAAAAAAGAACAGTCAGTGGAACATTTTCAATGCCTACAGGGCTTGTAGCGCCTGTTGGAGGATTAACACTGGTACATAATATTGACGGTATGACAACATATGTTACAATACCGGGCGGTGAAAAATCTGCGCCCTTTAAATTTTATTATAATCCTGGTGTGTATACTATCGGCTACGAATGCGATGAAGACATGATTTTTGTATCCCATGGTTATTATAGTAAGGGGGGTACGGTTACAGCTGAGTCAAAAGCAGACAAGGTTGACTTGACTACAGGAAATCAAGTCGGTGTAAACATAGTGCTGCTTCTTAAAAATTCAATATCGGGAACAGTTTCCCTATCAAACGGTGTAGCACCTACAGGTGGTTATAAGGTTACCGTTAAGACTTCGGGAAGCACAGGTAGTAGCAGTCAAATTGTAACAATTCCAGAAGGAGAAAAAAGTACAGACTATAAACTGTTTGTTACTCCAGGATATAAATACAGAGTTTGGTATGAGGTCAGCGAGAAAAATTTTGTTAGTCCTATGTACTATAATTTAAGTGAAATGGTTATCAAATCATCTATGTCAACATTATTGGATTTAACAACTGATAATAAAGTTGATATAGACTTGAAAATTAGCGAGAAGAGAACTTTGAGCGGAAGTGTTATACTTCCTTCAGGTGTTGCACCGAAGAGTGGAATCGCTGTGAAGGTAAGTGTATCGAATGGTTCAGATACAACATCACGGTCAATAACTATAGAGGAAGGTCAGAGTTTTGCAAAATATTCGGTATTTATTCCTGCAGGCAAGGACTATAAAGTGCTGTACACTTTGAGTTCTAATACTAACTATGCCTCTGGAGGTTACTATGGTATTGGTGGAACTACTTTAAATGTTAATAGTGCCGCATTGTTGGATTTGACTACAGAAAATAAGACTGAAGTTAATATGACCATGATCGAAAATAGGATAATCAGTGGGACAGTGTCACTGCCGTCAGGTACTAAAGCGACAAGTGCTATTAGTGTAACAATTTTTGCAGGGAACAATTATTCAATAAATGTAACTATCGCAGCAAATACGAACTCAGCCGCATACTCTTTAAAGGTACCTCCTAATGTAGAAGGGTCGGGGTATAAGGTTTATTACAAAGTTTCAAATACACAATTTTTAACTCCGGGTTATTATAACACAATGGGAATGACAATTGAGGAAAACGGAGGAGAACTGATTGATGTTAGTACTCAAAATAAGAAAGTAAATCTAATTTTGATACCTAAGAGCAGTATAAGTGGAACAGTAAAACTTCCTAATGGTTTTGCACTTGACGGCGGACTTAGTTTGACGGTCACAGCAAGTAACGGTAATAACTCAGGAAGTGCAACAGTTAAAATATTAGAAGGTGCTAATTCAGGTGACTACACTATATATGTTCCTTCAGGGACCGATTATCAGATAAAATATGGTGTTTCAAATGCAGCGTATATAAAAAATGGATATTATAGTGGAAGTACAACCGTTAGAGATTCAACCTTGAGTAAGTTGGTTAATCTGGGAAATGAAAATAAAACGGGGATTAATTTAATACTTATTGCTAAAAATAAAATTGAAGGTAGCATTGATATTTCACCAAGGGTTGCTCCTTCAGGAGGACTTTCTGTAAATGTAAAAGCATCGAACGGTATTGATAACGGCAATGTATCAGTTAAGATTCCACAAGGGTATAGTTTTGTACCATATACTATTTATGTACCTTCCGGTAAAGCATATACGGTTTCTTATGAGGTATCGGACAATAGTTTTATGTCACCGGGTTACTATGGAAATTCAGATACAACTCTTGATAAAACTGCAGCAAAGCCGATAGATGTTCTCTCAAATATTTCAGATGTCAAGATACCTTTAATATCGAAGAAGGCTATCAAAGGAAAGATAAGTATTCCTAATAATGGCGTGGCACCTTCAGGGGGAGTGACTGTTAAGATGTATGCCCTCAATAAAACGGCTGCATTGTATTCAACATCGGTTACAATTCCGGGAGGTTATAAATCTGCTCCATATACTCTATATGTGCAATCAGGAGAAGGCTATACAGTAAAGTATAATACCTCCAATACATCTTTTATTAAAGAAGGTTATTATTCTAGTGCAGGTACAACAGAAGTGTCATCTTCTGCTACAAGCCTGAATGTTATAAATGATGTAGATAACATAAACGTAGCACTAATTCCCAAAAATGTTATTAGTGGTACTGTATTAATTCCAGAAGGGTTTGCGCCTATTGGGGGCATCAGTGTAAAACTGACTGCAAAAAATAATGCTACTAATGTGAGCTTAGCTGTTACAATACCTGAGGGGCAAAATAGTGCACCTTATACAATTTATGTGCCTTCAGACAAAGATTATACATTGATGTACAGTACTTCAGCAACAAATTATGTTGATTTGGGTTATTACAGTGTCACTGGGGCTACAAGAGACAACACAAAGTCAACGCGGATAGATACATCAAGGTCAAGTCAATACGGTATTAATCTTAAGCTTATACAAAAGAAAACTATAAGTGGTCGTCTTTCAGTACCGTCAGGTTTAGCACCTTTCGGTGGAATAAAGCTCACACTTGAAGCTTCAAATGGTAAAGATAAAGGGAATTTATCTATGGTAATACCTGAGGTAAGCAGTTTTGTAAACTATGAAATGTATGTTCCTGCTGGGGGAGATTACATTTTAAGTTACAAGATAACAAACTCCGACGGTAAGTATCTTTATCCTGGCTATTATAGTGTAAGTGGGGCTAAAAGAGACAAAGATAATGCCTCCTATTTAGATCTCTCAAATGAAAATGCTACAGGCATAAATATGAACTTAATAGCAAACAGATCTGTTTCTGGTTCCATATTCCTTCCGGAAGGAGTTGCGCCAACAGGTGGATTGAACGTTAATGTTGTAGCGGCAAATGAAAGAGATTCCGTAAAAACGTCCATAGTTATTGCACAAGGGACAAGTTCGGGAACATATAAAATGTACCTGCCGGAAGGTAATGAGTACAAAATAGGGTACGAAATAACACACAATGACTACCTGTCTGGTTTCTATAACTCCAATGGTACAGTCCTTGAGAAAGGAGAAGCATCATTATTTAATGTGGGTAAAGAGGACATTTCAGGCTTGAACATACACATGTTTCCAAAGAGATCGATAAGTGGTAAGGTTTCATTGCCCGAAGGTAAGCTTGCTCCGGCAGGAGGAATTCTTGTTACGGTAGGTACAGGAAAATACAGTGTAAAGGTTACAATACCTGAAGGCAAAAACGCTGTAGATTATAATTTAAAGGTGGCGCCAAACAAATCAGAAAGCGGCTACATTGTTCAGTATAGTATTGCGTCATCGTATGATTTTGTTCCTACAGGTTATTTCGGCAGCAGTAAAACTGAGGCTGGAAAACAAACAGCTGTCGTTGTTGATGTGAGCAGTGGAAATAAGTCAGGTATCAATCTTGAAATAATGAATAAACGGATTATAAGAGGTACAGTTAAGCTACAGTCAGGTGAAGCGCCTGTAGGCGGTATGCAAGTTAAGATATCTGCAGATGGAACTTCTTACTCAACAAATGCTACTATACCTTACGGCACAAGCTTAGCAACATATGAACTTAAGGTTCTGCCAAATTCATATGAAAGCAGTTATAGGATAAAGTGCTCCATTGATGCTTCCTATAATTATGTAAATACAGCATATTATAGTGAAAATGGTATAGCGCAAAATGTAAGTGAGGCAACTCGTGTTGATGTATATAATAATGATAAGACTATTGGTGAACTTATCATACAAAATTCAAATAGTATAAGAGGAACAGTATCAATTCTGGAAAAGGCTCCAAGTGGTGGACTAGTACTGAGTATTACTGCTGAAAACGGTAAAAACAGCAGTTCAACAAATGTGACAATACCGGAAGGAAGTACTTCGAAGGAATATGTGCTTTATATAGCACCGGGAAGTGGATATAAGCTTTATTATAATACTCTAGACAATAAATATGTGCAAAAAGGTTATTATAATAGCATGCTTGGTACAGTTTCAGACTCTAATAAGGCAGAAGCTATAAATATCAATGATGGAAGTGTTTCTGGCATAAACTTGTATCTAATAGAAAATAGGCAAATATCGGGTTCAGTATTATTGCCGTCGGGTATGGAAGCTCCGGAAAACGGAGTCGAGGTTGTAATAACAGCGAATAATAATGTGAATAAAAATTCTATAACTGTTATTATTCCTGAAGGTGAAAACAGTGCAAGCTATGCTTTGTATACGACTCCAGCTACGGATTATAAATTATCTTATGTTACTACTTCAACATTAGAGTATGTAAAAAGTGGCTACTATTCAAATTCAATTACAAGTGTGGAACAGGGCAGTGCATCGTTAATAGATATAAGTACGATTGATAGAAATGATATAAGCATTGAGCTTGTGAAAAACACTGTGATAAGCGGAGATATTGTTCTTCCAAGTGGCATAGCACCTAAAGGTGGTATTAATGTAAAAGTAACTGCATCAAATAGCAAATATTCCAATAATTTAAATGTTAGTATACCTGAAGGGAAAAGTATTTGCAGTTATTCGCTTCCGGTGACTCCTTCAGCTGATTATACAGTTTCATATCAGGTTTCCAGCGGACTTGAGTATGTTCCAAATGGTTATTACAATATTTTAGGAACAGTTGCTCAAAAAAGTTCTGCAACGGCACTTGACATGAGCTATGATGATAATGAAGGTATTAATATTACATTAATTAATTATAATGCAATTAGCGGTACTATCTCATTGCCGGAAGGAAATGCACCAAATGGAGGAATTGCAGTCAAACTCTATGCCAAGAATTCTTCGGGAACCCGTGAAGTGTCGATAGTTATACCTGAATCAATGAGTTCTGTAGAATATAACATATTTGTTCCTGATGGAAAGAGTTATAAGGTATATTATTTACTGCTTCCAAATGCTGAATACGTCGATAAGGGATACTATACTCCGTATTTGACTGTTCAAGATGAACCTTCAACCGTTACTTTAGATGTACTTGGTGAATCAATACCCGATATTGATTTGAATTTAATTTCCAAGAATGTCATAAGTGGAACTATTTCACTTCCTAACGGAGAAAAGGCTCCAAAAGATGGTGTTGAGGTTAAGGTAACTGCACTTGACGGAGACGAAAAATTAGTTACAATTCCATATGGAAGCAATTCTGTTTCATACTCATTAAAAGTATTGCCTAACATAGGTGGATACGGATATAAAGTGATGTATGAGACTGTAAAAGATTATGGATATATAGGATTTGGCTATTATTCTGAAGGTGGATGCGTCCGAGATATAGAGAATGCTAAAGTTATAGATGTCAGCACCCGTGATATGAACAACATAAACCTTATATTAGAGCGTCCACGCACAATTAGCGGTAAAGTATTACTTCCGGAAGGCACTGCTCCTTCGGGTGGAGTAACTTTAAATGTTATCGCTTCAAATAAAATAGACAGCACCGAAGTACAGGTATATATACCGGAAGGTGAAACCGATGTGGAGTATATACTTAGCGTGCCTCCTAATGATAAAGGGTATGAGTATAAAATCAAGTACGAAAACTGGATAAACAATAGTTATGTTAGTGCTGGATATTACAACACCGACGGCACTGTCAAAAATGCGAATTATGCAACAGGGGTAAATGTTAGATCATCTAATGCAACTGGTATCAACATTAAAATGTTAGGAAAGAAGATGGTTTCTGGTACTATTTCCTTAGCCGTCGGCTCAGCACCGGTGGGAGGCTTGGTAGTAACCGTTAGTGCTAAGAATGATGAGGATACTACAATTTCATATGTTACAATTCCGGCAGGTGACATTTCCGTACCCTATTCAATTAATGTTCCTGTTGGCAAAGACTATACCATTGGATATGAAATATCCGCCAAAAATAATTTGGTTTCCTGGGGCTATTACAATAGAACAGGAACGACATATTTACCTGCAAAAGCTGAACTGCTTGATTTAAGAAGTGAAGGCAAAGATAATATAAATATTACTTTGCTAAACAAGAAATCTATAAATGGTACTATTTCACTACCATATGGCACGGCTCCAAAAGGAGGAATGAAGGTTGAGATTTATGCAGAAAATGCAGGAGACACATGGATAACTATTCCTGAAGGAAGCAGTAGCTCCCCATATTCATTGGAAGTAGAGCCAAACGTTTATGAGATTGGTTATAAAGTGAACTATAGGATTTCTGCTGAATATGGTCTTGTTAATTATGGTTATTATACACCAGGAGGAACAGTAAGAAGCAGTAAGCTGGCTGCACTTGTAAATGCCAATGATAGAGATATAACTGGTATAAATATTAAAATGATGCAGCCAAGGAAGGTCAAAGGAAGTATATCCTTACCGGATGGTTTAACAGCATCTTTTGGTGGAATTACTCTCAACATAAATGTGCTCAATGAAATTGACGGGGCTTCTACTGTAGTGACTATTCCATATAATCAAAACTCGGTTGAGTATACTGTTAGTGTGCCACCTAATGATGTAGGAGTTGAAAATCAATATAGAGTAAGATACGAAAACTGGTCAAACTCCGTTTATACAACTTACGGTTATTATGGAAAGGTTGAATCAACCATAAATTTCTCATATGCTGACCCTGTAGATGTTCATTCAGAGGACATAGACGGAATTAATATGGAACTACTTAGAAAGCATATAATAGGAGGAAAAATTGATATTCCTCAAGGATATTCTGTGCCGGCAGAAGGTCTAGATGTAACGGTATTTGTTTCAAACGGTATGGAAACTTACTCATCAAAATTAACAATACCGAATGGTAAGAAATCAGTTGAGTATTCAGTTCATGTTGAAGCGGGATCAGGATATAAAGTATATTACTATGACGAATATAACGATGAACTGGTTACGATAGGTTATTATAGTGAAACAGGTATGACAACCGATTCGAAGCAGGCAAAAGTATTTACTGTAGAAAATACTAATATTACCGGTATAAACCTGAAACTTCTTTTAAAAAGGCAAATTTCAGGTTATGTTACAATTCCTAAGGCTTTAGAAATGGAAGATGGACTTGAGGTAATTATCAGTGCTTCGAACGGTCTGAATTTAGGAATAACAAAGGTTATTATACCAAAAGGGGAGACAACAGTTCCATATATCTTAAGTTTACCGGCAGGAAGTGGATATAAGCTCCAGTACGATATTATTACCAATTTGAAGGAGTTTGCTTCTTCGGGCTATTACAGCACGAGTGGTACAGCACGAAATGAAGTTAATTCTTATAAAATTGATTTAAGCTCAGATAATAAGTCAGATATAAATATTACAATTTTAGAAAACCTGATTATCAGCGGTTTTGTGCAGTTACCTTTCGGTATGGCACCGGAGGGTGGTATGGAAGTGACTGTTACAGCAGTTGATAATCTCGAAAGTGCCACTGAAAAAGTTGTAATACCTGAGGGTGAAAGCTCTGCAGCATATATGTTAAGTGTGCCGCCTAGTACTTCGGGTTATAGGGTAAGATACAGCATGGAATCTAATGATTATGCTACACTTGGATATTACAGTGAAAGCGGCACTGTATTTTCATCAAGCAAGGCAACACTTGTAGAAGTAAGTGAAAATAATATAGAAAATATAAACCTTACGTTCATCAGAAAAAAAGTTATAAGTGGTATTATCAGTCTCCCGAAAGGCTCAGTTGCAGATGCTGAATTGACTGTTAAGATAAGGTCAGCAAGCAAGCAATTAAGCGAAAGCGATATTGCTACAGTAACCATCAAGAGTGGAGAAAGCCGTATGCCTTACGAATTGAAGGTGTCTCCGAATATAAATGGAGCGGATTATATACTATCTTATGAGGTAACTGACGGCAAGGGCTATATATCCAAAGGTTACTATAATACAGCCGCAACAGTTCCAGATGAGACTCTTGCCTCAACTATTGATGTAAGAAACGGAGATTATACGAATGCAAATATCGAACTTGTTAAGAGTATAAAGATTTCAGGTAGGGTATTTATGCCCAATGGACTAAAGGCTTCAAGCAACGGGGTGGTTGTTACAGTTTTTGCTCAAAAGACTGACTATACTGGTTTCAAGGTTAGCAAGGATGTTTTAATACCTGCAAATCAAAGTTATGTGGATTATCTGCTATATGTGCCTGAAAGCACCAGTAGAGTTGCTGGTTTAAATTTAAGGGCATATACAGATAATGGAAGCTATGATGCGATTGACGATTACTCTATATACTCAGATGTTTTTGTACCTTTAATTAATGAATCAAAGAACTCCGCTTATAAAGTCGGGTATGTTTATACAAACAGTAATGACTATTGTCAGAATGGATTTTATTCTTCTAAGGGTACAGTTATAAAAGAAGTTATGGCAGATAAAATCAATTTAACTTCAGAAGATGCAGCCAATATTGATATCAACCTTTTAAGAAATGAAAGAAAAATAAAAGGTACTATATCACTTCCAGTAGGAAAGACTGCTTCTAAGGTTATTACACTTAACATTGAAGCTAAAAGTGATGATTTACAGTATTCAATTCAAAAGAGTATTACAATAAACAAGGGAAAATCAAATGCAGATTATGAGCTTTTAGTTCCTGATGTTGATGATTTCACAGTAAAATACTATTTAGATTCAAAGTATGGTTATGTAAACAGTGGGTTCTATGGAGAAGAAGGTATAAAAGGAAACATAAGAAAAGCCTCACTAGTGAATGTTAAAGATGTTGATGCTGAAGGTATAAACTTAAGCCTTATTCAAGGAAAGACAATATCTGGTAAAGTATCATTGCCTAGCGGTCTTACTGTCGGACGCAGCGATTTTTGGATGTGGGTTAAGGCCTCAAATGAGAACTATGAAGCATCAACTTACGTTCCAATGGGTAAAGGTGCATCTTCGTCAAATTATTCGGTAATTGTGCCTGAGGGTTCAGACTATATTGTGAGCTACCAGCTGTTACCTTTGTTTGGCGAATATGTAAATACAGGCTATTACAATTCAAGCCAAACTACACCTAATGCAGATTCTGCTACAAAAATCAAAGTTGCAAGCAATACCGGCAGTATAAATCTTATGTTGCTTCCAGTAGGAAGGGCTATATCAGGAACCATTTCACTTCCTGACGGTACAGCTGCAGTTCCATATGAAATAAATGTTCCTTCAAACTCAATAGGTTCAGGCTATATTATTGGTTTTGATGTTGAATCGGGAAATGACGATCGAGAATTCCTAAATCAAGGTTACTATAGTACCGGTGGAACTGCTAATATGATTGAGAATGCCACATCAGTTTATGTTAGTGGTCAAAATGCGTTGCAAAAGGATATGACACTTTTAACTGAGGATACTAAAGGACTTGAGGGTATAATGTTTAACAAGTTGTCAGCCACAATCCAGTCTGGAATAAGTATGAATTTAGGTATTAAATTCATTCCTGATGATGCTGCAAACAAAACGGTTAAATGGAGTTCAAGCAATACCAATATAGCAGTGGTATCGTCTCAGGGTGTTGTTACGGCAATTTCATCAGGAACTGCACTTATAACTGCATTAAGTCATAACTCTTTAAAAACTGTTTGCACGATTACAGTTGTTCCTTCAAATCCATCAGTACTCAGTATTGATAAGACATCACTTTGCATAAATAAGGGTGAGCGGGAGCAATTGACAGCTATTTTTAATCCACAAGATCAAACACAAATTGTTGTGTGGAAGTCAGACAATGAAAGTGTTGCAGTTGTTGAAGACGGAATGGTAAAAGCTATATCATCCGGAGAAGCAATTATAACAGTAGAAAATGAAACAGATTCTTCAATAAGGGCTGAGTGCTATGTAAGCGTTGCAGTTCCCGTAAGCAAAGTCGAATTAAGTAATAGCAGTTTGACTATAAGGATGGGTGATACGCCTAGGGTGACTGCAAGTGTGCTCCCGGATAAAGCTACATCAAAAGGAGTTACTTGGTCATCAACTAATGAAAATATAGTTAAGGTATCTCAAACGGGTGATATCAAAACAGTGGGTGTTGGAACTACAAATATAATAGCAAGAAGTGCGTATAATCCTTCGATTAAGGTGGCTTGTAAGATAGAGGTTATACCAGTTCCGGTAGAAGCTTTAGTGCTTAATCAAGATACAGTAGAATTGTATCCGAACGAGATATTTAAGCTTATTGCAACTGTTTTGCCTGTCCAAGCTCATGACAAGCGTGTAAAATGGGAGTCTGCAGATACAGATATAGCTACAGTATCTCCTGAAGGAATTATAAATTCAAAAGCGATGGGAGAAGTAACAATAACAGTAACAAGTATTTACGATAACTCAATAAAAGCTAAATGTATTGTAAAAGTTAAGCCAAAACCTGTGACAAGTGTAACAATCAGTACGAAAAATGTATCGGTGCTTATCGATGCAAGTACAAAGCTCGTTGCTAATGTAAAGCCTTATAACGCATCTGACAAAACTTTGATATGGTCCTCAAGTAATGATGCTGTTGCAGAGGTATCTCAAGATGGAACTGTAACAGGCAAGGCATTGGGAACTGCTGTAATCAAAGCTATAAGCCAGAGCAATAGCGGAATAACTGCTGAATGCACAGTAAAGGTTGAACCTGTACCTGTTAAAAAGGTTGTCTTAAGTGCTTCATCAAAGAAAGTTGAAGTAGATGGAAAGGTTACTCTTAAAGTTTCTATAGAACCAGATAATGCAACTAACAAAAATTTGATATGGTCTTCAAGCAATACTAGAGTTGCAAGCGTTTCAAAGAACGGAGTAGTAAATGGTAAGTCGGAAGGAACGGCAACGATAACTGTTGTGAGTGAGGACAATAAAAATGCTAAGGCTCAATGTACTGTAAAAGTGCAAATTTCTGATGAAACTGGAACTGCCATTGGAGCTGGAAATGCAGGAGGAGGTGGTGGCGGTGGTGGTGCTGCAGGTGGCGGAAGTGCTGTTATAACTGCTACACCAAAACCTTCAAAAACAGTTACACCAACAGTTACACCAACAGTTACACCAACCCCAACGCCTACGTTGGTTCCTACAATAACACAAAACGTAACACCTGTACCGGGAGCTAACAGTACGAGGGATAGCTTGTTGCAGTTTACCGATATAAAGGGACACTGGGCGGAAAGATATTTTGCAGCATTAATCCAGGATAAAATAGTAAGTGGATATCCGGACAATACTTTAAGGCCTAATCTGCAAATAACAAGGGCAGAAGCGGCAGTTATGGTTGTCAAGGCTGCAAAATTTGAAATATCTAGCAGTCAAGTACTTAACCTCGCTGATAAGCAACTTGTTCAAAGTTGGGCAAAGCCATTTATAGTAACTGCTGTTGATAGTAGTGTAATAAAGGGTTATGAGGACGGTTCCTTCAGACCAAACAATAAGATAACCAGATGTGAAATGATTGTAATGGTATTAAAGGCATTTGGTATTGAGCAATCTCTCGAAAGTGTAATGACTTTCAGTGATTCAAATGCCATTCCTGAATGGTCCAAGCGTTTTGTAAAGAAGGGTGTTGAATTAGAAATAGTAAAAGGATATAACGATAATACGTTTGGTCCAAATAAAGAAATTACCAGAGCAGAAGCCGCAACTATAATCGCAAAATGTATTGAGCTTAGGAAACAGTAAAATAATTTAGTTAAGAAATGGGAGCTGTTGCATTAGAGTAAATAATGCACAGCTCCTTATTTTTACGAAATAAATACTTGACTCCTAAAATCAAGGGTTGGATATGGAGACATGCTTAAGGTTTCAATAATTTAAATAAACGTTTATAAAGCAAAAATAAATTATTCCTAATATTAGTTGATTTATTAAGATAAATATATACGAATTAAATGAAAAGCTTGTATAGTTTATTATTAGAGACGATAGCATATTATATTGAAGGATATAAAACATAAATTAAGTAAGTGCGGAAATATGGTGTTTATATTGGGTTGTGTGAAAGTGAAATAGGTGATATATTATTAAAGCTGTCACCGACGCCGACTACGAAAAACACTTAAAAGTAAGACGTAAAGCTAGTCGGAAGTTAATACGAAAAAAGATTTAAAAAAGTATTGACAAAGATGAAGTGACATGTTAACATAAAACTCGCGCTGATGAAGCGAGTACCATGGACTTTG
>CAYXPB010000116.1:0-15258 GCA_964466645.1 uncultured Acetivibrio sp. | reverse complement strand
TTTTCAATTCTTTGTCCTAATATCTGAACAACATTCCATATTGCCATGTGACTTATCTATTCCAATTTATCCTGATTTCTTAAATCTAGCCATAATTCATTATAGTATTTAGCCATAACTTCACTGAGTCCAAAATAATACTTAAAGTAATCCTCATTTTCAGGATCCTCAAAAGGTTTTACCAAGTCCTTGTTACTTTCCTTTAACTCCATACACTTGTCCTCCTCACCTAAATAAGCATACAAATATATAAGCCTATTTAGGTTCTCAACCGTGGGGCTTTTCTCAAATTCCTGTTCATATTCTCTTATATTCCTGCTTTCATAATTTCTTGTCAATTCATATGAGAAAATATATTCATTGTTCTTCAATTCGTAAGCCATATTGAATCCAGCATCATAACTTACCTGCCCACCAAATTGCGTTCTTCCATATAACTCAAGAACTTTATCTCCATTCAAGTCTATAAATTGATAATTATCAATTTCATCACAGAATATTATCCCAAAGCCTTCTTTGAGTTTATTAATTATTAATACTTCTCCTGGTGAACTTGCTACCGAATCACCTGTAAAAATTATGTCTTTTACTCCATCTTTATTTTTATCCTCTATTTCAAAACAATCTGTCTTTTTCCCCTTCATCTCTACATAAGGTACAGTTATCCCTGATTGTCTCAAGTCAAAAACATTCTTTTTAAAGTGTATATCATATATCAATATATTATCGTTTATGTTCTCTTTTTCTAATAATACCACCAAATATTCTGTGCCGCTTTCTTTAAAAGTTTTCTTTTCAACTATCGTATTTCCCCTATCCACTATCTCTTTTTCTATTTGTTCAATTAAAGTACTTTCTTCATTTTTTTCTGCACTTATATTAACAACCTCCTGTTCTTCCTCTGCATTTTTTTCTCTCACGCTAGGACTCTTGCTTGCACTCACCGTCACATTGTTCCCTGTATCTACAACTGGAAGAGCAGGCTCATTCCTCGTGCATCCAGCAAACAGGAATAGTATAAAACATATAAGGACTACTTTCTTCATTTAATTCCTCCTATAAGTCTTTAATTAACGAGTCATGTTACTTTTGCGGAACCTCTAAAGTACCCTTCTCACTCAAATCATTAATGTTGTTCGCCTTATACATACCCTTTGACAGAGTGTAGAGAGTATCGTTAATGTAAAGAATTCTCTCAACTAGCTTGTTTGAGCCATAATAATAGTTTCCGGACTTTTTGTATTCCTCATCGGATATATGTGTAATTTTCCCCTTTAAGGTAAAACCTTTTTCAGGATCAAGATTGTAAACATACGCACCCTGGAATGCAAATTCACCATAATCAGGTACTCCCCATTCGTTTAAGTCCGACTCACCCTTGTCCTTTACCTCTGCTACTGTTACAGGAAATGCCAAAAGATTTTTCTCTTTTGAAAACAGCAATGCCTTGTGGTTTCTAAGAAGTTCAGAATCAGTACCTCTATCTCCGATAACTTCTGAAAACTTTTGTATTGGATTACTTACATCGGAAACATCAAACAGTGCAAGCTTCATTCCCATATAAAAACCGCCACCAGAAGTCTCTATTGTATCTTTCCCAAAACCTATAATGTGGTTTTCGTCATAGGGGTGCAGATAATCACTGTATCCTGGAATTTTGAGGGCTCCCAATATTTCAGGTTTGGTTGGGTCTTTCAAATCGATTACAAACAGAGGGTCAACAGTCTTAAAAGTAACTATATATCCACGGTCTCCCATAAATCTTACTGAGTAAATTTGTTCTCCCTTTGCAATGTCTTCAATTTTGCCACAAATATTCATCGTATCATCTAGTATATATAAATTGTTACCGGAAACATTTTCACCAGTTCCCCAGACTTCTCCCGTTGTTGTCGCTATCCGGAAGTATCCGTCGTTTTCATCCATTGAAAACTGGTTTAGAATAAGTCCTGGGACCGAACCCTTGTTAAGGTAAGTCATTTTGCTGCCATCTAGAGAAAACTTATACACTTCTGTCTCTCTATTATCCTTATAAACAGGGGCAATAGCCCTTCTATCCAATTGGGGACTTACAATCTTATTATTATATATAACAGCGTCGTTTTTATAATTAGTCACAGCTACATAAAGATTTTCATTTGAAACGTATATGTTTTCTCCTGAGCCAAGATATGTATGAATATTTGCCTTTTCATCCTTTTTTGTATCAAAAGCAGCAACCATCATATAGTTTGACTCAACCGAATCAGGAAAATATCTTATCTGTGGATATTCAATTTTTATATAATCTTCACTTACTTTGCTGTCTCTATAAAAAGGTGTCGGAATTTCCATATCGGAATCAAAAGCATAATACATATTAGGGTAATTGTTCGAAACCATATAGAGAACGGAACCTATCATTCTTGACGATATGTAGTTTCCTTCAATTTCAACTTCTCTTATTTGCTTTATGTTTGCTTTATCACTAATATCACATACAATAGCCTTTACACTGTTTTTTTGATTGTAGTGGGGCTTTATATACATTCGATCCTCAACTTGAGGCTCTTTCCTTTTCTTCACATCGACCTCTTCATAGTAACTTCCTATTGCAACAAGCAAATTCCCAGACAAATACATTTCTTGCGGGGTAAAGTTATCCTCCGTAAAATCAAGTACACCCGTTATCTGCATATCATCTGCGGGGTATGCTTTTGCTACAACAATACGGTCATTGTTAACCTGATAAATATATTCACCGTCAGTCTTTACCACATCAGCTTCATCAACACCCTCTACCTGCACATTTGTTGTCGAATAATCTCCTTGCGTAGTAGCTGTAGAATCATCCTTGCTACTTTCAGTCATATCCGCAACTGAATCTGATTTCGTAGCCTTTTGATTTACAGCTGACTCAAACATAATATCAACGCCGTTATACAAACCATAATTATTAGCTTTTGAGTTTTTCATCAATTCCTTGAGTACTTCTAAGGTGCCTACAACAGGTAAGTTATTGACTTTTGAAATAACTTCATCAATCATTGTTTTTTCACCGGACGTGTCAAATATAGCTTCGTAGTCACTTATTACAATCAGCCCTCTGTCGTAAAACACCTTTTTACCTAAGGCCTCTGCAATACTTCTTAAGGGCAGAAACGTTCTTCCTTCTGCGATTTCCGGAGCTACTTCTAGATCAACCTTCTCCTTACCTACCTGCATGGTTTTATTTCCAACAACCAGTTTCAGTTCTTTATTTTCTAATGCTACTGTTACGGTTGACGATGGAGCATCCCATTCTACTTGCGCCCCCATACCCTCTGTTATAAATCTTACGGGAACTAAAGTCCTTGATTCCTTTATAAAAGGCTTTACACTTGAATTTGAAGAATCAACCTGAGTTTCTTTATTGTTTATCATTGCCTGAGAACTTCCTATGTAAAGTACCACAGCATTTTCAAGCCTTTCTTCTAAGCCTTTTTGAGTAATTTGAGCAGTTGGAGTTTCCTTTGAAGCTATTGTATAGCGGATAGGTATGATACATATTACTAAAAGAGTCAAAATACTCAGAACCTTCGTAAATTTATTCATACATAAACTCTCCTTCCTTAATTGTTTATTTATATTGTTTGACGTTAGAGAAGAAAAAAATGTTCCAAACAGCTCGAAAAAATTTGCAATTTACTTTTCTATATATTATTTACATTCTCAAATTCATTTAAAGCAAAAATACAAATAGGGTATACATTGAGGTGCATACCCTATTTACTTAATTAATTGTATTCCAATCTTCTTTTTAAAAGCTTAATTTTTCCATAAAGCATACCACTCCATAACCGCAAGAATCAGAACATAGAATTCTGTATTCGTAATATTAAATTCTTCCTTATTCTGAGTTCTCCGTTTAAGCTTTGCTATTGCTTGTTCCAATCATAAATAATTCTAAGTCCGTCAAGTGCAAGCAAGCTACTAATTTCATCTATTGTTTCAGATTCACTCGCAATCATCCTCGCAAGTCCACCGGTAGCAATTACCTTTATGTTGTCTTCCTTCATTTCTTTTTTCATTCTTTTCACAATATAATCCACCTTGCCTACGTATCCGTATACAATACCCGATTGCATGCTTGAAACAGTGTTGCGTCCAATTACCGTATCAGGTTTTGCAAGGTCAATACGTGGAAGTTTTGCTGCTTTTTGAAACAACGCCTCAGCTGAAATCTTAATCCCGGGGCATATTACTCCTCCTAAATATTCTGCGTTTGATGTCACTGCACAAAAAGTTGTAGCCGTACCAAAGTCCACTATTATTAAAGGCCCTTTATATATCTCAAGAGCCGCAACAGCGTTTACTATGCGGTCCGCACCCACTTCCCTCGGATTCTCATACTTAATATTGATACCGGTTTTTATACCCGGTCCTACTACAATGGGGTCCAATTTAAAATATTTCTTTATGGCGTGTTCTAAAGAGTACATAATAGGAGGAACAACCGAAGCTATTACTACAGCTTCAATATTACCAACATCAATTTTTTCATGATTGAAAATATTCATTAAAAACATCCCGAATTCATCGGATGTTTTGTCCTTGTCAGTAGTCATCCTCCAATGATTCAAAAGCTTCTTGCCTTCATACACGCCAAATACTATATTTGTATTTCCAACATCCATAACCACGATCATAACGCGTCTTTCCCCCGTCTAGTACTTTGTAAATACATTACCTATACTCCAAGTCTTAAACTTCTGATTTCTTTAAGTTCTAGGTCTATTTCCTTTTCAATTCTTGTAATATCAGTTTTAATATCTTCAATGGTCTCTTCCGCTTTTATTCTTCCATTTCCTCTTGATGAATAGTTATTGTTATAGTTGTTTCTTGATCCGTTATCCCTGTTTCCATAAGAATTTCTTTGGTTATTATTGTCCTTTTGATAGTTATTCTCCCTTGACGAATTGCTTGAATTTTTATATCCATTAGACCTATTCTGATATTTCCCCCGATTATTGTCTCTATTAGAAGACTGTTCCTGATCGTTTGGTCTCCTTTTCGGATATTCTCTTCTTCTGTTATTGTTATAATTATTATTGTTGCCCGAATTACCACCATTATTGTTACTTGCATTAGAGCTATTTGTGTTATTACTGTTGTTGTTTGTGTTGCTATTGTTGTTACTAGTAGTGTTAACATTACTGTTGTTAACCACTGTTGATACCCCCTTCTGGAATATTTCCTAAAGTATTATATATGATAATGGATAATTAATACTAACTTCCCCTAATTCACTTAATACTCACGCTTGATGTGACAAATTTGCAGATAATTCTCACAGGAGTCCAAAATTATCATCCTGCAAATATATTTAAAAAGAAAAAGTGTGAAACGGAAGTAATATTCAATTTATCCCTGAATTCTTTTATTACATTTTTTGAAATGGCGATTGACCAGTTATTCTTTGGAATCACCTAAAATCATATTTCCAACAACTCTTTTGCATTTAAACCTAAAATAGCACTTTCAATTTCCGAACCGAATGAAAACTCTCTGACCTTTGTAATTTCTTCACTTTGATCCCCCCAAGGAGAATCGGTAGCAAAAAGGATCTTTTTATAACCGTGATTGTTTATAATTCTCCTTGCTTGCTCTGCATCCATAAACCTCAAGCTATAGGATGTGTCAAGATAAACCTCTGTACCTACAAGATGTCTTTCCACCTCATCCCAATATGAGAAACCTCCCATATGTGCTGCTACAAACTTTCCTTCGGGAAAAGCCTCAATAGCCTTTCGTAATCTTTCGGGAGTTGCATGATAGGGCTTAGGAAGACCTATATCCACTCCAGCATGAAACAATATTACTAAACCAAGTTCAACCGCCAATTCATATATCGGGTATATTTTTTTATCATCAACAAAAAATTTCTGGTAATCGGGATGAAACTTAATACCTTTCACTCCATTTTGCCTCAGCTTTAAAAGTTCATCCTTCCAATTTTCATTTTCAGGGTGAACACTTCCGAAAGCTATAATACTATCATCCTGTATAAAAGCCGTCCATGTATTTATTTTTTCTGTCTGCGAAGGTTTTGTTGCTATGGAAAGAACCACCGATTTATCCACATTGGCCTTTTTCATAGACTCTTTTATGCTGCTTATAGTGCCATCAAGTCTTGCAGGTATATTTGCACATTTTGCCAGCTGAGGTACCGCTTTGAAAGCAAGCGCATCGGAAAAACAGTGCACATGGAAATCTATAATCATTTGATCTTCTCTCTTTCGTTAATCACAATACACAGTGCATTTTTAAAGTTGAATGTTATAATGCTAAAAATAATAAAACTGTCATAAATTCCTTATACTTTAAAAATAAAGGCACTAACTATAACCTAAAAGGCCTCTTACGGAAATCTCACCGAAAAAAACCTCTTTTACAGTTCCATCCTCACATTTCACTATTAATTTACCATCTTTTGTAATGTCCTCTGCAACACCTCTGTATTGCTCGTTTTTATAAGTAATGTTGACTTCTTTACCTAAAGTAGCTGAATATTTTTTCCATTCGGAAATGATATCCTCAAAAGCTCCACTCTTTACTTTATCATATATTTCTTCAAACTTTAATAGGATAGCTGCAATTAATTCATTTCTTTTTAATATTTTTTGACTATTCGAAGTTTCTTCCACATGCATTTTCAAAGAAACGGCCTTCTCTAAAAGCTCCTGAGAAAAATCATCCTTCTCTTGATTTACGTTTAAACCAATACCTAAAACCAAAAAATTAATCCTGTCTATTTCCATATTCATTTCAACTAATATGCCGCAAACCTTCTTACCACATATTATTATATCATTTGGCCATTTTATTCCTGCTTCAATTTGAGCAACGTCATAAAGCGCCTGCACAACAGCTACAGACGCTGCCAAAGTAATTATCTGAACCTCTTCAAAGGGAATATCAGGGCGTAACACCAAAGACATCCAAACACCCTTTTTGTCCGGAGAATTCCAATCTCTTCCTAACCTTCCCCGGCCACAAGTCTGGTAATCTGCAACAACCAATGTACCTTCTTCACAACCTTCGAGTGCAATCTTCTTTGCATAATTATTGGTTGAATCAATCCTATCAAGGTATACTACATTTCTTCCTAATGCCTTTGTCTTAAGCTCTTCACTAATCTCAAAAGAATTAAGAACATCAGAAGTTAAGCTTAGTCTATATCCCTTTTTTGATGAAGATTCAATAACATAGCCTTCCTCTTTCAGCTCATTTATAACTTTCCATATCGCTGTTCGCGATACACCCAAAACAGTACTGAGATGTTCTCCTGAAATGTACTCTAAAGGGCTTTTTCTTAATTTCAATAGAATTTCTCTCTTCACAATAATCCTTCCAAAGCTTTAAACTTAAATTTTCAGACCTTACCATATATTTTTTCTAACCGTAAAAGCCTTATCGGTCTTTTTGTCTATAAAAGCCACAAAGCTGTTTCCATCCTTTTCTACCATTTCCATTTCACCTTTGGTAGCACGTCCCTTTAAAAAACCAAATAGCAACCTGTCGTTCAAATCATTATACTCTTGCTTGAAATCCTCAATTACATTGTTAATGTACAGTTCTTCTGAACTATTAAACAAAATCGGAGAATCCAGCCTCTTATCGAGCAAACTAATTTGTTCTGGAATAACTGTACTTATTATAAGACACTCCGGAAGTCTGTAAAGTCCAAAAGTATAATCTTCTATAGGTATAACAGAATTAATATATAGCTTCATAACATCATCATTATACAAGCCTATTTCATATAAAGACTTATCAGCTACAAAACAATACTCCGGATACAACTCTAGCTTAAGACATTTGTAATCCATCGATTTATACTTACCCATGTCATCTTTAGGATTTAAAAGAGCACAGAAACACCTTTTATTTTCAAACTCTATCTGAACCTCTTTTTCATACCACTGAGACAGCTTTAAGCCGCATTCTATAGAATTTTCAACCTTATCCTGGGGTACATAATAGTAGACTTCAACCATAAATACACCTCCACAACAATAAATTAAACCATTAAACTCTTCAACTGACAATAGGATTTAGATATTTTCCAAAGAAAAATCTAGCAATCGCTCTCGGACTGCTTCTTCAAACTTCTTATATAATACAACTCCATTTTTATCCTTACAATTATCTATATATTCACTAATATCGCCCACAAAATCGTCTTCTTCAGTCAATTCCATCAACGGCACTAGCACAAACCCTCTTTCAAACATTCTAGGATGCGGTATTACCAACTCTTCAAGATCAATTTTCAAGTTATCTATCATAAGTATATCAATATCAATTGTCCTTGGTCCCCAATGAATTTCCCTTGTTCTCATAAGAAGATTTTCTACCGTCTGAAGTTGTTTCAACAGCTCAAGGGGTGCCAATTCAGTCAAAAGCTTTAAGGCCATATTTAGGAACCTGCCTTGTTCTAAATATCCTACAGGTTCTGTCTCATATATATTCGAAACTTTTATAAGCTTTACTTCACCTATAACACTTATTTTCTTAACCGCTTCAATTAAATTATTCTCCCGGTCTCCTAAATTAGATCCTAAGGATAAAAATACTTTATGCATCTTCTCTTGACCTCTTTATTTCAACACCAACCCACCCAAAATCTCCGTCAATAGGTGCATCCGGCTTTCTAATCTGTACGGTAATATCCTTTATTTTATCAAAAGTCGACAGTATTTCCCCGGAAATGTTATGGGCAAGACTCTCAATAAGTCGAAATTTATTGTTATCATTAATACTTCTTATAATATCATAAATTTTGGAATAGTCCACAGTATTTTCTAACTCATCGGTAATACCCGCCTGTTTTAAGTCAAGAGTAAGCTCTATATTTATATGGAAATATTGTCCTACTTCCTGCTCTTTTTCGAATACGCCATGATACCCATAAAGTTTAATATCTTTTAATAATATCTTGTCCACAATTTATCTCCTAAACGCTCTAAATTCGAACCATTGCATCGGTCATCCTCACAACTCTCGCCATTTCCCTTACATCATGTACTCGGACAAAATCAGCACCATTAGCTATTCCAAGCGTAACTGTTGCTGAAGTACCCTCTAGTCTTTCATCCACCGGAAGGTCTAGAATATTTCCGATCAGCGACTTTCTTGAAGTACCCAATAGTACGGGTAGGTTAAGTGTTGAAAGCTCTTTAAGTCTTCGCATCGCTTCAAGGTTGTGATCTAAATTTTTACCAAATCCGATACCAGGATCAACCACCATGTTTTCTCTTCTTATCCCTGTTTTTTCAGCAAGCTCAATGCTCTTTCTCAGGAATTTTATAATATCGCCCATTAGATCATGGTATTCGCTATTATTGTTATTGTGCATCATCACAACACCTGCACCGTATCTTGCAACCACTTCAGCTAGTGCTGGATCTTTTTGCAGTCCCCATACGTCATTAACTATATGAGCTCCGGCTTTAAGCGCTCTATCGGCAACAATAGCCTTTGATGTATCTACCGATATCGGAACATTAAATTCCTTTGCAAGCACCTCTATCACAGGCACCACCCTGTTTATCTCCTCTATGGCATCAAGCGGTTGATGTCCGGGTCTTGTGGACTCGCCACCAATATCAATAATATCCGCACCGTTCTCAATCATATGTTTTACTCTTTTAACGGCACTTTCAGTATTGTTGTATTTTCCACCATCAGAAAATGAATCGGGAGTTACATTGAGAATTCCCATTATATAAGTCTTTTCACCTATAGGAAGTTTGTGCTTTCCGCATTCGAAATATTCAGGCTTTCCAATGTCTAATCCGATCAGTATTCTTTTTATTTCCTCCGCGATATCCCTAAGGCTTCCCGGCTGCATTTCAAGCTTGTAAATAAGCTTGTTGTATTGAGAATATGTTCCCATAATAAGTACGTCGGAAGTCTCAGTGCTAAAATTAGCTACACCTCTATTTACAGCGACATCGCCACCTTTACCCAGCATCTCCTGCTTAATTATGTTTGCTGCAAAAGTGCTGATGTTTTCAAGCTTCATTGTAATAAATAACGCCTTAGGTGAAAGCCATGGTATGGACGCTGCATCTACACCTATCTTGCGGATTTCTTCTTTAGATGTACTCATATTTTCGATAAATAATAGTCTTGCGTTTATCATAGGCTCATCTCCGTTAATTTTAGAAATATATTATTTGTCCAGACACTCTTTTGTCCGTTATCTTAATTATACCATAGGAATAATGCGGCTGCCGCCTTTTATCGGTAGGGGAGCCGGGGTTAAAAAACAGCACTCCGTCAATTTCTTCATTATGCGGTGCGTGACTATGCCCAAAAACAACACAGTTTACTGCATCATTCTTAAAAATATTGACTGCATTTTTAAGTGCATTCCCACCATAACCTATATCACCATGAGTTATTCCAATTTTTACACCGCCAATATCTAGCATTTTCTTCTTACTAAGCTTGTCCTGCATAAAAAAATCATCATTATTTCCTGCAACGGCATGAACAGGTGCAAGTTCTTCAAGCTCATATATTACATAGTCTTTTAGAAGATCTCCAGCATGAATAATCATATCCACACCTCTAAATGCCTTCAAAACAATATCGGGTATTACTTTGCCCCTACTAGGAATATGCGTATCTGACACAACTCCAATAGTTATAGTATCCAACGACAATCCTCCTGCAAGAAATACATTTTCACATGCTGTCTTTTATGATTCAGGTTCTTTTGAAATGCTTAATACCTAATTTATTATAATACATTTAATCATTTTTTAGAAGTCTATATTATTGCTTAATATCGCAAATACTTAAAAACACTTCATTTTACTTGTTTTATATGTAGTTTTATATTAAACTTAATGTAGCGGCTTTAGCCGTATTATCTATAATTGTGTTGATACTTTTATTATTGACTAATGATTTTTTTGAGATACCTTACACATATACAATATAAATGCTATGTATTTAATGAAAATGTTATTACTTGGATTTAAGGCATTTGCTCAAGGTACAATAAATTTAGAATCTATTGATATGATTATCGACAAGAATATTTAAAGTATAGAGGTGATTTTATGTCTTTTTTCGAAAAATTTGGTGAGAAGTTGACTACTGCCGGTAAAGATGTGGCAAGAAAGACTAAAGAGCTTGCAGATACTGCAAAGCTAAATATGCAGATTAGTAACGAAGAGGATAATATCAAAAGCAAGTACATTGAGATTGGGAAATTATACTATGAGTTGTTTTCATCATCTCCTGATGAGAAATTCGCAGGATTTTGTAATTCTATATCTGAATCAAAGAATAAGATTGATACTCTTAAGGTTCAAATCTTAGAAATTAAAGGTGTCAAAAAATGTTCTAACTGTGGTACAGAAATAGATTTCACAGCTACCTTTTGCAGTTCTTGTGGGAGTCCAACTACTAGTGCTGAAGCAGGAAATAATGATAAGGAAGATCTAAATATTGAAGTTTCTGAAAGAGTTGAAGCTTTTGAGATCTTTGATAATTCACAGGATGTTCAACACGATGATGACGATGTAACTTCTGATGTAAAGGGCGTTGTTGATAGTGTGGATATGGACGTGACACCTGATAACACAACTATATTATGCCCTTCATGCAGTAACACTATTGTTGCTGATACAGACTTTTGTCCTGAGTGCGGGAGTAAGTTGAAATAGGCTCTTAGGGAGCTGCTTTTTACTTTGTGGTATATAAACGGGTCAGTTACTTTATGGGTAACTGGCCTTTTTGTAACTCCTATTTAATTTACTACTCAAGACCTTTTGGGTGAAAGGAGCATTGGGGTTGGGGATTTTTAATTTGTGTGAGCATCTGCTTAATTGTGTATTCCTTTTATCTCTGAAAAGTTTTTTTCAGTATGTTTATTAGGTCAGACTCATCAACTTGTCTTGCATTATATGATGTACTTCTTTGTTTCATTGTTAGGGCTGCATAGTTGCTTATTTCTTCAAGGTTTAGGGTTGAATTGTTATTTATCATTTTGTCTATTATATCTCCAAACTCGTCTATAGATGACACTTTAAAGAGTTTCAATATTTTATTTGTTTTCTCAGGTACTGCTTCATAATTGTATTTTAGATATTCTCTCATAAAGTATCCGTTTGCCCTTCCATGAGGGATATCTTTAAAATAAGTCAGGGAGTATCCTAAGCCATGTATAATTGTTGTCCCGGTATGTGAAATGACCATTCCTCCAAGCATGGAAGTGTAGAGAAGCTTTTCTCTTATCTCGAAGTCAATGTTGTTATCAATTAATGGTTTAGTACATTCTGAAAATACTTTCATCGCCTCTAATGCCAGTATATCACTCACTGGGGTACTTCTTTTGCTTAAGTAGCCCTCCATAGCATGGGATAGGGCATCAACAGCGGTGTCTATAGTAGTATCGTAGGACATACTGTTTGTATAGGTTGCATCTATAAAGGCAAGCTTAGGAAAAGTGTCATCGTTACCAAAACTCATCTTTGTGTTCATGTCGTTCCTAGTTAGTATTGAATAGGGTGTCACTTCACTTCCTGTTCCTGCTGTAGTTGGGATTGCAACTATGGGCAGCGGTTTGTTTGCAAATACATTTTTATAAAGGTCTAAAGGTTCAATATTATTTACCGCCAATACAGCAACTGCTTTTGATGCATCAAGGGGAGAACCACCGCCAATACCAATAATAAAATCGGCTTTAAACGCTTTAGCTGCCTTTCCTCCTTCTGCGACATTTTCTAGGGAAGGATTGTTCTCAACTCCATCATATACGGAATAATCTATACTGTATTCCGTTAGTATTTCTTCCACATGAGCTAAAGCTCCACTGGCTTTTGCAGATTTTTTGCCTGTGACAATTAGAGCTCTTTTGCCGTACTTGTTCACTAAAGCCTTATTAGCAATCAAACAGCCTTTACCAAATAAAACTTTTGTACCTATTCCAAATCCAAACTGCATCTATATCACCAATCTTCTTAGTTAAATTGTAAATCAAATTTATTATATTATAAACACTTGCATTTTTGAAGGATTTCATCACATCTTAGATTAATATTTTAAAATTTTATTTTACTATTGACTATATATCGACCATCTATATATAATGTTATATGTAGATGATGGATATATAAGGGAGTGATGTAATGAAAATAGACAAAAGCCTTATGACAGGTAGTACCACCATGCTAATACTTAGACTGCTTGAAAACACTGATATGTACGGATATCAAATGATTGAGGAGTTGGAAAAGCGGTCTCAGAACATATTTACCCTTAAGGCCGGTACACTCTATCCGCTGCTTCATACATTAGAACAACAAAACATGATAGAGTCCTATGATACAAAAACAGATAGCGCTCGACCACGAAAGTATTATCGACTCACAAAAGGCGGCAGGAAAATGCTAGATGAAAAGAAAACTGAATGGAAGGCGTATACTGCTGCGGTAAACCAAGTATTAGGAGGTCATAGCTATGTCAGAGCATAATGAGACTATACAGGAGTTTTTACAAACAGCTTGTAATCAGATACGTTATAAAAGCATCCACAAAAGCATAGTTAATGAACTGACCGACCATATTGAGGAACAAAAAATCCATTATATTAAATTGGGTTTTAGTGCGGAAGATGCAACGGCAAAGGCTATAGAACAGATGGGTGACCCAGTTTTGGTGGGGAAAGAGTTGGATAAAGCACATAGACCTAAAACAGAATGGTCTATACTTTCACTGGTTGCAATTTTGGTTTTGATAGGCGGGGCTTTACAGTTCTTGATTTCAGGAGTAAGCACACAGGGTTCGAGTAGTTTTTTAAAGTTTCTTATATATGCACCAATTGGGCTATTTGCCTTCGCTTTTGCATACTTTTTAGATTATACGCTTATAGCACTCTATTCAAGACTTTTATATTTTACGCTTTTTGGAATAGCTATAGTTTATTTTTATTTTTCACAGCCTTATTGCGGAACTTATCCACATATTTATTATTTTGCTTTGCTTTTTATCCCCATTTTTGCAGGAGTTATATACAGCCTTAAATGTAAAGGTTACTTTGGTATAATTACATGCGGATTATATTATGGAGGAGCTGCTTTTCTTTGCCTAATTGCTCCAAGAGTTTCAACTTTTGTTTTGCTTTCTGTAGCCTGCTTGATGGTATTGACAATTGCAATTGTAAAAGGTTATTTTATTGGGAACAAAAAGATTAGTCTTTCAATTGTATACATTCCAACTATAATGACTTTTATTTTGTCAATTTTATTTATACTTTTACAATCACCCGATAAAATTTACAGAATTCTATCAATTATAAATCCAAAACTTGATCCAAACGGGCAGGGATATTTAGGTATAATGGTAAAAAGAATACTCCAAGCACCTCAACCTTTCGGCAAAGCAGCCTTGGAAGGAAACATCGAAAATATGCCTATTCATCAGATACTTCCATGCTGGAATACAGACTTTTCTTTAACCTATATAATCGGTCAACTAGGCTTTGCAGCTGGACTGATTATAGTCGGAATTGTGTCTATACTTATAGTCCGAATGTTCATGTCGGTATTTAAACAGAAGAATTCCTTTGGTTATTTGTTATCACTTTCAGCATGTATCGCACTTACAGGCCAGTTTTTTCTATTTATTATCTCAAATTTAGGTATTTTTACCCCCTTCTTTTCTGTCACTCTACCGTTTATTTCCTTTGGTGGTATGGGATTTATATCAAACATGATACTTATCGGCCTGGTACTTTCTGTGTATCGCAGGACAAACATTGTGGATAACAGGATACAGATGAACCCACATAATTTGAAACTGTTTACCTTTGAGGACGGTAAAATAATAATTGACTTAGGTTTGAATAAGGATAAAAAACAAACAAACTCCTACCGTCAGAAATGACGGTAATTATAAATAAAACCACCGAGGATCACTTTAATAAGCCCTTAGTGGTTTTATTATTGCATTAATAAAATAATAACTTACGTTGGTATTTTTAATCCTTTTTAAGCATTTCCTTAACCTGATCTACTGAATTAATATCAAAAATATTATCTATAACCTTCTCTAAGACATCAATATCGTCAATACAATTAATTGTTTCTTCAATATCTGAAGGAATATCCTTTAACTTCTTTTTTAAAAGTTTTAATGCTAACCTTTGCTGATTTTTCAATTCACCTTTTTCTATTCCTTTTTGTATTCCTTTTTGTATTCCCTTTTCTATTCCTTCAT
>CAYXPB010000115.1:0-15360 GCA_964466645.1 uncultured Acetivibrio sp. | reverse complement strand
CCATAGCAGCTTCTAAGGACATGGAACGTCCTTCATTCCATGCTAAATTGAAGGCATCAATATCTAGCTTTGCTTGAACCTCTACAAAACGCCTCTTATAGTCATCGGCATCATCCTTTGAAATAAGCTTGCCATTAGATTCAAACAATTTATCGGTAGTTCCAAAAAGCGTCGCTGCCTCAACAAGTTTGCCCTTAAGTGCCGCCAAACCTGCAACACCTTCTAAAGCCAGCATAGCAAACAACGCATTTCTCTGATTATAATCACAAAACACTTCCAAACCTTTTTTATACAAATCTCCTGCTTTGTCGTGATTTCCCTGATACATTTCTAATTCTGCCATATTTCTATATATCCACATTCTTTCACCGTTATCATTTGCCTCAAGAGATATTGCAAGACTCTCATCATACAACTCCTTTGCCAATTTAAACTCACCTTGGCATCTTGCTATCTCTCCTAAATCTTTTAGAGAACTTGCTACAAAGCTTTTATATCCTATCTCTTGAGCAAGTTTTAAACACTTTTTGTAATATTCGGTTGCTAAGCTGAATTTACGTTCCGAACGAGCTAACTCTGCAAGACATTTTAGTGTTCCAACTTTTCCTGTATTATCCTTAAGCTCCTCGCAGGCAATTAGATGCTCTTTAAACAACCTTTCCGCATGTTCATAATTACCTTTACCTCTAGCCAATCTTCCAAGCCTATTAAGCGCAGTTGAAATCCCTCTCTTGTCTCCTAACTGCTTGCAAATCTTCAAACTTTCATTTGAATATTCTTCAACCAGATTAAAATCACCTTCATAGTATTTTATATAACAAAGATCCTGCAAAATAACAACTACTCCCGGCTTATAATCGACCTCTCTAAATAAAGATAAGCTCTTGTTCCACAAATATTCAATCTTCTTTTGGTCTCCGTAAACATAATAAACCCAACCTAATTTATGTAAGATATATGCCTCTCCAATTCTGTCTTTATTCATTCTGCTAATTTCAAGCCCAGTATTAAGCAGTTCAATTGATTTCTTACACTCTCCCTCCAATTGAACTAATCTGCCGAGCCAATGATATATCATGGCAAATTCCTTTGATTTAAGACTCTTAGCACACCTATCTACAATATTACTCATTATCAGTCTGCCTTCACTCCAGCGTCCTCTGAGCTCCCAATAAGCTCCAAGACCAACTACCAAATCTACTTCCAATTCAATTTTTCCATTTTTCCTTGCCCACTCAATAGCTGCCAAAATATTTAAATAGGAGCGTTCAAGCCTATTTAGATATAAATATTGCTCAGGCCCGCTCATTTTTTCTACGACCTCTTCTACTAAGGATTTATAGTAATCAGCATGTTTTTTTTCCAAGACGGCCTTTTTCCCACTTGATTGCAAACACTCCACCGCAAACTCGTGAATGGTCTCAAGCATTTCAAAACAATATTCTTCTTTGTTAGAACTTTCGGTTATATTTTTAATCAAACTCTTATCTAAAAGAGAAAACAGGCACTCATCTGTACTATTATCAAGCTTAATTTCTTGTGACAATACCTTATTAACTGCATCCTTAGTAAACCTACCAACAAACACACCTAGGCCCATAAACAACTGCTGTTCGTTTGCGCTTAACAAACTATATCCCCACTCTATTGTGCTTCTCAAAGTCTTATGCCGTGAAGGCAAATCTCTTGGCCCATTATTGAGCCACTTTAACCGGTTTCTGCTTTGCTCTAACATTTCTGTCAATGAAATACGCCCCACATTAGAAGCTGCTAGTTCTATTGCAAGAGGAATCCCATCTAAGCGGGCACATAACTCTGCAACTTGACCTATATTGTCTTTTGTAAGAACAAAGTTGTACTCAACAGCTTGGGCACGAGATGCAAACAAAGCTATTGCAGACTGCTGCATCATCCTTTCAAGGCAATCTCTCTGCTCAAGTTCCGGAATTGCCAAAGTCGGTACATTAAATACATGCTCGCCGGAAATATGTAGTGCTTCGCGGCTAGTCACCATAACTGAAACCAACCTTGCAGATGCAAGAAGCTCAGCTATCTTTGGTGCAGCAGCAATAACCTGCTCAAAGTTATCTATAATAATCAACCTATGCTTATCTTTAAGTGCACTTTTCATTGCTTCCAATATAGATTGTCCAGATGTTTCAACTATATCCATTGACTTAGCAATAGAGGAAACTACCAAATCAGGTTTTGTAACTGATGCAAGAGACACAAAAAAAACACCATCCTCAAAGTCGTTCAGGCGCATAGATGCTACTTGCAATGCCAAACGAGTTTTCCCTATTCCTCCGGGGCCAACAAGAGTAACTAATCTACTTTTATCCAGTAACAAGCTAATCTGACTTATTTCAGGTTCTCTGCCAATAAACTCAGTTAAAAAAGATGGCAAATTGTTTTGTGGCATTTTGCCAAACCTAGCGAAACTTTTGCGGAGTGCTATGGTAACATAATTTGATTCAATCAACCATTGATGCTCACCATTTTTCTTTATTGTTCCCTTCTCAATCAAGTACGAAAGGCTTTCACTCAACAATTTGGGGTATCCCATAGTTTGGGTATACAGCCAGTCTAAGAACGCAGCCGGCGGATCCCAAGACAAAATACTTCTTACAAATATATTGACACCTTTTGGGGAAAAGGGTTTCATATAAATAGTATCTACAAGCGGCACAGTTAAATACTCAAAATTTCTTGTAGTATCAGGTTCAGAGGAATATACCAGTCCGAAACATGGAAGTCTGATCCCCATTATAAAGTTCCTTAACAAATTCAAAGTTGCATGATCAACAAAAGCAAGATTATCAAGGACAATTATGAATCCTGACTTATTCTTCTCCTGAAGTATTTTTATTATCGAATCCTCAAATTCCTCCGTATTAAACTTAGTAAAGTCAAAACTTTTACTTTCTACTTCTGCTAAAAGACCATACGCCTTTGATTTCAGTTCATATTTAGCAGTGAGAAACAAAACTTCATAATTACTCATTTTAGCGGTAGCTTCAATCTTTGAGAGAAAACTAGTTCTTCCGGATCCTTGAGGACCTACTATACTTAAAACACCTCTTCCCCTCTCCGGTAAAAGCTCAAAAAAGCAATTCAACCTAGAAAGGGCTTCATCCCTTTCAATCAACCGTGACAACTCATTAAACACTATGTCATTTTGAAACTCATAGGTTTCTCCAACAACCTGACCACGGCCTCTGCGCTTAGCCTCATAACAGCGACGGTCTGCTATGTTGAACATATCCTCAGCATCCGAAGCATCATCAGGATAGCCCGCAACACCTATGCTTAGCGAAATATTAAGCGGAGGATCACCAGAAAAAGGAACCATTCTGATTTTATCTAATAGCCGGTTAGTAAGAGATACTGCTTGCTTTTTGTGGGTATTCATCATTAATAATACAAATTCATCCCCACCATATCTGAATAAAATATCCGATTTTCTCATCAATGAATTCAAACGTGTTACAAAGGTTTGTAAAACTTGGTCACCACGAATGTGACCATAGGCATCATTTATACTTTTAAAATAATCAATATCTATTAAACATAAAGACAGAGGTATGCCGTAGCGAGAACACCTCTCTACTTCATCGGGAAACTGCTCATTTAATAGTGCTCGAGAATACGCTCCTGTCAGGGTATCATGTATTGTAAAATCTTGCTGCATATTATTGAATGAAGACGATTCTTGCATAGAGCACCCCCTTAAATCGGCTAATAGTAGTAAATTACTCAACCGTACTTAATATGTGACCTCGCATAAACATATATCTTATTACCAATCATATAAAATAATATTTCTTTATTATATTATCTCTATTTTCAAGCAAAACCACAATAAAAATTTATTGATTTTATATAAAGTTTTATTCATAACTAAATGTTTCAAATAAACTTGTTAGTGCTTCATTTAAGATCATTTATTGATTAAACCCACTAAAATTTAGAGTTAACCTGATTCAAAAAAAATATATTACAAATTGCAAATTCAAACCTATATATTTTCTTGGCAATATAAATTATTCAGTGTATATAATAATTCGCAATATAGTTCAAATTTTGTATCCACTCGTCAAAATTTTACTATTTTTTAAGGACTAAAACATCAAAACTTTGTTTTAGGTGATTCCTAAAAAATAACTGGTCAATGGGTGTTTCAAAAAAGCTGATTTTATTGGGTTGAAACTATATACATTGACTAATGAATTTTTTTGAAACACCTTAATCACTATATTATGCACTGATTTTCTATAGATTTAATAAAGCTATTGTAGCTTAACTTTACGAATATTAAGAACATAACACTTAATATCCCAGTTAATTATACAATAGCTTTATATATTTTCCTAGTACTTTTAACACTATTTATTTATTTCTAGTTACTGCTTTTCAAAGCTTCTTCAGGTACAGTAATCTCAAAATCTCCATTGTAGTCTGAGATACTAAGATCAATACTCAACCCCAATTGACCTTTCCCTGACTCTTCTTGTATTTCACCTTCAAAACTCATTTTCATACCTTTCAAGTAATAGGTGTTTTTATCAAAAGTCATTTCCATATAGAAGTTATCCATATTAAGTCCATCTGTAATACTTCCTGTTGCAGCTAAACCATTGCTAAATCCATTCATAAAATCAGATGCCATAACATCGCCTTTTATAAGAATTTCATCAGCATTATCACTTTTAGCAACTATCATACCAGCAGACAGTTTATTGATATCTTCATCTTTCATGTTGTTTATTTCACTATTATTTGCAAATAATTCATCAAATTCGCTTGCACTCAACTCTTCTTTTGACCATTTACCTGTTGTTGTGTCCTTGGAATAGGCACTGCCATCTTTTAAGTAAGACTCTGATTCCATCTTAGCACCGAACATATCCATAACTGTAGACATATGAACGGCTTTGGCTATTTGATCTACTTTAGCAGTCATGTCAATATCATAATCCATTTTAAATTCATCTTGAGATACATTAACATCCATTTTCAATCCGAATCCATACTTTTTAACATCCTTCATAGTTTCCCTTGACTTTGTAATTATATCTTTTATTTCGCTAAAATTAGCTTTATCAGTAATTAAAACAGATCTTGTGGTAGCATCCCACACTACTTCCTTTCCAAGGCTCTCTGCCACAAATCTGGCTGGAATGTATGTTCTGTTGTTTTTAGGATAAATAATCGGAGCTACATCAATAGCAATTTCGCTTCCATTAATAGTTCCAACTGTTTTGCCAACTTCAAGATATATTACTTTATCGTCTTTTTTTACAGTAACGCTTCTTTTGGTACCATCCCATATTATATGCTCGTCATCATTTTTAACTCCAAGGTTTGTAAGCACTTCACGCAAAGGTAGCAAAGTCCTTCCGTCTGCAATTATTGTAACATCATTATATGTACCCTTTTCGCCTTCAATTACAATTTTAACATCCGGACTCTCAGTTATATTTGCATCTGCATTAGCTACAGTTGCAAATGCTGTGACAGCAAATAAAAAAACCGTTAAATAAATACCTAATTTTTTCATAAAAATTCTTAACCCCCTAGTATTTTTTATATTATAAGAATACCTTATATTCTTATAATTTTCAATCCAAACATAATAATTATCGGCATATTAGTCAATAAAATTCATATAAAAGCGATCCTTTTACATGTTAATTCATCCCACTAAACCAGTGATTAGTCTCACATTCTTCTAATAAACTGGGACAAGTCCAGGATTATCACCAGTAATACAACGACCACCCTTAGAAGTAACCTGAAACGTATTCTCAATTCCGACCATTCCAATACTTTCTATTCCTTTCTTCGGTTCAACAGCAAATACCATACCTGTTTGAATAGGTTCGTCAAACCCCTTTGCAATTACAGGTAATTCATCCACAACAAGCCCTATGCCATGACCTAAAAACTTTACCTTTCTTTCACCAAACCCCATAAAATTTGTTAGAAAATCATCACTAAGCTTACCCATTACAACTCTAAATATTTCTGAGGGTATTTCACCGGGTTTTAACATACTTGCTATTTCATTTTGTATTTCAACACATCTTTTGTGTTCATTAATAGCACTTTCACTAAGAGACCTTCCAAACATATAAGTCATGGTTTTATCTGTGTGATATCCCTCCACACCGCAACCTATGTCGATAAATACCAGATCGCCTTTTGGCAGCTTCCTTTCGCGGCTACCAAATACAGGTACCGCTGCACCTAATCCATAGTTTCCTCCCGGTCCGTTAAAGTACGAAGGATAAATAGAGCTTTCTCCAAATCCTATATGGCCTAATATCATTTCTGTATCAAACATTCCAAACCGAGTAATTCCCTGATATCCCTCTTCCATCAACACTGCAAACAGTTGTGTCGCAAGCTCGGCCTCACTCATACCCTCTCTTAGCATTTCGGGTATTCTCTCCTCTAAAACCTTTTGGTGTACCTTTCCGGACCTCTCCATTAGTGATAGCTCATATTGGCTTTTAATAGATCTTATAGAAGAAATATATGGGTCAACTGATTTTAATTCCTCAAAGGGAAAGTATTTTTGAAATCTTTGATATAAAGCTAACGGAACTATTTCTGTTTCCATATGCACTCTTGCTGGCAGCTTACCCCTTCCTAATGTTCCTTGAGCATCACGAAAACTGTTCATGGGTCTGATATCTTTAAACAAGGATTCATCTAAAGCCCTTTCAAAGCTTCTTCTAACCCATAAAACAGCAGCACCGTCTCTTGGAATTATAAGCATTCCTTCTTGCATTGTTCCTGTAAAATAATAAAGATTAATCTTACTAAAAAACACTGCTACCTGCCATTCAGTATCGGACACATTCATTATGTTTCTAAAACGTTCCATTCTTGCTTCAATTTCTTCTAAAGGCACCTTTGTTCTCATACAAAACACTCCCTACTATTCAGAACTTGTTTACAAACTGCTGTCACTCTCTTAACCTATTTAATGCAAACTAGTTTTCAAAGAATTCTAATTCATAATAACGGATTTATAACACCATATCAAATTAGCAGCTGCAATATATTGTAATTTATAGGAAAACTCGCTTACAAAATTCAAGGGTAATAATTGTAACCTTTGTTTACATAAAGAATATAATAAATTGTAAGGCAAAATAATCAAAATAATTGAAAGGAGCAATAACCATGCTAGATATCGATTTAAACGAACTAAAAGCTCAATTAAAAGCTGAACTTGAAGCTGAACTCAAAGCTAAACAAGATGCTGAACAGGATGTGGATATAAAAGAGAAGGAATTCCACAGCCAGAATCAGGTCAACAAACAAATCAACTACAACGTTTTGACACAAAAACAGATTCAAGGCCAAACTGCTGAAAACGATGCTGAAAACGAAGCTGAAGCTGAAAACAAAGCTAAAAGCGGATCAGGCGCTTACGCAGAAGCTGAACTAGGAATAGAACAAGGCAAAAAAAGATAATTGTTTTAAATTGCTATTAAGAGGGGAGATAAACTCTCCCCTCTTCCACAAAAATTAATACATTTATACTTTATTGTAGAAATGAGGTGCAAACATGAAACCAGAGAATATATTACATGAAGGAAAAACAGGCGAACTTAAAGTCCCCAACAACAATAAATGCTATGAGAATGACAGTTTCCAGTACAACTCCCAAGACCTTGATCAGGAACAAAAAGTTGACGTAAACCCGGTACAATTAAATACTCAAAATGTAAATGTTTATGTTGACAATAAAAAAGTTGACTACTCTGGAAAAATCACAGGAATTACCCTTCAGAAGAAAGATAATGAAGTTCTTCAATACGTAAGTATATATCTTTATTTTGGACACAAATGTGGTCTTCCTGTATGTGAAACAAATTCTGACTGTAACGGTAGCTTTGCCATAGAAGATATTCCTCCGGGATATTATATTATATACGCACAAATTAAAAACAACATAAAATATCAATCCCATTATATTAAAGTTTTACCTGGGCAAACTGTATATCAAACGTTAATTTTAAGCGATGAAACGCCCTCATTAAATGATCTCTAACATATGGCTAAAGAGACAAGTACATTTTTACTGCTTATCTTCATACTAAACTTATCGCTTTTATTCTAGGCTTTCGCAGCGATATATTTTTTGTTAAAAAAGCATTTAGCCCTTAGAACTTATACTGTTTACTCTGTTTTTAGAGTAGCCTGCAAAAGAACTCGACGGATATTTGGTTATAACTCTGTTAAAAGCTTCTATAGCTTTGTCTTTGTTATTTAATTCCTGATGGCATACACCCATATAGTATATTGTTGCATTTGAATATTTCCACTCATCAACATAGGTCATCAGCTTGTCAAAGTGCTCAAGGGCCTCAGTAAACTGCTTCTTTTTATATAACTCTCTTCCTTCATTATATCTTTCCTGAGCCGCTTTTTCCATTGCACGGTTCCGCAAACTATTATACTTTTCTTTTTCTTTATCATTAAGTTCAACCTCTTTGAAATCAACTATCATATCCGCGGCTTCAACATAATTTCCTTCTGAGACCTGCTTATCGATCTCAAATAGACGAGATAGATTTGTATAGTTTTGAGCTATTTTATTCAAGTCTTCTAATTGTTTGAGTAGAGCTTTATTTTCCAAAAGCGATTCGTTATATTTTTTCTCATATTCTTCACTTTCATTTATATATTTATCCTCAGGCACATTAGAAACATCTAATGCGGGCCCTTCGGAATTTACAATCATAGTAATTAAAAAGAATACCAATATACCTGCAAGAAACCCTATAATATATTTAGCTGCATCGGTTTTAATTAAATTTAAAATGGGAACCAACGATTTCTCTGATTTAGAACCATGTTGGGCCTTCTTGTTTTTGTTTGCTACAGGAGCTTTTTTGTTTTCCTTTTTCTCCTTATGTTTTTCCTTAACATTCCCGGAACTAAAATAATTAGGATCTAAAATCTTTATATATTCTAAGGCTTTTTTGTCATTCGGGTCATAACTAAGAACTTTTTCAAAGCAATCTCTTGCCCTATTAAGCTCACCTATACCGGCATATATTAATCCAAGTAGGTTTATTGCCTCGCAAAAATCCGGGTTAAGAGAAATAGCCTTTTTCAGCTCAATTATTGCTATATCCTCACTTTTTATACGCATATTAGCTAGCGCTTTGTTATATAGTAAAACTGAATTTTTTAAGTTATCTGGCATATCTAAATTAGTTTTTAGAAGTCTGTCAAGATCTATTGGTGAATAGCTCTTTAACTCCTGTTTAAAATCAGTCATATATCCACCTCATAAATTATTATTATCCCTTAAAAAACTTTCTGATTTTCCCTATATAATAAAGTGAACCGTATGCACAAATCACATCAACATCAGAATTAATTCGGGTCAGACTTGTTTTAACGGCCTCTTCAATTGTATCACTAACTGAGACATTTTTACAATACTTCAAAAGAAATTCTGCCATATCTTTCGAAGATAATGCCCTATTGCTGTCTGGTGTCACTGTTATATATTCCGATGCTATGGGCAAAGTTGGCGTAACAATGGAGGCGATATCCTTATCCTTAAGTGCACCAATAATAAATAAAATCTTCTTTCCGGGAAAATATGCTTTTAAAACGTCTGCTAAAACCTCTGCACCTTCTCCGTTATGAGCACCATCTATCAGAAAAACAGGCTGCTTACTCAAAACCTCAAGTCTTCCTGGCCATTTTGTATTCGCCAAACCTTTTCTAATACTGTCTTCGGATATTTCATATCCTTTGCCCCTCAGTATTTCGAGAGCACGCACAGCAACAACAGCATTTTTTATTTGATGCTCTCCTAAAAGTGATATCTTCAAAGAACTCAAATTATTCAACTCAAATTCCTGTCCCTCTATTGAATAAACTCCCATTTTGACACTCTGAAAACCCACTGTGAATAATTCTGCGTTTTTTTCTTTACACACTTGGCTAACTACTTCTAAAACACTGTCCTTCTGGGAAAAAGCAACTACATCAGATCCAAACTTGATAATTCCAGCTTTTTCAAAAGCTATCTTTTCAAGAGTGTCTCCAAGTTTGTCCATATGATCATAGCTAATGGCTGTAATAACCGATACTAAAGACTCCTTTATAACATTTGTAGCATCAAACCTTCCGCCAAGACCAACTTCCAAAACAATTATATCACACTTCATTTCATAAAAATACTCAAATGTAATTGCTGTAACAATTTCAAACTCTGTTGGATAGACATTATATTCTGAAATCATAATATCAACTTTTTCCTTGACAAAAGAGGTTATCCTTGCAAGATCATCTCCATTAATTTCATCATTATTTATTTTGATCCTTTCATTAAAACGTTCAAGGCTTGGAGATGTAAATATACCAACTTTAAATCCAGCTTCAATCAACACACTACTAATAAATGCAACTGTTGAACCTTTTCCGTTAGTTCCCGCCACATGAACATACTTAAGTTTGTCCTGAGGATTGCCCATCAAGCCAAGCAAAGTCTCAATACTTTCAAGTCCGAGTTTTATTCCAAACTTCAAAGTTCCGTGAATATAGTTTAATGCTTCATTGTAATTCATACTGTTTCCCCTCATATCATCGGTAAAATTGATTATAAACATAATGCCAAACATTAAGGTCATTTCAAAAAATAACCTATACAATATTTAAGTCATAAAGCCCATCATGAAAGCTTAAAAGCTTTCAAACACAGGAAAATTATTTTGCAGTGCAAAAATGTAAATCAGATTTTTTATTATAGCAATTGACCAGCTATTTTTTGTGAATCACCTAAAATCCCAAAGCCTTCTTTCAATTTATTCCAACATACAAATTAATATTAAAATTGTGATGACCTCACGACCATCACAATTTTAAATAAATCAATTATTCATTTATACCACAGCACTTTTTATATTTTTTGCCGCTACCGCAAGGGCACGAGTCATTTCTGCCCACTTTATCTTTCTGACTCTTGACAACCGGCTTTTTAGCTTCATCTCCATGGGATGCTTCTATAGGCTCAGCAACCTTTTCACGCTGAGGTGCCTCTTGCTCTCGATTTATATGTGTATTTAAAATCACTTTAACTGCATCAAACTGGATATTTTTATTCATTTCCTCAAACATATCAAAGCCTTCGAATTTATACTCAATAACAGGGTCTCTCTGACCGTAAGATCTCAAATGAATTCCATGTTTGAGCTGATCCATAGCATCAATGTGATCCATCCATTTCTGGTCAACTATCCTTAAGAGAATAACTCTTTCAAGCTCTCTCATAAGTTCAGAACCCAATTCAGCTTCTTTATCCTCATATCTTTTTGTAATCAGCTCTAAAATCTTTTCTTTTAAGTCTTCTTTTGTAAGACCTTCCATATCATCTTTTGAATAATTCAGAGCATTTACCGGAACATAGGCCCCTTCTGCATAAGCCCTAATGCTGGCCCAATCCCAGTAATCAGGGTGCGGACTTTCACTGCAATACAGGTGCACTGTATCATCAGCTATGCCTGCAAACATTTTTAAGAAACTGTCCTTAATACTCTCCCCGTCTAAAACTTTTCTTCTTTGCGCATATATTACTTCTCTCTGTTTATTCATTACATCATCGTACTGCAATACGTTCTTTCTTATTCCAAAGTTTCTTCCTTCAACCTTTTTCTGAGCATTTTCAATTTGGTTTGAAAGCATCTTTGCCTCAATCGGTTGATCCTCCTCAAGGCGTAAAATATTAACCATTCCTTGCAGTCTATCTGAACCAAAAAGCCTCATCAAATCGTCTTCTAAGGATATATAAAATCTTGAAGACCCCGGATCACCCTGACGACCTGCCCTACCTCTCAACTGATTATCTATACGTCTTGACTCGTGTCTTTCAGTACCTATTATATGAAGTCCACCAGCTTCAACAACCTTATCTCTCTCCTTATTAGTAGTTTCCTTGAAGCCCTCATACAATTGTCTATATACCGCTCTTGCTGCTAGTATTTCTTGATCATCTGTATCATTAAAACCCGTTGCTTGGTTTGTTAATTCATCATGATATCCTTTTTTTCTCATTTCTTGTTTCGACATATATTCCGGGTTACCACCTAACATTATGTCTGTACCACGACCAGCCATATTTGTAGCGATAGTAACTGCTCCAAATTTTCCTGCCTGTGCTATAATTTCTGCCTCCTTATCATGGTACTTAGCATTCAATACCTGATGAGGAATGCCTCTCTTTTTGAGCATCGAACCTAGTAATTCTGATTTATCAATAGATATAGTACCTATTAAGGCAGGTTGTCCTTTTTTATGACACTCAACAATATCGTTTATAACGGCATTAAACTTACCTACCTCATTCTTATATACAACATCATTATAGTCTACTCTGGCAATCGTTTTATTGGTCGGAATCACAATAACGTCTAACTTATAAATATCCTGAAACTCCTGTTCTTCTGTAAGAGCCGTACCTGTCATACCGGATAGCTTAGTGTACATTCTGAAATAGTTCTGGAATGTAATGGTAGCAAGAGTTTTGCTTTCTCTTTCAACTTTAACTCCCTCTTTGGCCTCTATTGCTTGATGTAATCCATCACTATAACGTCTTCCGTACATTAAACGTCCAGTAAACTCATCAACAATTATAATTTCTCCTTCCTTGACAACATAATCTTTGTCAAACTTCATAATGCCATGAGCTCTTAAAGCCTGATTTATGTGATGCGAAATTGTAAGGTTGTCTGAATCAGAAAGATTCTCAATTCCAAAGAATGCCTCTGCCTTTTTAACACCTTGCGCTGTCAATGCTGCAGTATTAGCCTTTTCATCAACAATATAGTCAGCGTCTATATTATCGGAATCCTCTTTATCATTAAGCTGAGTAAATACCTTTACTCTTAGTCGTCTTACAAAAGAATCTGCAACCTTGTATAGCTCGGTAGACTTGTCTCCTTGTCCCGATATTATAAGAGGTGTTCTTGCTTCATCCACAAGGATACTGTCCACCTCATCCACTATGGCATAATGCAATTCCCTCTGCACCATATCTTCCTTGTAAATAACCATATTGTCCCTCAGGTAATCAAATCCATACTCATTATTGGTACCATAGGTAATATCGCAATTATACGCCTCTCTTCTTTCTTTGTTGTCAAGGCCGTGAACAATAAGACCAACAGACAATCCAAGAAAATTGTATACTTTCCCCATCCACTCGCTATCACGTTTTGCTAGGTAGTCATTCACCGTTACAACATGAACACCTCCACCTTGAAGCGCATTCAAATAAACAGGAAGTGTAGCAACAAGGGTTTTTCCTTCCCCCGTTCTCATTTCAGCTATCCTTCCCTGATGAAGTACAATACCTCCGATAAGCTGAACTTTAAAGTGTCTCATTCCAAGAACTCTCCAAGATGCTTCCCTCATAACCGCAAAAGCTTCAGGAAGAATATCGTTTAGAGTCTCTCCATCTTCAATTCTCTTTTTAAATTCCTGTGTTTTACCTTTAAGTTGATCATCGCTTAAAGCCTTAATCTCTTCTTCTAAACTATCTATCTTATCCACAAGAGGCATAATTCTTTTAAGCTCTCTGTCACTATAACTTCCAATAATTTTCTCGATTAACTTTTTCATATTTAAAAACCTCCAAATATTATTTATCAATAATCACTAAAAGGGCTCTGATACCTTTAAGTTTAATTCTTAATCAAAGCTAGATTCCTATCTTTCGTGGTTTCAGCATAAACTTCAAACATAACAAAAATAACCCTACTGCTACAATAATATCTCCAATACTAATCACAGGCATTCCTAAACCTATAAAGCCAGGAACGCTTATTATGTCTGCTAAAAAAGGAATCTTTGTTGCCGCATCTAAAGCTACATGTTTGTTGTCTGCTCCTTTTAGCATTAAGTCGAGAGCCTTAGTCATATAAGCTTCATTGCCTAAAAGACTCATATCAACCGGCATCCTGCCTCCATTAAACAGCATTACCAAAGCATTAAGCAAAGCGCCTAATCCAATAAACCACAGTCCCACATATCTTCTATTAAACCAAATAACCAAAAATACTAAGCAAAATATCGTACCATTGACTATCAATGTAATAAAGGTTCCAAACTTATATCCCCTTACTTCTGAAATAGAAGATAAAATTTGCAGGGCCACAGCCGGTAACAACATCCATGAGTTTTCGAACTTTATATTATCAAAACTCGGCCTGCTTCCATTACTGTAACTAACAATTATTCCAATTAAAATCGCAAAAAACATTACAATAATATACAGCACCTTATCACCCCTAATCTAAATAGAGTGAACTCTACATTTCTCGAAAAAGCAATTATTTCCCTTTAGGGAACTCATATGCATTATTTAATTGTAGCAAAGCGGAGGAGAAATATCCGAATGACAAAAGATAATAACTTTTTTTATTATTTTAGACGCAGCAATAAAAGCAAAAAACAAAAACGTCATCAATACAATCGGTTTAAATGTTTTATTGGTAGCTGCCAACCATGACTTTATATTTGTTTTATCTGAATTTGAAATAAATATGCCATTACTAAATTTTACATCAGAAAAAGAAGCAGAACTTGCCTTAAATTCATGCTTTTCACTTAAACACCCAATTAAGCATTCGATTTGCTTAGCAGTAAGCTCTCCTTCATAACTTAAAACTATATCAATTACTTCTTTAGTCAAGATGGAAGGATCAGATAAAATTTCTGTTAAATTTAAAATACCATCCGAAGTCAGCGCTGATAAAATCAGCAAACTGATAAATAATTTTCTTAACATTTGTACCTTCCCAACTTTTATTTGTTCCTATAGCAATTTTAACTAATTTTTTAAATTTAATCAACAGTTAAATTAGGAATAGCTAAGAATTAATTTCCTAGGAACCTTTTTTATTTGCTAATTTGCTTAATATTGCGTTATAACCATCTGCTCCATAGTTTAAGGCTCTGTTAATTCTGCTTATTGTAGCAGTACTCGCACCGGTAACCTCACTAATATCCGTATACGTCTTACCTTCCCTTAACATGCTTGCAACCTCAAGCCTTTGTGCAAGTGCTTTAATTTCAGATACAGTACAAATATCTTCAAAAAAATTATAGCACTCTTCTATATTTTCTAGGAGCAATATTGCTTCAAATAACTTGTCTGTCATATCATCTTTCAGTTTAGAATTCATAAATCCAACTCCGTTCAAAAAAGCAGTTATATAGTGATTACATTATCAGCTTTTTTGAAAAGAGTCAAGAATCCATTAGATAACACATAGCTGAAGCATCATTTTTTTTGATAAGTAATAAACACCTTACAATCAATTG
>CAYXPB010000114.1:8788-15371 GCA_964466645.1 uncultured Acetivibrio sp. | reverse complement strand
TCTTGTTGAGGAGTCTATTGAAAACACTATAATAGCTTTAAAAAAGCAGGATATTTCCCTTGCAAGACATATTTTAATAAATGATGATATAATTGATGATTACGAGAAAAAAATTGAACGACGCTGTTTGAATCTTATTGCCCGACAACAGCCTTTAGCAAAAGATTTGAGAACTATAAGCGCAGCATTAAAGATTATTACCGATATGGAGAGAATCGCCGACCATTCTTCGGATATTGCCGAAATAACAATACGAATGGCCAACCAAAAATATATAAAGCCTTTAATTGACATACCTAAAATGGCTGAATTGGCAAAACGAATGGTTAACAAGTCAATTGACGCCTATATCAAACAGGATATTGATCTTGCCAAAGCCGTATGCAGTAGCGACGATGAAGTTGATGACCTATTTATGAAAATTACACTTGAGCTTATGAACATTGCCAAAAATGACTCAAATTCTGTTGAACAGGCTATAGATCTTATATTAATAGCTAAATACCTTGAACGTATGGCTGACCACGCCACAAATATTGGTGAATGGGTAGTATATAATGTTACAGGAGAACATGATCATTTAGCTAGAGGTTTACACCAAAATGATGAGAATATTACATCTACAAAATAGCGAGCTATGAAATAGTAGATACACCAATTAACAATAGGAAGGTGCATGTATGGCAAAAAAGCTAATTTATGTGGTTGAAGATGAAAAACATATTCAGGAATTAATAGGATTTAATTTAAAAGAAAATGGGTACGACGTTAAATGTTTTGACAATGGCGAATTTATGCTTGACGAATGTAAAAACCAAAAACCGGATCTTTTCATTCTAGATATAATGCTTCCAGGGATTGATGGCCTTGAGCTTTGCCGAAGGATTAAAGAAAACTCTACTTTTAAAAAAATCCCTATAATTATGCTGACAGCAAAAAACGATGAGTTTGATAAAGTTTTAGGTCTTGAACTAGGTGCAGAAGACTACATTACCAAACCTTTTAGCGTCAGAGAATTTACTGCAAGGGTGAAAGTAATTTTCAGAAGACAAACAGATACGCAGGAAAGTACCCCCGAAATATTCAAAGTGGGCAAAATAACCATTGATGTTGCAAGACACGAAGTATACAAGGATAAGACACTAATTGAAATGACTTTTAAAGAATTTGAATTATTAAAGCTACTAGTATTAAATAAAGGAATAGTTATGTCCCGTGAATTGCTTTTAGAAAAGATTTGGGGGTTCGACTATTATGGTGAAACAAGAACTGTTGATGTGCATATCAGATATCTAAGACAAAAAATTGAAGATGATGATAATGTCCCTACTTATATAGAAACTGTCAGAGGTATAGGTTACCGCTTTAGTGACAAAGAAGATAAGGAACAACCAAATTATGAAAAAGAAAATCTTTAAATATTATTTAGTTTTAATTGTAGTTGTATTAATAACAACAGTTATTTTTACCACACAACTTTCAAAAAAATATTACAAGACAGAAGTTGAAAACAAACTAGAAAGTATAGGTCTTTCAATTCAATACTATTTACTACAAAGCAAGGCTTTGTCTCAAATTGACTATGACAAGCTAGCAAAAGATTTTGCTACTAATTATAACCAAAATATTACTTCTCGTAATAATAATTTGAGAGTAACATTTATAGACTATTTCGGTAGGGTTTTAGGTGACTCTGAAGCTGATTATTCAACTATGGAAAACCATACCTCCCGAAGGGAGATTCAAATAGCTCTATCCGGAAATATAGGCAAAGACTTCAGAAGCAGTACAACTCTACAATCAGATTTATTATATATGGCAATTCCTATTGAGCAATTGGATTTGATTGTGCGAATATCAATTCCTTTAGCTAAACTTACAACTATTGATACAATGTCCTGGTATTATTCTATGTTGATAATTTTATCAGCTTTACTTTTAAGTGCAATTGTTTCTTCTCGGATAGCAGAAACAGTAATTCAACCGCTTAACGATATAATTAATGCTTCAAAGGAAATATCAAATGGAAACTACTCTAAAAGTATATCAGTAACTTCAAAGGATGAAGTAGGACAACTTGCACTTCAATTTAATGAAATGGCATCAAAACTAAACAAAACAGTATATGACCTAAACAACAAAAAAATCGAAGTAGAATCAATAGTACAAAGCATCACCTATGGCATAGTAGCGGTTGATAACAGCAAGAAAATTCTATTAATTAATCCTGCAGCTTTTGCAGTTCTTAGCCTAGACACAAACACTAATGTTACAGGAGATATAATCTCTGAGCACATAAGAAATAACCGTGTAAATCTTCTTCTGAAGGAGTCTATGCAACAAAACAAACCTCTTGAATGTGAAATTAAGCTAGGTGAAAAAGATTTGCTGATTAAAACCTCTCCAATAAGATCTAATAACGGAGAAGTTGATAATTCCGGATGGATAATCTCTATTCAGGACGTTACTATAGTACACAAACTTGAGCAGTTGAGAACAGAATTTGTTTCTAATGTGACTCATGAACTTAAAACGCCAATAACCTCTATAAGGGGCTTCATTGAAACACTAAAGAGTGGATCAATCAATAATGCGGAAGTATCTTTGAGATTTTTGGATATTATAGACATTGAAGCAGAACGGCTTCATGAGCTAATAAATGATATTTTATGTCTGTCAGAGATTGAAACAAAGCAAAGCGACACCGATCTAGAAAGCGTTGATTTAAAATCTCTGGTAGACAGTGTATTTGAAGTCATGCAGAACATAGCAAATGAAAAAAATATTGTATTTATAAATAGTATTTCTGAAAAAATATTTATTAAGGCAAATAGAAATAGAATGAAGCAGCTGATATTAAACTTAGTTGATAACGCTGTAAAATACAATATTTCTAACGGTTCAGTAGCAATAAATGCCCAAAATGTAGGCGGGAAAGTTGTAATACACGTTAAAGATACCGGAATTGGAGTTCCAAATGAGCATATACTAAGAATTTTTGAACGTTTTTACAGAGTTGATAAAGGCAGATCTAGAGACATGGGAGGTACCGGTTTAGGTCTTTCAATTGTAAAACATATTGTAAATCTATACAATGGTGATATAAAAGTAAATAGTGAAATAGGTAAAGGAACTGAATTTGTTATCCAGCTTCCCTGCTGATTATTTAACATCAATCGCTTCTAATTCAATAACATAGATGGGTCAAAGTCACATTAGTAACTTTTGACCCTATTATGAATCAAAGTGTGAAAGTATTTTTTCAGACGTTATTACAATGGGCAGGCAATTATGACCATCCGTTAGCCCATAACTGCTTGTTTACAAGGTTATTGCGTTCCATACATAAAACTCTCTTTCCGTTTACAAACATCTGATCAACAAAAGGTATACGATCCCCTACAAGAATCAAGTCAGCGTGTTTTCCACATTCTATTGATCCGAAGCTATCATTAATACCTGCAGCTTTGGCAGGATTTATAGTAGCCATGTTTACTGCATCGTTTATCTTAATCCCATGTTTATAATGCAATATAAATATTGCATGAATAATTGACGAAGGAACATAATCAGAACATAAGATATTCACAAACCCATCCTTGATTTCATCAATAACACCCATATCCCCATTGCCCGATTCTTCATTTACAATATTTGGTGCTCCTGCAACAACGTATTGGCCTTCTTTTACTGCTGCTTGAGCCACCTTGACATCTGTCGTAAACTCCCTGATTGTTACACCCTTACTTTTCATTGCATTTATCTTGTCATAAGAATCATCATAACGCGATGCCATCGGTATATGGTATTTTTTTGACTTCTCAGCTAATAAATCAATAAAATCTACTATCTGTGTATCCTTTTTGCTGCTAGCATCTTCTGCATCAAAAATTACCTTCTTTTTTGTGTTATCAATAAGTGAAAGAATATTTATACTTTCAGAATCAATCATTTCCATCAATTTAGAACAAAACTTCTTCCCGGTAATATCATATCTCACATTTATAAAGTGCCTTAATAGTCCATATTTTTTATAATTATTAATGCCTTTTATATTTGAAATGATTTTATCTGTAGTTTGAGTATCGATAGGATCATCCTTAAATTCTATCGAATGATAAATTGATGTTATTCCATGTAGTAAAAGCCTATTTTCGAGAGAAAAAAAAGCCATTTTCAGTGGGATAAAAACATCATGTTTAGGTTGCATCTCTTTATTTATTGAATCACTGTACAAATCTACTATTCCCGGCAAAAGCCACTTACCTTTTGCATCGAACACCGTAGAATGAGTTCTTACATAGGATTTACTGCATTCTTCGATGCTCTCTATTATACCATTATTAATGAGTATACATCCGTTTTTTATAACTTCGCTGGGCGTTACAATTTTTGCATTTATTATCATATAGTTTTTCATAATCGTAAGGCTCCTTTCTTATATCATATAAATGTATGATTATTTATTTAGTCTACTCAATTTCAATCGTTTGATTAAAGAATACCTCACAATTTCTAAGAATAAATTAACTTAGAGTTAATTACATGTTAAATTCAATCTGATAAGGCATTTAAAAAAATAACCTATATAGCACTTAGGTCATAAAGCCTATCAAATCAATTTTTTTGAAATGGTAATTGACCAGTTATTTTTTGGGAATCACATAATCTATTGAAGTTGTTTTTTTATGTCGATATTTGTTTTAACAAGAGTTATAATAGAATTTGCTAATATTTAATTTGAAGTTACAAATTAATATGCAGGAGTTATCTAAATATGAATCAAAAAACTTTAGCAAGACTTAAGTTTGTTCATGGTTTTACGTCAAAGTACTGGCTTCTATTATTTTTTATAGTTTCAACCATATACCTTGAGCTTATTTTTAGATTGTGGGTATTTAAAAGTTTAAGTACTGACTTTGTTTTTGTTATGCAATTTTCCCTATCTGCCGGTATTATCTTTTTTATTATCTCTTATTTATTTCCTCCTAAAATAAACAAGCTTTTGACTATAACGCTGTTATTCTTACTTATTCTTATCTACAACATTCAACTTATATATTACGATGTATTCAAAACTCCTTTGTCCTTCTTTTCACTTACTGGTGCAGGAGACGTACTTCAATTTAAGAGCGTTATTATAACAGCCGTTTTTAGAAATATTATAGCTGTCCTTCTTCTATTTATACCTTTGGTTATTTTGCCCTTCATTTACAAGATGCACCCCATTGAAAGGCTTCAATTTAAGCCGCTTTTAATTATATTGGCATTTTTACTTATTAGCCATGCAGTTTCTTTATTTTGTGTAAGCCGTACAAAAGAAACTGAGTACTCCCAATATACCTTGTATTATAAATCTGCTATCCCTGAATTATCGGTAAATAAATTGGGACTTATGACAACAATGCGGCTTGATATTAAAAGACTACTTTTGGGACTGGACTACAGCGATAACATTGAGGAATGTTCAAATACCAATGTTAATGAAACTGTTTCAAATTTTGTATACCGTGCGGAAGTAACTCCCACACACATTATCGATCCGAATTGCAAAGACACTACTCCTCCCCCTGAACCAACCTTTGGTGCTAACATATCGGATATTGACTTTGAAGCACTTATTTCAAACGAGAAGGATAAAACTCTTCTTGATATGCACAAATATTTCTATTCGGCTGTACCTTCTAAAAAAAATAAATATACAGGAATGTTCAAAGGTCATAATCTGATTCTCATAACAGCTGAGGGTTTCTCTCCTTATGCCATCAGCCCTGTATTAACGCCAACCCTGTATAAGATGTCAACGGAAGGCTTTGTTTTCAATAATTTTTACAATCCTATATGGGGAGTAAGTACCTCCGACGGAGAATATGTTGCTTGTACTGGACTTATACCAAAGACAGGTATTTGGAGTTTCAGCCGATCGGGCAAAAATTATATGCCTTTTGTTATGGGCAACCAGCTCAAGAATTTCGGATATACTTTGAAAGCATACCATAATCACTCGTATAAGTATTATGACAGGCATATTTCACACCCAAACATGGGCTACGATTACAAAGGAATAGGTAACGGACTGAATATAAAAAACACCTGGCCAGAATCGGATCTTGAAATGATCAATGTTACAACAGATGAATATATTGGGAATATACCTTTTCACACATATTATATGACTATAAGCGGCCATTTAAACTATACCTTTGGGGGAAACTACATTGCTAGAAAAAACAAGGCCTATGTTGAGCATCTTCCTTTCTCCGATAAAGCAAAAGCATATATTGCATGCAATATGGAGCTTGAATTTGCCATAAAGTCTCTTATGGAGAAACTAGAAGGGGCTGGCATTGCGGACAAAACTGTAATTGCCATAAGTCCTGATCACTATCCTTACGGACTTCCTAAGGAAAATATCGATGAACTTGCGAGACATAAAGTTGAAGAAAATTTTGAACTTTATAAAAGTAGCCTAATCCTATGGAAAAAAGGAATGGATACTGTAATAGTCAATAAACCCTGCTCAAGCCTTGATATTCTTCCTACTCTGTCAAATTTGTTCGGACTTACATTTGACTCAAGGCTT
>CAYXPB010000114.1:0-8688 GCA_964466645.1 uncultured Acetivibrio sp. | reverse complement strand
TGATATTCTTCCTACTCTGTCAAATTTGTTCGGACTTACATTTGACTCAAGGCTTTTAATAGGTTCAGATATCTTATCTGACACCAAGCCGCTTGTCATATTTTCAAACAGAAGCTGGATTACTGACTATGCACGGTACAATACCAAATCCTCTTCTGCGGAATACGTTGAGGGTATTGATAAAGACATCAGGTATATTGAAGATATTAATAAAATTGTGTCGGATAAATTCAAATACTCGGCAAAAATTATTGATACCGATTATTATATAAAAATTTCAAAGGAATACTGATAGATTTTACTTGGTTTGAAAGGGTTTTATGGCTGTTTAATTATTCCAAGAACTAAGCTACGAGCCTAAGAGAATGTACGACTTGCTACGGGTCGAATCAAACTCGCTTCGCGAGGGAAGGGTGATTCGACTTATCTTGCTTTGCAAAAATCGACCTTCGCTTCGTCTACATTCTCTAAGGCTCTCCGCAATGTTCTTTCCATAATATGCATTTGCACTATTGGGAGTTGTACTTCAATTGTGTGTATATTATTAGAATTAATGCACTTTCTTTACAAATAAATAAAGTCCTCATGTCATAACTCATGGGACTTTTCAACAACCTTTGAGACTTCAGTATATAAATTCTCTAAATCAATATTTCCTTCTTTTTTACTCAGATAAATCAAATACTCAATATTTCCTTCTGGTCCCTTTATTGGTGAGAAATCCAAGCCTTTTACCTTAAGCCCCGTTTCTAATACAAAAGCGATGATATCCTTTATTACATCTTCGTGAACTTTTGGGTCTCTTACAACTCCATGTTTACCTACTTTATCCCTTCCTGCCTCAAACTGCGGCTTAATCAAACACATGAGCTCACCTTCACCAGTCATCAGTTTGATCGCTACAGGAATGACTTTTTTCAGTGAAATAAAAGAGACGTCCACTGATGCAAAATCAACTAATGCACCTATTTGCTCTCGCACAACATACCTGATATTTGTTCGTTCCATACATACAACGCGCTCGTCATTTCTTAGTTGCCATGCCAACTGCCCATAACCAACGTCTACAGCGAAGACTTTAGCTGCACCGTTTTTTAGCATACAGTCGGTAAATCCTCCTGTGGATGCTCCTATATCCATTGCTGTCTTTCCCTTTAAATCTATATTAAATACCTTAATTGCCTTTTCAAGTTTTAGTCCACCCCTACTGACATAAGGATGTACATTTTCTTTTATCATTATTTCGGACTCTATATCAACCTTTAAACCCGGTTTATCCTCTTTGTTACCAGCTACAAACACAACTCCTGCCATTATAGAACTTCTCGCCTTTTCACGGCTTTCAAAAAGTCCCTTGTTTACAAGCAGAACATCAAGTCTTTCCTTTTTCAAAACTTAAACCTCCGTATTCTACTATGTCCGTTTCAAAAATACCTATCTAGATATAATAATTGATCAGCTATTTTTTTGAACCGACTCAACATTTACTCTTTCCTTATTCACTAACTTAATTGCATCGTTTACAATAGCTTGCTCATCAAGTCTATATATGTTCTGAAGCTCGTTCTTTGAACCGTGAGGAATAAATTTATCCGGATACCCAAACATTTTTGTCTTTATGTTTATTCCCTTCTGATTCATTGTCTCAAGTACCCTGCTTCCAAATCCTCCCGCTATGGCATTATCCTCAATAGTTATAATACGTCTTGTCTTTATAGCGGAGTTAAAAAGAAGCTTTTCATCAATAGGTTTTATAAACCTAGAATATATAACATCACATGAAATACCCACATTTTCCAACATGTCTGCAACTTTCAACGCAATCTCCGTCTTATTTCCAACAGCCACAATAGTTAAATCGCTTCCTTCACGTACAAGCAAAGCCTTAGCAAACTTAATTGGCTCAGTATCAAGCAGTTTGTCTATGCCTCTTCCCCTCGGATACCTTATTGCAATAGGACCATTGTGTTCCTCTACTGCATATTGTAACATTAGTGCAAAATCCGCGTAATCACAAGGAGCTAATATTGTCATATTGGGTATATGATTCAAAAAAGAAATATCATATATCCCCTGATGAGTCTCTCCATCTTCTCCTACAATTCCAGCTCTGTCAATAGCAAATACAACGTGAAGATTTTGAATTGCAACATCATGAAGTACTTGATCATACGCCCTCTGTAAAAATGAGGAATATAGAGCAACAACAGGCGTAATACCGTTTCTAGCTAGTCCGGCTGCAAAAGTAACAGCGTGCTGTTCTGCAATACCTACATCAAAGAATCTCTCCGGATACATCTTAGAAAAAGGTTCTAAACCGGTTCCATGAGGCATCGCCGCTGAAATAGCCACTACTCTATCTTCGTTTTGGGCTATCCTACAAAGCTCATTACCAAAAATCCCGGAATAACCCGGGCCACTATTTGAGATAATTTTCCCCGTCTCAACTTCAAAAGGAGCTATACCGTGAAAAACATGAGGATTTTTCTCTGCATATGTATAGCCCTTACCCTTCTGTGTACATACATGTACAAGTACAGGTCCTTTTATCGTCTTTGCTACATTCAAAAGCTTTTCTATTTCGGTTATATTATGCCCATCAACAGGTCCTAAATACTTAAATCCGAGTTCTTCAAATATTATTCCTGGCATTATCATGTATTTTATAGAGCCTTTAACTCTCCCTAGAGCCTTTGCGGCACTCTTACCTATAGCAGGAATTTTGTTTAGAATAAGATCTATATCCTCTTTAACCTTAAAATAGAAAGGCTCTGTTCTTATCTTACTTAGGTATTTTGACATACCACCAACATTTTTTGAAATTGACATTTCATTGTCATTCAAAATTACAATAAAATTGTTTGGAAACCTTCCAGCATTATTCAAGGCTTCAAAAGCCATTCCTCCGGTCATTGCTCCATCCCCGATAACTGCAATAACTGAAGATGATTCCTTTTTTAAGTCTCTTGCTTTTGCAATTCCTAGGGCAGCAGAAATAGAAGTGCTGCTGTGACCTGTATTAAAAGCATCATGCTCACTTTCATTAGCCTTTGGGAACCCTGATAATCCTCCTAGTTTCCTCAATGTATCGAATTGGTCTTTTCTTCCAGTAATTATCTTATGAACATAAGATTGGTGCCCAACATCCCAAACAAATTTGTCAGAAGGCGAATTAAAAACACGGTGAAGTGCAAGTGTCAACTCGACCACTCCTAAGTTAGAAGCAAGGTGCCCCCCCGTCTTCGACACCTTATCAATTAAGAACGTCCTTATTTCATTTGCCAATTCATTCACTTCATCCAGACTCAGATTTTTTACATCATCCGGTGAATTAACTCTATTTAAAAAATCATCCAAATAGGTTTCATCTCACTTTCCTTTTTTTTTCGCCTTAGTCCCAATATTAATAAAACTTATTCTTCCTAGCAAAAACTTTAATATTACAGCTACTTTATAAACTATATAATTACTCTTTTCAATCGCTATCGTCTTTCCAATAGCCTTCCCTCCGATGGTCAGCGATGCAACAGTGCCAGTAATTCCAACACTTGCTAGTGTCTGCATATCACCGTTAGCTATCATGGCAATTTGTACCACAATAAAACCACTGGCTGCTCCACTTATAACACCACATATATCACCTACAACATCATTACATATGCTAGACACCTTGTTCGCATTTCTAATAAGTTTTATAGCCTGTTTGGCCCCATATAACTTTCTTGATGCCATAGCATGAAAAGGAGCCTCATCGGCAGCAGTCACCGCAATACCTATTATATCAAAAACAATACCAATTAAAATAATTACCAATACTATAAGAAACGATATGTAAATATAAGCATCTTCTAATAGGGTTGAGGATATGATCGATAAACTTGAAGACAGCACAAATGTAAGTATTGTTACAAAAACAACCCATTTAAAGTTTTCCTTTTTTGAACCAACTACATTAGCTCTAAACTTTACTTTTCGATCATTCGCAGGATGTTTACAATTGTCATCCATTAAATTACCCTCCAAATGTCACCTAAATGAATAAACTACACTAAATCCTCACATAATAACTTTATAAATCACCTAAATTAAATACAGGGTGGAAATACATTGAGTAAATTTTGCGGCTTAGGTCAGGCATGGTTTCCACGGTAGATACTGAAATGTCGCCAAATCAGCGGTTTCCCTTTAAATCCTCCGCCACATTGTTGCCAATTGTGGGGCCTGATTACCACTTAGTCCACACTGCAATCCCCAGCGTATCTCTTTTTAGAACAGTCTAGGGGTTTTCCCCTACAGTCTAACCGATTCCTAGCCTCTTTTGCAAAGGTGGTTTCAAACTGCTATAGTGCACTTGTATCGGCCAATACTTGTACACCTGACCATTATCCACCAAATTCACTCAAGGCAGGCTACTCTGTTCACAGCACCTTAACGGAACCGCATAACAGGTTTACTCCCTTCTCGTAGTCGAGGTGGCACTCTTCAAGCAAAATGCTTTAAAGTGTCTTTTCTTCCACAAGGAAGGGTCTCCACGGAAAAGGGGTCAACGCCCACATGCCATTGCGGATCGCCCCTAAACCTTAACTCCCAGCATCAGCCCACCACTGGGCGTAACAAGCCAACACAAGGAACTTCATCGATGTGCCCTTAAGCGGATTTTTAGGCCCGCCTTCAGAACCGGTAGTACTGACTAGAATACTGCTCCACCCTGTTTTTTAGCAATCTTGTAAATACCTTGTAACACAAATCTTATCATAATTATGAAAAGTGTCACAATGTACTTTATCTGTAATAAGTGCCTTACACTATACAGTGCATTTTTTAAAAGACACCTAAGTATGACAAGTATTTATTATATCACATAAAAACTAACGTATAAAGAATCACTATTATCTGTAAATCGCCTTTAAACATCAAAAAGCGCATTTATTTTGACTCAATGAATTCATAGTTATTAATGCCTTGTTTTTGTTCTCTATGCTAGTCCCAACTTTACTATATCTCTAAAAAAAATTCACCTATTTATTTTCCGATAAATATTCTTGAAATCCTTATCCAAGCCAAATGCCGATTAGAATTCCTAAAAGAGCACCCATAACTACTTCAAATGGAGAGTGTCCCAATAATTCCTTCAATTTTTCGTCAAAGTACAGCTTGTCATCATGGGAGTGAACAAGTTGATTTAATACCTTTGCTTGCTTTCCTGCTGCTCTCCTTACACCTGCCGCATCATACATAACAATTAAAGACACAGTAATTGCAATACCAAACTCTGCAGAATCTACTCCTCTAATTTTACCAACAACGGTTGTCAAAGATACAATAAATGCCGAATGTGAACTTGGCATTCCTCCAGAACCTATAAATCTGGTAAAATCAATTTTTTTACTTGTCAATAGAACATTAATTACTTTTAGAAGTTGCGCTAAGAACCAAGCAAAAATAGGTACTGTTATTGTCTTGTTGTGTATGATCGTATTAATAATATGCACTTTGCTAGAATCCTCCCCAAACAACTAACGTGTTTCCAAAAAAATACTTTAGACCCCTTCTAAAAATAACCCATGAAATATTTTTTGAAACACAAGTCGCAATTTTCTTAATTCTCCCAATTATAATTCCCTTATAATAAGATACTCTGCAAGCTCCTTAAGAAAAACAGCTTTAGTACCATACTTTTCTATGCTTCTTATTGCTTCTTCCGAGGTTTCTTTAAGCATTTGCTTTGACTTTTCAAGCCCATAAAGGCTTACATACGTCGTCTTTTTGTTTGAGGCATCACTGCCAACTTTTTTTCCTAACTTCTCAGTACTCCCCTCTACATCAAGTATATCATCCTTTATCTGAAAAGCCAGGCCTATGCCTTCGGCATACATTTCCAGATTTCGTAAATCCTCACTAGAAGTATTGCAGATAATTGCTGCAGACACTACAGGAGCTTTTATTAGTGCTCCTGTCTTACACCTGTGCATATACTCAAGGGTCTCAATAGATATTTCCTTATTTTCCGATTCAGTATCAATGACCTGACCTCCAATCATACCTCTTACACCAGAAGACTTTGCAATATAAGCCATTGCTTTAATTTTATTTTCTAAATTATTGGGCTTATTTGATGTACTATCAAGCATTACCTCAAAAGCCATATTCAAAAGTCCGTCACCGGCTAAAACAGCAAGCGATTCACCATACATCTTATGATTTGTAAGTTTTCCCCTCCTATAATCGTCATTATCCATAGCAGGTAGATCATCATGTATTAGTGAGTAAGTATGAATCATTTCAATAGCACAGGCGTAAGGAAGGACTTCTTCTAAATCGCCACTCAACATATCACATACCGCAAGTGCAAGAACAGGTCTAAGTCTTTTACCTCCAGCTAGGAGACTATAACGAATAGCACTATATATTGATTTCTCTAATAGGTCATTCTCTTTTATGCTTTTTTCCAAAAAATCATTTACCATATATGTATAGCTTTTTTGTTTTTCCTTAAAGTCCATTTAAATATCCCCTATCTCATTTTTACTATTTTTCATTGAAAAGTTTTTCGACGACTTCACCCTTTTCATTTTCCACTAATATAGTTATCTTTTTCTCTATTTCATCTAACATCTTACTTAAATCTTTTGAAAGTGTAACACCTTTTTGAAAAATCTCTATAGACTCATCTAGTGACATCTCACCACGTTCTAGCTTCTCAACTATTTCTTCAAGTTCATTAAGTGACTTTTCAAAGTTCTTTTTTTCTTTAGCCATAACTAACTCCTGCCCTTCACACTATTTACTGTACACTCTAGGTCCCCATCGGCTAGGTTAACTTTTATTTGTTCTCCTGTTGCCACATCCTTAACAGACTTAATAATATGCTCGTCATCTGCCGATTTAACAATACTATATCCTCTCGATAATATAGTCAAAGGACTTAGGGCATCGAGCTTTCCTATAAGAAACTTAAGCTTTGCCTCCGTTCTCTCCTGCTTAATTAAAAATGCTCTTTTCATATCCTTGCTCAGGATATCTACTTTCATTCTCTCTTGATAAACCCTGTCATAAGGCTGCCTGAAAACAGCAGAGTTTTTAAGTTCTTCAAGTCTCTTACGTTTAATTTTTGCATTCCTTAAAACTGCACTTCTAAACCTAATATCCAGCTCAATTAGCCTGTTAACAAGCTGCTGCTTCTCCGGCATTACAATCTCAGCTGCTGCCGAAGGTGTAGGTGCACGCACATCTGCAGCAAAATCACATATGGTATAGTCTGTCTCATGTCCCACTGCGGATATTATAGGAAGCTTAGACTTAAATATGCTCCTTGCAACAATTTCCTCATTAAAAGGCCAAAGCTCTTCTAAAGACCCCCCGCCCCTAGCAACTATTATAACATCAACACACTTTAGTTGATTAAGAGTGTCAATTGCCTTGCTTATTTCGTTAGCTGCACCCAATCCTTGAACTTTAACAGGAAGCACTTTAATACAAGCGTTATAAAATCTCCTGTCAAGTACATTTATGATATCCCGGATAACCGATCCCGTTGATGATGTTACTACACCAATTGAATTAGGTAAAAAAGGTATTCTTTTTTTATAACAGCTATCAAAAAGCCCTTCCTCAGAAAGTTTCTGTTTTAACTGTTCAAAGGCAATATGAAGATTACCGACACCATCATTTATCATTTCCTCAGCATAAAGCTGATACTGCCCATCTCTTTCATATACAGAAATATATCCTTTTATTATTACCTTCATTCCATTTTCGGGCAAAAACTTTAAGTATGAATTCTGCGTCCTGAACATAACACATTTGATAAGACTGTTTTCGTCCTTAAGTGTAAAGTACATATGCCCTGAAGAATGATTTTTGAAGTTAGAAACTTCACCTCTAATCCAGAGATTTGATAGTATCATATCCCTTGATATAATTCCCTTAATGTATCCGTTTACTGAGGATACTGATAATATATTCTCAAAAGTACCAGTCAAAGCTTCTCTCATTCCCTCACCTAAAACAATTCATTATTAAATTTCTTTCACAAAGCTTTTAAGACAACATTGTTACAATTCTACCATAGCCATCACAACTATCTTAATTGTAATAAGTTTCTTTCTTACGAGTTTTTATCACAACAACCAACCTAAAAAAAGGTGGGTTGTATAATTCAAAAAACTTTTACGTCTTTTCTGCCTCAGCAGGTAATAATCTTACTTTTGAAATTTTACCTAATATACCGTTAACAAAGGAACTGCTCTCTTCACCACTGTAGCTTTTAGCCAATTCAACAGCTTCATTTATAGATACGTTAAGTGGAATATCGTTTCTAAAACATATCTCATATATACTAAGCCTTAAAATAGATAAATCCACCCTTGAAATTCTTGAAAGTTTCCATCCCTTTGAATACGTTTCAATAGTTTTATCAATCTGTTCTACATTTTTGTATACACCTTCCACAACACCAACAATATAGTTTGTGTCATTTTCAGTTAAAGTTTCTTCTTCGAGGGTCTGCCTTATCTGCTCTTCTCTTGAGTCCTTCTGGATCTCTAGTTGGTATACGAGCTTCATTGCAATTTCCCTGGCTGCCCTTCTTCCCATTAACCTTGTACCTCCTAAATTAATCTCATTTTATCTATATGTACCTGGTGGTAATATTCTATCCAACAAATTTCTTAAATAGTCCTTGTCTTT
>CAYXPB010000113.1:8589-15535 GCA_964466645.1 uncultured Acetivibrio sp. | reverse complement strand
GGTGTTGCAGTTGGTGTTGCAGTTGGTGTTGCAGTTGGTGTTGCAGTTGGTGTTGGTGTAATAAATGGCGTCGGTGATTCTATTGGTTTATTGTAATTATTAAGCACAAAAGACATAACATCTCCCACGTCACTTATGTTGGTAATGTTTAATCCTGAGGACTGACCACTCCACCATTTTGAGTTAGGAACTGTCAACTCAGTGAAAGAGGTATACTGTGGACCTCCAAACAAGTCCTTTTCGTCACCGTAATTTATATTACTTTCCAAATCGAACTTACCATCCGACTGCTCAACTGATACCATGTAATGTTTAGCATACGTCATATTCTGCCAGTCATTGCTACCCTTCTCATCAATATGCCATATGATAAGGCCTTGATCGGGTATATCTGACCAACGTCCCTTCCTGCTTATATTTTCAATCAAGAAATATTCTGTCGGATTAGGACTCTCATACTTAAATACCTCTAGCGTTCCTGCCTTTGCAATAACTTCTGTCTGATTTGGTAAATCATTGAGTAAATTGACTTTACCCCAACCACACCAAATGCTTCTCAAGTATGGATCAGGCGGAACTGGATTCCCTCCTCCTGTATAAGACATAACAGAATAGTTTCCTACGCCTTTTGAATCAATGTTATAGTCATATAAGTCTGGCCATCCAAAGAGCATATGTCCATTTTCATGAACAAAGGTTGAAATACAAAGATTATCTTCTAGAGCTGACAAATGATATTTTGTGATTTTTATATTATCAGCGTAGAAGTTTTTATCAAAGTGACCGTAATGTGGCCACAGACCTTTGCCCCAACCCGAGTCCGGACTTCCTGCATATAAAACATTAAGTGCCAAAACTGTATTACTGCTATTTGTTGTAAGGGTAGAAAAATCAAATCCCTTTTCCTCTAAATCCTCTAAAGCTTCATGAATTAGCTCTGTTGCCCGAACACCTATTTCAACTGTAGGATCTTCATAATATGACTTGGGATTTTTTGCAACATAGGAGTTAGCAACATAATTATTGTAAACTATAGCACCACCGGATACATCATAAAAATAATCTCTCACAGATCCGTTATTGCCATAATCGTTATACCCAACTTTATTAACCATATCATCAACACCCTGTACAGTCATCTCAGTATCCTGATCCGGAAATTTTATTATGAGGGTAAGACCTAGAATATTTTTACTCTCCGAAGCCATTTCAAAGTCTGATAATCCACTGCCGTATATTATGTCTGTGGTATCTCTTTGAGCTGAAGTTTGGGATAAAAGAAATTTTTTTGAGTTAGCTGCTTTTTTCTTTATTATATTTGTATCAAGTTTTTGACCCTTTTTCAGCTTCTTTTTTGTCTCTAACTGATGCTTATCACTAGTGTTTTTTGTGTATTTGACTCCTGTAGAAACAAAATCATTCTCTTCTTTATTAAACTTAGCAAAACATATCCAATTAGTATCAGGATCACGAATCAAAGTATAACCATCAGTACTCTCAACCCTCTGATAGAACTCGTCCCCAAATACCTTAACCTGTACATAAGAATTATCAGGCTGCTTAAATGAGAACATTTCCCCATTGTTAGGTGCGGCATTTACAGCTATTTGAAAGCAAAATATTGCAAACAACGAACCTAAGATAATCAATAACCTATCTTTGCTTTTCATATACTATTCCCCCCCAATAAACCATAAAAGCTTCCAAACATAGGAACACTATTTTGCTGTGCAAAAAATGTAAATCGATTTCTAGAAATGTATTAGTCCAACAGGTCATACTATAAGTTTTTAGTAAGACTGAATACAAATAAGAGCTATATCTAAATTAAAAACTTCGCAAGGAAATTTATATCTTTTTCTTTTATTTTATAATAGGTATCTTAATGTGTAAAGTCTTATTATTCTATGCCACTTTCTTCAAAAAACAAAATGCTTTTATTTTTATGCTAATCTGATATAATTAATAGGATAGTTTATATGTTAATCTTATTTTAGTTATTAGGGAGCAGATATCATGAAAATTCTAGAGTTTTTACGTACAAAGAAATTTACTGTGAACGGAGTTCTTGATTTTATTAAGAACCAAAAATTTACAACTAAACAAATTTCACATTTCTTTGGCAAAAAAACGACTATACAAAATGAGCATTTTGACTCTATTTCGAAGATAAAACAGGGTGACCTTTTGGTTAAAAAGGATTTTATCGCAAGACACAAAAGTTTTATCTTAGAAACTATATCCTATTGCTTAGGAAGGTCAACAATTCCCAAAAACAGTCCGGAGTATGACATTGGATTGGATGCTTTTTGTCATGCAATCGACCTGTTCAATCCAGAAAAAGACAAGGATTTTCTTCTGTTCTCTGAACAAATTATTAGAGAATGGGTATTGAGCTATATTAAGGAAAACAAGCCAACCAATGTGTATGGACAAATTGATGAAGAAAAGTATTATCTTTATAGTAATTATGAATCCACAAAAGATATTTCACAGTTCAAAAGAAGTCTGTGGGAATATGGCATAAAACTTAGTGAATTACCCAACCTATCTCCCGACGAAAAGCAGAACATTGGCTTATGTGTTCGAATTGCAAGACACCTCTCTACAGATGATGTACTATTTGAGAAAGTTGCCAATAACAGAAATCTTTCTTTAGAGGACTTTAATGATGGAATAAAATTAGAAAGAAGACTATTTAACAGGCATAAAAAATATATTATTGCTCTTACTCTGATAATAAAAAATAATCTTCGTCTCTTGTGCAGCTATTTAAAAAACGTAAACTTAAGAAATGACTTCAGTAAAAATTTAGGGGTAGTACTTGAAGTAAAAAAAGGCCAGGCAATTTTATTTACCCTTCAAGGTGAATTCTTGACTATTAAGCTCAGTACAGTAAGCAAAGTTGGAGAACAACTTAAGTTTGGCAGTTATAGAGTTCAAAAGAAAAATAGGAATTTTAAATTTATAGTAGTTACATGGGCATTTACTAGTATATTGGTTTGCGTTGCTATGTATAACGGCTTTAAGATGATTATGAATAATAATAAACCCACAATCTCCTATACAGACGAAAAAACCACTGAACCTGAAAGTACAAGTAGCAGTATCAGCCTTGTTGACGAAACTCCTCAACCTGAAACAGCTTCTGCAAGTACACCTGAAAAGGACTCAACCCTACTTGCAAGTGAACCTCCAACGGATGAACTTCCAGCCACCAATCCTGTTCGTACTACAGTAACCTCAATCCCAACCCCGTCTCAATCAAACATTACTTCAACGCCTTCCCAAACTAACTTTGTTACACCTACTGCTATAATTTTAACAAATGCCACGGGGAAACCTGATGAGGCGCGGATAAGTGCTCATCCCCTTAAGGTTACAGTTGGTGAAAACTTTGAAGTGCATTTTTATATGAAAAGCGGAAATAACGGTACAACCTTGATTTTATATCAAAATGAAAAAGAGTATAAAAGATATGATTTAGTAGACAGAACACCTCGTGATCAAGCAAGAATATTTTCTATGAATGCTACCGCACCTGGTGTTTATAATTACAGATGGGAACTTATTAATGAATTCGGTACATCAACCAGTAAAACTGTAACGGTTACGGTATCTGAATAAGCTTAGTAAAACCTGCATTTAAGTTTAAAGATTTATGGTTAGCAGAGCTTTGTGACAACTGAAGCTAAGATCATTATGAACTCTGCTTTATAAGCACAATCAAAGCACTTTTGCAGTAAACTGGCTTATGTCTTTAGCTAATTTGGGCACCCTTAAAACATTTAAGTGTCCCGAATGATATACATATGTGTTGCTTATGCCTGTTCTGTTAACAAATTTCTTATACTTTTTCTCGTTAATCACCTGATCATAGCTTGAATAAACCATTGCTATCTTGTCACTCTTAAAACCACCATCTATAAAATTACTTGGATCCATTTCAATAAAAAACTTTTTACACTTGTCCTCATCATAGCCTGAATTTATCAGATCCTTACCTATTGTAACAAACAGCGGTGAATCCCAAAGAACTTCACAAAAATCTGTTACTGGATTAATCAAAAAAGTGGGTATCTCCTGCTTACTCAATATATAGTGCCTCAAAGATACACAACCACCCATACTGAATCCGACTAAAACATTTGGAAATGAGTTTTCATTTCTAACAAATTGAAAAGATGCATCTATATCTAACACAGCTTGCTTAAATGCATTCTGAGTCCTAAAAATATCTGCACTCAAGAAATATTCTCCGCTGAACACGCTTGTCCTTGGTTTCCTGTTAAAGTGATAAGGCATTGTCATAAAGTAAACATTTATATTCAAATCATTGAGAAGTTTGAACAAATATTCATAATTCAATATACTGTCATCAAATAACCCATGCACAAATAAAACATTACGTTCTCCATTTATTGCAGGATAATTATAAAGGTACACTGTATTATTCTCACTATAAGGTGTAGTTCTTTCAAAAGATGGTATCTCAATACGTCTACTAGTACTATTGTCCCTATAATAGTTCACTTTAGAAACATTCAATATGTTGTTTGTGTTTTTAAAAAGGCCTTCTGCAGGAACAAACATAGAATGGTTGGGAGAATGGTTAACCTTTTTCAACTTTTCTTTTAGCAACTTATCCATTGCCAGATTGTCTACAAACTTTGAACTTGCTTCATTCATACAATTATCCCCTCAAATAAATAATAAAAATATCCTCTTAACCTTTAGTAGTATAGCTTCTATCTATCTCTTAATTCAATTATGTATCTTTAGTTATTATTTGTCAAATATTAATATTAAACTCCAATTTTATAATCATACTTGAGAGACATCTTATTACTCATAGCATTGACAAAAATCTGCACAATTTCAGGATCGAACTGAGAACCTGAACATCTCTTCAATTCCAAAACAGCTTCTTCTATAGTCATACTCCTTCTATACGGACGCTCTGAAACCATCGCATCAAAGCAATCAACCACACACAACACTCTTGCGCCAACACTAATTTCTTCGCCTTTTAAACCATCGGGGTATCCCTTTCCGTCAAATCTTTCATGGTGATGTATAACATAATCTATAAGGTTGCCAGTAGTAGATAAAGGCTCTAAAATATGTGCGCTGTGAATGGGATGCTGACTAACGAATTTTATTTCATCCTCCGATAAACAAGCTGTCTTATTAAGTACAGACTTAGGCAATTCTATTTTTCCGATGTCATGCAATAACCCTGCATGCAAAAGTGTCTGTATTTCTTTTGTATCCATTTCCATTTCCTCTCCCACCATCACAGCATAGGAAGACACGCGTTCACAATGACCAAAAGTATATTTGTCTTTAGCATTAATAGTACTCAACAAACCTTTGAACATACCTAACATTTGTTGATCGGATTTTATATTTTTATGTATAAGCATCATTATATCCTGATACAGATTAACTTTATCTTCACCCATATTTTTCGCCTGATAAAGTGCAGTATTAGCATGGGAAATCAATTCTTCCTTATTAGATGAAATACTTGGATATATAGATACTCCTATAGATATGGTTAGCTTCTTTGCCAAATTTTCATCATAATACACTTCTTTTAAATTCTCATAGGTATCATGAATATTTTTAGCAAAATGCTCTAAAGAACTTACGTTCCTTTCCTTTGCCAATATAGCAAATTCATCTCCTTCAAACCTAAAAAGTGTCTCGTTCTCACCTATAACGTTTTTAAGAAGAGCAGCAGTGCTCTTTAATATTTTATCGCCGCAATTATGTCCGTATAAATCGTTGTACATTGTGAAATTATCTACATCTATAAGTATTAAACCTAGAGAATTTGCGGAAGATGAATTCTTCAACTCACTTTCAACAGTAATATAAAAATATCTTTTGTTATAAACATCCGTCAACTCGTCAGTAATCGCTAGTCTTTGGGTTTCCTTTCGATACTTTTCCTGTCTATAAGAAATAATCCCTACAATCGTAACCCAAAAAGCTGTTAAAAGTAAAAAAACAAAGCTTACGGAGTAGTTATAAGAGTCTTTGTACATAAATAAATAGTCATGAAATAAATAAACAGTGTCCAAAATAAAAACAATAAAATACAGAAGCATTCCTATTATTCCAAAACGAAATGACATATATACTGCAACAAATCCTTGTATTTGAGAAATCATAGATTTTTGCTCAATAGAGTATTGTTTTTTCACAAAAAAAGCTATGATAAACACTATAACACATAGGAATAACTCAACTATTTTAGTTTTTGATTCAAAGTATTCCTTTTTAAATTTTGTAAAATATTTATTTATTGAACTTACCTTCATGTATTCATACCTTTCAGTCGATGCTTAGTCTTACATCTTTATTATAAATTATTTTTTATACAAGTTAAATAATTATTTTTACACATAATAGAGTGTTATATTAACAATTTAGGTGATTTCAAAAAAAATCCATACATTATATTATGTATGGAGCTTTTTATAACAAACAAATTCTAATGTTACTTCCAATTTAAGAACTTAACCGCCCTTCGGGCGAACTTTCAAAATGCAAATTCCTATACTATAAATTTAAAGCAATGCAGCTCTAAGCTCAGCACCTCTTTTAGGTGAAAGATAAGCCGGTGGAATATCAAATACTGTTTTTGCGCCGAAAATCTTCTCCTTAGAAAGCCTGTAAGCAGCTCTCGCATATGCAACAAGAATACTTGCGGTGAATTCAGGATTCGAGCCTAGTTTTATTGAGTACTCAACAACATGTGAGGTTTCACCATTTCTGCCAGTCTTACCAGTTCTAAACACAAAACCTCCATGGGGTATTCCGCTGTGATCTCTGTAAAGCTCTTCTTGCGAAATAAAATGAACTGTAGTGCAATAATCCGCAAAGTAATTGGGCATATTCTTGATTTCCGACTCTATCTTTGCTTTATCAGCTCCTT
>CAYXPB010000113.1:0-8579 GCA_964466645.1 uncultured Acetivibrio sp. | reverse complement strand
GAACGTGCTTCTGACGCGTAGTAAGCTCGGGGTCAAGACCTGATCTAACCGATTCTACTGCCGAATCTATCGGAATAGTATACTGTTTGCCATCTGCAACCCCATCAACTCTCCTTATGGCATCAGAGTGTCCTTGGCTCACTCCCTTACCCCAGAAAGTATAGTCTTTTCCTTCAGGAAGAATACAGTTACCGAATAAACGAAGTGTCGAAAACATTCCAGGATCCCAACCAACAGATATTATGCTGATTTTGCCTGATTTTTTTGCAGCATCGTTAACCGCTTCAAAATATTGCGGAATTTTTGCGTGATTATCAAAACTATCTATCGTATTAAAAACTGATGCGAACTTCGGTCCTTGTTTCGGTAAATCTGTTGCACTACCACCACAAAGTATCATTACATCAATCTCATCTTTGTGCTGTTCGGCAGAACCTATAGAAGATACCGGAACACCCTCTGTGATTATATTAAGAGAATCTGGATCCCTTCTTGTAAATACAGCAACAAGCTCCATATCAGGATTTTGCATGATTGCCATTTCAACGCCTTTACCTAAATTACCGTAACCTACTATACCTATTCTTATTTTGCTCATCTATTAATTACCTCCCTTTGCATAAAACTGTCAAGAAAATTCGCTTTATAAGTTTATCCTATAATTTCTTCTAATTCAATAACTAATTTGATACTACAACTATATTTAAAATTCACTTATAAGTCCTTTCCATATTTGCCAAACTAAGTATTCAACTCATCCCACTCTTGTTTTGTTATCAGTATTTGCCTTGGTTTACTTCCATCCGAAGCTCCAACCACTCCCCACGATTCCATTTGATCTAAAATCCTCGCTGCTCGGGAATACCCAACTTTAAACTTTCGTTGTATCAAGGAGGCAGAAGCTTGCCCCATTTCTAAAACCATGTCGATGGCTTGAGAGAGTATTTCATCATCCCCACTAGTATCCAACTTTTGAGTTTCATTCTGGTTATTTATTTTTTGTAATATTTCTTCATCATATTCTGCACTGTGCAACGACTTGATGTGGGTCACAATTTTATCTACTTCCTTATCGGAAATAAAGCTTCCTTGAACTCTCAAAGGTTTTGGCTGACCAATAGGATAAAACAACATGTCTCCCTTACCTAAAAGTTTCTCTGCTCCTGCCATATCCAATATTGTTCTCGAGTCAATTTGAGAAGAAACAGCAAAGGATACCCTCGAAGGAATATTAGCTTTTATCACACCTGTTATAACATTTACCGATGGTCTCTGTGTTGCAATTACTAAATGCATTCCTGCGGCCCTTGCCATTTGTGCCAAGCGGCAAATGGAATCTTCCACCTCATTTGGAGCTACCATCATCAAATCTGCAAGCTCATCAATAATTATAACTATATGGGGCAGTGTCTCACCTTCTCCCCTCTCTTTTATCAATTCATTATAACTGCTTAGATCTCTGACATTGTTTTCTGCAAAAAGCCTGTATCGGGTTGTCATTTCAATTACTGCCCAGCTAAGGGCTCCCGCTGCCTTTTTAGGGTCGGTCACCACAGGAATTAGCAAATGCGGAATTCCGTTATAAATGCCCAATTCAACTACTTTAGGGTCCACCATAAGAAGACGTACTTCCGCTGGTGATGCTTTATATAAAATACTAACAATTAACGTATTGATACAAACACTCTTACCAGATCCAGTAGCACCTGCAATTAAAAGATGCGGCATTTTCGCAATGTCTCCAACCACGACATTTCCAGCTATATCCTTTCCTACAGCAAAAGCCAGTTTTGAAGGATACTTCTGAAACACCTCCGATTCAATAACATCGCGAAGAAAAACAGGTACGTTTTTCTTGTTGGGTATTTCAATTCCAACAGCAGCTTTACCGGGAATAGGCGCTTCTATTCTTACTCCGGTCGCTGCAAGATTGAGCGCAATATCATCTGCGAGATTTATTATTTTGCTGACCTTTACCCCTGCATTAGGCTGAAGCTCATATCGGGTGACCGTCGGTCCCTTACTAACATCTAAAACTTTTGCACCAACTCCAAAACTTGCCAAGGTATCAATCAGCTTATAGGAGTTATATTCTATATACTCCTCAAATTTTTCGTCATAGGTCATTTGTTCATTTTTCCTAAGAAGTTCAACCGGAGGCCCATATTCCTCTATATCCAATTGCATCTTACCGGATTGAACCGGCTTATAATCATCTACTGTTTTTTTATTCCTAAGAACTGATGTGACAGTTTTTTCATCTTCAAATCTAGCTTTAGTATCTTTCTGTATCTGTTTAGGATATACTTCTGTTTTTTCTTGATATCCTAAATTTACTGGAATGTTTGCTTCACAACCCACTTCTTCTAATTCTTTCAAACTATTGTTCTCATCATCTTCACCATCGTTATGCAATTTATCCTTATATTCCGCCTCTATATTGAATATTTCCTTCTTTTCGTAAAACTCCATTTGAATATCCGGGCTATTCTCTCGAGTAATTCCTTCTAAATCCTCGTATATACTTTCTTCTAAATTCTTGTGTATGTTTGTGCCCATCTCTTTTTTAGATTGCTGAAGTTGAACTTTAGTCTCTTGGGTGCTAGATATATTAGTTTCCTCAGTTCCCTTTATTTTTTCTGGCTCTACCTTTTGTTCTTCTTCCTTTGGTCTAATAGGATCAAAAGGTGACCTATAAGGTACAAACTTTTTATTTTCTTCTCCTATTGCACTTTTGGTAGATCTATTTATAGAATTAAGCGTGCTATATTTTTCAGATTTCTTATTGGTATTATCTTGAGAATTGTTGGAAGAATCCATAACTTTTCGTTCCGAACTACGCTTTGATATTTCCCAATTATAATTATTTCTGTCCTTTCTTTTTGTTCCTCTAGATTTACTAAACCCTGCTATTCCTGAATCACTACTTCTTACCTTATTGTAAACTTTCACTTCACTTTCTTTCTTATACTTATTATTTGCTAAAAAACAGTACACAAAAGTAAAATACGCTGTTATTTCCAAAGCAACTAAAAAAACGAATTTTACCCAATTGCCCCTTGTCAAAAACAACAAAAGCCCTATCAAAACACCTTGAAAAATAAAAAAGTTTCGATTTATTCTAAAATTGCCCTTTTTTGCCTTTGAACGTCTCCTCATTCGTATATACATACCCTTCTTCATTAGAATTATAGTTCAAGGCCATTTCAAAAAATAACCTATACAATCTTTAAGTCACAAAACCCATTAAATCAGATTTTTTGAAATGGCGATTGACCAGTTACTTTTTTGGAATCACCCAGTTTAATTAATATAACATATTTTCGACATTTTTTGAATTGGGTTAAGTATTTCAAAAAAAAACTTATTAGTCAATATATATTGTTCTGACCCAATAAAATCAGTTTTTTTGAAAAACACATTGACCAGTTATTTTTTTCAAATCACCTTAACATCTAGTTTCATTATTTGTAATCAAAAAAATATAATTCAATAAATATTTCTATTCTAGTGCTTTATTTTTACTAAATCTATGATATAATAAAACATATTAAATTAAATAATAACTTATATATGTAAAACATCCAAAATATTTTCCATACTAGCGTTGTTATATAATCTTATTGAAAATACTCAGACATATAAAAAAGCATTTACTAACATATTCTATTTATTAACTGAACAAATTTTGAAATAATTTGTTCAGTTAATGATGTTTACATAAAATGCTCTTAATTTTTTTTTAAAATTTACGACAAAAAACATCACTTACACTCGAATATATATTATAGATTATATATATTTTTAATGACTTAAAATTTTTAGAGGAAAGGATGATGCGTAAGTATTAAAGTACGTATGGGCACTTACCGTTGTTTAGATATCTACTACTATTGAAAATGATACATTTTAATAGAATAGTATCATTACTTATAGTTTGTTGTATCAATCATCAAGTACGTGTCCGCCCAAAATCTTATATTATGAAGAAAGTAGAAAGGGGAACAAAATATGAAACAAAGATTGAAGGTGATTTTTTCAACATTCATGTGTCTTACCCTCTTAGTGAGCTTGTTTCCAGCAAATGTACAAGCAGGTCCAACGCTTACATCAAATGCAACAGGCAACATTGACGGTTATGACTATGAATATTGGAAAGATAATGGAAATGGAACTATGACTCTCAATGGTGGAGGTACATTTAGTTGTTCTTGGAGTAATATCAATAACATTTTATTCCGTACCGGGAAAAAACTAGGTTCCACTAAGACCTACCAGCAATATGGAAATATTGTTTTGGATTACGCATGTAACTACCAGCCAAACGGAAATTCATATCTGTCTGTATATGGCTGGACGCAAAACCCACTTGTAGAGTATTACATAATCGAGAGCTACGGCACTTGGAAGCCACCAGGAAGTAATAACCCAAAAGGAACAGTTAATATCGACGGCGGTACATATGAAATATATGAGACAACAAGAAACAACCAACCTTCCATTGAAGGTGACAAAACTTTCCAACAGTATTGGAGTGTTCGTACTCAAAAGCGTACAAGTGGAACAATATCTTGTCACGAGCATTTTAAGGCTTGGGAAGCTAAAGGCATGAGAATGGGTAATATGTACGAAGTTACCATGGTTGTAGAGGGATATCAAAGTAGTGGTCAAGCTACTATGACAAAACTTGACATTAATCTTGGCGGAACTGCTACTAGTAACCCTGGTTACCCTACTAGTAATCCTGGTAACCCATCATCCGATGAACCTCTTCGTGTCCTTGCAAAACAATTAAGGGATAAAGGAAGAGAGCTTTATGTCGGTTGTGCAGTTCCTTCAAATTTCAGTAGTGGCGATCAAAATATTGTTAAGACAGAGTTTGATATTGTTACCTGTGAAAACGATATGAAGATAGGAACAATATCCCCTGGTCAAAACCAGTTCAATTACAGTGGTGGAGACAGGATAGTTAATTTTGCCAAACAAAATGGTATGTTAGTTCATGGTCATGCTTTTGTATGGCATAAGTATAATCCAGGTTGGGTAGATGGTACTAAATACATGATGGAAAGCTATATAAATGCCGTTGGTAACCACTTTAAAGGAAATGTATACGCATGGGATGTAGTAAACGAAGCAATTCAGCGTGACGGTTCCTTCCGTATAAATTCTATCGGATCTAGTGGACAGGATGGCTCCTCTGTATTTGGACAAAGACAGGGCAAACAGTATATTGAAGATGCCTTTATAGCTGCACGCAAAGTTGATCCATATGCAAAATTGGTCTATAACGATTATGATTTGGTAACAAGAGACACAAAATTCGATGGTGTTTATAATATGGTTAAAGATTTAAAAAGCCGTAATATTCCTATTGATGGTGTTGGTTTTCAGATGCATTTAGGACCTGACTTCACTGAAGCTACGGCTAGAGCCTTTGGAGAAAAAATGCAAAGGTTAGCTGACATAGGTATTGAAAGTTATGTAACAGAAATGGATGTTGGTGCTCCAGATTCATCACAAAGCGGCTTAAATAAACAAGCTGATATTTATAGATGGATAATGGAAGAATGCGTAAAACAACCTTACTGTAGAGTCTTCCAGGTTTGGGGTGTAAGAGATTCTCAATCATGGCGTATAAATCCAGACGCTCCTGAAGATAGGGCAATAGCACCATTGATTTTTAATGACAATGGTCAGAAAAAGCCTGCATATTATGCAATACAAGAAGTTTTAGCTGATGCTGTAAACTCTGTAGGAAAAACTCCTACACCTACAGTAGCACCTACACCTACAAACCCACCTACAAATTTTGTAGAAGGTGATACAAATGGTGATCGTACTTTCAATTCTCTTGACTTTGGAACTTTAAGACAGATCTTGCTGGGTATGAATGTTGATAAATATTCTTACTGGATGCAAGCATCTGATTTAAATAAGGACGGAGACGTTAATTCATTAGATTTTGGATTAATGAGAATGAGACTTCTTGGACAATATTAGTTTTTGATGATTTTTAAAGAATAAACTTGTTTTTTAATCAAAAATATTTTCGCCTCTTTCATTTTTTGAAAGAGGCGAATTTCTTATAATCATTTTCTTAATCCTGTATATTTATGTATATATTGCTTCCTAAACCAATGACATTATCATTTCCTACAAAGTCGAATCTTCCCCGATCAACTGTGATTCAAAAAAACTTTCAAATTGCCATAGTCTCCCCTCTTTACAATAAAGCAAAGTGCTATTATAATAAAGCATATCGAACACATGTTTAAATTATTTTATAAAATGCAATTTAAAAACTTCTTCTATTGAAATAGCATAATGAGAAAGGAATCAAGACAAATGCCAACTAATAAAACACACATAATTACAGGCTCAGGAGTAGGGGCAATAATAGCAGTTGCTTTAAATTTACCAGTAGTCCCGATACTTATAGGTGCAACCTTAGGCGCCGGAATACCTGACATAGATAGCGAAAAATCCACTGTTAGTCGAAAGTTACTTTTGTTTAAAAACCGGACAACTTTGAAAATTACATATTTTATTATAGGTCTTGCTGCAATTATATATGGTCAGATCAGTGTTAAATTAATTGGTGCATTCTTAATACTTGCCGCAATCTCTGGACATAGAAAGTTTACCCATAGCATCTTAGGACTTTTGAGTTTTTGCTGCATATGCTTTTATGCCCTATATTCTCATTCAGGCATAATTAAATATTCAACTCTTGGTTTAATTACAGGTTATGCGACTCATATCCTAACAGATAGCTTTAGCAACCACGGCATCGAACTATTTTGGCCTTTATACGAAAAGAACTTCGGGCTAAAACTAATAAGCACCGGAAAAATATCCGAGCATATTTTCTTAGCTATTTCATCTGTTATTATATATGTATTGATTAATCACTTTTTGCATATAAAAGGTAGTATGGTTTGGTTTTAGAGACTTTAACAATCTACCTATAAATTTATAGTGCTAGAATCCTCTTATACTGATATAAGCTCTGTTTCTTTGTTTCAGCCACTCCACCTACATTATTTATCCCCTAATTAAGGAGTATAATGATAAAAAGTAACAATTTCAACAAGAAAATGTTTAGTTTATTTAATCGACATGATATAATTATCTTATAATATTAATAAGGCGATTTCAATAAGCAATTGGCCAATTACCCTTCAAACGTTTTGATTTATTTGGCTTTCTGAGACAAATACTTTATAAGTTGTTTTTTGAAGTATCCTAAATGTATCATAAAAATAAAACCTAAGTTGGCTTTAAATAAAAATTATAGATAAATACTCAGCTACTTAATTTGGTAAGTTGAGTTGATGTTTTTGTTATAAAGTATTTCTTGAAACATACTTTATATATAATTTGTTTTTTATAAGGGGAGAGTTAAATGAGGAAAAGGAAAAATGTTTTAGTACTGCTGATAATCTTATTAGTAGTAGGAATTAACTACGTATTAATGACTAACAAGCCTGTGACAGAAATCATTAATGTAAAAGACTATTTACTAGGAATTGACATTATAAGTGTTACTATTATTATTACTATAGTAGTGAAAATTATAGAAAAAATCCTTTCTAGATTTATCTTTAAGTCGAATTTTCCATATAAACCAAAAGCTTTTTGGATAATTAGTTTATCTTTTATTTTATCAGGTTTATTAATTATATGTATTTATATAGTTGAAGAATATGTTCCAGTTTACAAACTGAATTATTTTTACATAAACTTAGTATTTCAACTTTTCATATCATTAATTGCGTCAGCAATTGTATATGAAATATACAATCTTTGTTCGTCTTTTTCTCTAAAATTTTCATTATTATTCATCAAACTAGCTAATAAATTATTCGATATGAACAAAGTCGAATTAGCGCTAGGTGTTTATAGTAGATTAAGCAAAAACACTACTCTTTCTACTATTCCGGTTGTTTATGCAAAAATAAAGCTAGGAATGTCAAAATGCTATTACGAATTATCAAAAAAGTCTTCAAAAAGATCCTTCCTTCAAAAAGCTATCAAGGAGTTGGAGGACATTTCAAAAATCAGAGCACTCGGAAAACACCTTGGCATTATTAAAACAAATCTTGGAGATTTGTACTGTGAGTACTATGAAATAGATAACAAAGCAAATAACCTTAGCACCTCACTTTCTCTATATGAAAATGCAATGAATTACTTTAACAAAGATGAAAATTTTGAAATTTATATGGAAATCTTAAATAAAGCCGACAGAATAAAATCAAGGTTGTCAGCACAAGGATTAAGTTAGTTGAAAAGTGAAAATGGCAAAAGTATTAGAGGATATAACAAATCCTGTGTATAGAAAGATTAAACGTCTCCTTCTTGACAAGAATTATAAATAACAAAAGCCAAGGAGGAGATTTACTCTAGCTCCAACGGCTTGTTAGAAGATCGCTAGAAAATGAGAAAAATTAAAAGGGTTTGAAAGATTTTAAAATCTTTCAAACCCTTGGTGCCGAAGGTCGGACTTGAACCGACACGATATCACTACCGCTGGATTTTGAGTCCAGTGCGTCTGCCAGTTTCACCACTTCGGC
>CAYXPB010000112.1:0-15550 GCA_964466645.1 uncultured Acetivibrio sp. | reverse complement strand
TTTCAAATTCCCTACTGTATCATACTTATTGTTTACAATATTTTCAGGTATTGAAGCATCACCCGAATAAATAACATTCCTTTGTGCACCAAAACTGTTGTATGCATAGGAAGTCAGTTTTCCATTGGCATCCACTGAATTTTTAATACTGCCTGCATAGTCATAGTACTCAGTCATGAGCGGGTATTCTTTGCTGGTTGGGTTATCCACATTATCTGTAACCCAAACATCCAATTTTCTGTTTACATCATCGTATTTGTATTCGGTATTGCTGTAGTACAAACTTGATGCTTGCTTAGGCACTGCTTGGTCTTCAATGTTTAAAGTCTTATTTACTCCATGGGCTGTAACTTCATTAACCTTTCTGCCAAGACCGTCATAAGCATATTTTTGATTATAGTTCCTGCCATTTGCACCTGTAAATTCAGGATTCTTAATGGTTTCTAATTGATTTGCAAGGTTATAGCTATACTCAACACCGTATGCACTATCAATTAAATCTTTAACAGCTACAGCGCTGTCATATACTTTATTATATGACTCACCGTCAACCTTTTTTAATACATTTCCGTTTTCATCATATTTATAAGCTTCAATTACAATATACCTTGTGTCTTCGGTAAAATTGCCTTTACTTTCATTGTATTCTTTAATTTTGCCACGGTAAGCCTTTGAAATAAGCCTTCCCTGCTTGTCGTATAAGTATTCTGTCCTATTGACTGTATCTTTAGACAACAGACCTTCACCGTTTATATAGCCTACATAATTTTCAGGTGTTACTTCAGCGACCAATCTTCCAGCAATATCGTATTCATAGGCAGTGGTTAAGTCCTGTGTAGTTACTGTTTCTGTATTAGTTACACGGTCAAATTTCTTTGTTGTAATACCTTTTTGAATCGTTTTTTCCAGCAAACCACGGCTGTTATATTGGTATTGTTCGTTTTTAAGCAATTTATTTGAGCCGTAAACCTTTATTTCGGCTACCTTGCCATCCCAATTATAGGTCGTAATCGTCTCAACTGATGTTTGATTTCCAGCTCCATCTACATCTACTACCTCAGTATCAGGTATAGTTTGTTTTCCTACTCTTCCTATACTATCATAATAATAATTTACTGTTTGACCATTAGGGCTTGTTACTTTTCCTACATTTCCTGCCTTATCAAATTCACTGTAACTTGTTACGATAGAACTGTAGTCCTCATAATCTGAAGAATAACCGTAACTTTCATTTCTTGTGGCATCAGTAAACAAATCATTATATGCTACTATGTTTTCGCCTTCAATATCATGTAAATCCTTTTCTAAATCGGCATTACTTATAAGTACAGCAGTCTTTTGAGGTTTTCCATACATATTGTAATCAAGATATACATTTATAGTTTGTTTGCCCGAATCAAATTTTATCTTTTCTTCTGTAACATTTCCGTCCTTATCATATTTGTACTCTGTTATTTTTGCCATGGTGCTCTTAGTTGGAATCTTTGTTGTGTCAACTCCATAGGAGCTTATTCTCATTACTTTATTGTTGCTATAGTATTCGTAATGGTTCTCACTGTATTTGCTTTGTGGGCTACCAGCTTTTATGGTTATTTTACCGTCAGTTCCTTCTGTAATCTCTACTAGATCAACATAGGCAGTATCAAATACTTTTCTTCCACCTAAATCATAAGTAGTTTTGGAATAAGAATACTTTATATTGCCATTCTCTTCAGTCACAGGAACAAATTTTTCATCATATACCATACCTAGATTGTTATTGTCATAATTATTGTAGGTATATAGTGTACTGTTATTCCTTGGATCTGTGACTTTTCTTACTTTTCCGTCTTTATAGTATTCTGTTTTGGAAAACTCCTCAACATCACCTTCTGCTGGATTGGTGACTTTTATAGTTCTTCCAGCATAATTAATCAGATATTTTGTATCCGACGTTATATGCTTAGTATCATTTCCATCTTTATAGCTTGACAAATATTTTGTATGTATCTTTTCTGTTCCATAAGTTCCGTCATCAAGCTTAATATATTCATTATATTCGTATTCTTCTAAAGAAATTGAATTACAGTATACAGCCTTAAGCCTTCCTAAACCATCATAGTTATAGGTATATTTTGCTTTTGATGGTTTGGTTTCTGTTTCAAGATTTCCTTCACCATCGTAAGTATAGATATATGAATAGTCCTTTATTGAACCATCTGTATTCTTAACATTCTGTGTATGGTTCAAAACTCTGCCATAAGGGTCATAAGAATACTGGCCTGATACCTTTCCGCTATAACTAGAACCTTTATCATCCGTCGAATTATACATTAATGGATTTATCTCTTGTGTCATACGGCCATCGTAATCATAGAACATTCTGGTGATACTTGAATTCTCATCTTTATCTTTCTTTGTAATTTTTGTAATATTGTTCATATTGTCATATTCATAGATAGTCTGATTCAATAAATCTGTTGTTACAGTATCTATCCTAAAACAATTGTCATAACTATATGCTGTTGTATTTGCTCCATTTGATGTAGATTTAATCATTCCTTGATCATAGTATTCATTTTCAGTATATGTACCATTTGGGTAAGTTACTTTTTTCACTAAACTAAGTATCTTTTTGTTTTCGTAGTCATAAGTTGTTATTGCATTTTTATTTTTGTCTAGCACATCTACGTTAGTTATGTTGTCGATTAAACTGTTTGAATCTACAGGTGTTAAAGTCTTGATTACATTCTTAAGCCTTGCATCTTCATAATGATAATACGTTTGATAATTCATTTCGTCTATTACGTACTCAAGATCATTAGATTTATTGTACTTATAACGCTTTTCAGTGTTGTCCGGGTTTTTCACTAATGTCACATTTTGTTTATCATCCATTTCAATGATTGTCCTGTTTACCTGTGTTGTTGTATTATCTGCTTTAACAACCTCTGCTGTTACAATTTTTTGTGATAGATTAGTCTCCCACAATTTCCTATTCGTTTCTGATCTGAGCATTTGGTCAGTAAAATTGGTAGTTTCTACATAGTCGTTGCCCGATAACAAATAATATTGGGTTGTAGTCTCTCTACCTATTGCATCAATGACTCTTATAGGTCTGTCGGGGAAATTTATGTTATATATCTCTTTTGTCAAATCCCCTTTTCTGTTGTAGTATTGTCGGCAAATTTCAAGGCCATTTGTAGTCATTTCAGAGGTATCATCGGCACTTAAATCTGTATACATATAATATGCTGCCTTATTATTGCTATCAACCTGTTTGATAAGTCTACCCAATTCGTCATAGAAATTTGTGTAAAGAGTTATTTCTTTATTTTCATCATTAGTTTTCTTTACCGTTTTGATTTTATTTTTTGCTCCCTCTCCTTCGGTATAATAATCGTATTTTGTTACTTTTTCATTCAGGTTTGTGACTGAGCTAAGTTTACCATCAGTGTAATTGTAACTAACAATTCTACCGGCTCCATCACTTATGCTTTCAAGCTTTCCACTGCTATATTTTAGTTTAAGTGTCCTACCTATTTCAGCATCACTTGAATCACAATCAAATATCTTATCAAGTCTACCTTCTGTATCGTATTGGAATTTGATTCTGTTCCCATATCTGTCTTCCTGATAAGCTAGTTTACCTGTATTGTAATTATATAGGTATACTGTTTGATCCTTCTTTTTAAGTTTATACATAGATGTTCCGTTTACAGTTGTCTTAGTTAATTCGTCATAGCAGCCAACAGGTGCTTTATAGCTTGTATCATCACCTGTAAACACAATTTTCGAACCGGTTGGATAGGTTACTTCAATCCCTGGAGCTTCGGTTAAATAATATGAACTTACCCACCCTATTTGGTTATTTGGTGTTATAACTTCAAACCAATCGGAATGACCTTTCCAATTAATCACATTACCTGTGTGCTTTAATGTTGTTCCATTGGCAAGTCCGCAAATTTCATCCCAATCGGTAGGTTTTTTATCTCCAATAGTAGCTGGTGCTTTTCTTAGGCGCAATGTAGAGGCTTTTACTTTATACGTATTGGAATCAACTTTTTTTACAAATGTTTCGAAACTCATACGCCAGCCATTTCCAATCACCAGTGAATCTTTTGTATCTGCATCGCTTGAATTGTAACTTCTTACAGCTTCAACATTCATTGCAGGACTGTCAATGCTTATATCCATTGACTGGGTTAAGTAATTTCCTGTAAGTACGTTTGCTCCATTGGAATCGTATTGTGTTCCCCTACCTTCAGTACCGTTGTAATCATCTCCAAAGGTTGTACCTTTTATCTGATTAACTACATATTCTCCAGCAACACTAAGGCACTTTGTTCCATCAAATCCTGCAGCGATAAATACCCTTCCAAAGGCCGCAACAGCACCAAAGGAGGTTCTTGCGTATTGAAGTGATCTCAGTTTTACTATATTATCATTAGGGTCTTTATCGGCTTCAATACTCAAGTAGGTATGCGTTTGCGGGTCATATCTGTCAACTGTGTTTGTTACTTTTGTTGTTGTTTCGTCAAAGGTTGTACCACAAAATAGATATATTTTACCGTCTACATTGCACGCCTGTAAACCTTTGGTTTTGATTGGTAGTGGAGTTTTTTCCGTGCAACTTCCTGTAGTTGTGTCATATTCTTCAACTGTGTCAATAATACCGTCATCATTACATCCGCCAAATATGTATATCTTTTCACCGTAAGAGGCCATACCAAAGTCTGTACGTGGGATGTTGGTATTGTCATTGATGGTTGTCCAAGTGTTGTTTTCTGTATCATAAACTTCAATTGTGTTTAGGTATCCTTTTTCATTGATTCCGCCAATTACATAGATTTTTTCGTCTATTAATACTGCCTTTGCTCCACTTCTAGCTGTCGGCATTGGTGGGATAGAATCTCTGTATATGAATCCGCCATCAGCCGGATTGTATCTTTCAACGGTATTTAGGTAATTCTCTCCATCAAACCCTCCAAATATGTAGATGTCATTATCTGTTGCAGCTATTGCAAAATCACTTTTGCCTTTCTGCATTTGTTTACTGGGGTCTGATGTGTGTTCTGTCCATTCATCTTCTATGTAGTCGTATTCACTTACTGAATTGAGGTATTCTTCATTTTCGGTTTTTCCGCCAAAGGCGTATATTCGGCCATTTACTTCTGCCATTGCCAATCCTTCTCTTGCAGGAGTTAGGCTTGGTTTTGTAATAGTTGTTCCTGTAGGTGGGTTTGCGTTTGCGAAGTTTTCTTCAAGGGTGTTCCACTTTGCTTTTGTATAACCTCGGGGTAATTCAAAACTATACCCATATTCAAGTGGTTTAGTTATACATAGAATGTTAAATCTACTACTTTGAGGATCGCTAAAAGTAATCTTTTGAACTTTCTGTCCACTTAATATTACCTTATGACTCCCACTTGCCAAAAAATTATCATATCCTCTATTTAGAGGTGCTCCCCAAGGCCAACTATAGTAAATCTTTTGCTCAAAATCTCCTTTCACCTCAAGAATACCTGCTGTTAAATAGTTTTTTTGTATAAAACCTCCCGCATTCATAAAAAAATTACCGTTTACAAGAATATAATCATTTTCATTTGTCATATTCAACAGCGTTGAATCAGACCCAGATACACTGTAATTACCTCCAACCTCTAAAGTCCCTCCACCTACTATTAGCTGACCAACATGACTAAAGTTACCACCAATTGTAAGTTTGCTAGAAGATAAATCAATAGAACTAGACATATATACATTACCTTCAACCAAGATGTTGTAAGTATTCAAATATATTGCACTATTATCTATCTTCAGACTCCTATAAACTCTATTTTCATATATAGCCGTATTTTTAATAACACCAGCCCCTGTATTAACAAGAACTCTACCACTATCATCCAGGTCTGTATCATTTGAATCTAGAGCTCTTATCTCATATATATAATCTTTATCAGTGTTTAAATTATTAACAGTATAAGATATTTCTTCTTGTGTCAACGCATCAACTGTAGTATAAATTTTATCATCTTGAAACACTTGATATTTGCTTGCACCGACTACAGAATCCCAAACTAATTTTGCTGTGGTTGAATCATCATTTATTTCTGCATTTACTTCAATGGGTTTCTGTGGTGCACTTGTTACCCTTATGGTCTCACTCCATGCACTTGTTGTTCCGTCCTCATATTTTACACAAACCTTGTAGGAGTGTCTTGTATTTTTTATAAGATTTTCATGTTTATATGATGTAAGGTCTTTTGAAACATCATATGTAAAGACACCATCTGCACATACTATGTAGTTCTTTACAGTTTTTTCGTCGTCATTCACCTTTTTCCACGAAATAGTTATTGATGCTGTGTTATTAGCATTGAGTATATTTTCTGTTACACCAAAGCTCTCAACATCATTTATAAGAGTAGCTATATTTATTGAAGCTCTTTCAGAATAATTGTTTGCTTCATCATAGGCTTCAATGCTATATTCATATTCTTCTCCCGGTAATAATCCTTCATCAACAAAAGATGTAGTATCAGCACTTCCTATTATCTCACCATCACGATAGACATTATAACCTGCTACACCTACATTATCGGTAGATGCTTCCCAAGAAAGGGTTATTGCTGTATCTGTTGCCGTTCCTTCTAAATTCTGTGGTACAGACGGCTTTTCTGTGTCCACCATTGGTGTCGGCGTTACCTCATCCGTTACCGTAGGTATAGGTGTTTTCGTTGGGGTTGGGGTTGTAATAGCATTTATCGGAAATTCCTTTATTTGTCCCAAAAGATATTTTCTCATATATGCAAAATCAATAGCATTAAAATTTCCATCTCCATTAACATCTGGATTAATTAATTCATCTTCCTTCTTAACCCCCAATAAAGCCAGTCTCATAAATGCAAAATCTATACTATTAATTTTACCATCACCGTTAACGTCACCATGAAGAACACCTTGAGATTCAACTTCAGATTCAGATCCAGCCTCAGCATCTGCCAAAAACCTTATAGGCTGGTTATTAATATCATTCACTCCAGATTGGAGTATATCATTTGGTATGATACTATCTTCTAATTCAGTTAGATCTGGATTGTTATACACAGACTCAGTAACTGTAGGCAGATTTGCTGCCTCAACCTTTCCAAATCCAAAAGGACTTAGAACAGTCGAAGTCAGAATTTGGACAGCAAAAACCCCTGAAATAATTGTTGAAATTATTTTTTTACTTTTTAACATTATTATTTTTTTCTCCCCTCACAATTGTAAATCTAAGTTTTTTTACTTATGGAAAGACTTGTACTTTTTTAAGAAGATTTTTTATTCAAAATCTTAATTTATACTGTATATTAAAGAAGTACAAACTTTCCAACTAAACCCATTATATCTACAGTATTCATAGATATTTATTGAGAAAATATAATTATCGCAGCGAAACTATCAAATTCCGCTGCGAAATGATAAGTTTTTCCTTTATTAGATTAACAAATTATCTATCTCTTGTAAACAAACATACAATAAATAATTTAAACTTCATAAAACACCCACCGCTAAAATTACTTTGTTATACCCAAAAACAAAATATCTCGGATACTCACGGAGATATTTTGTTTTTAATATGATTTTCCTTCAAAACGATTTTTAACAAATGCTTTATATTGCTTTTAATACCATTTGTTAGTTGCACAAACACCCCCGATAGAGTTTTTGAAGTCGACACCCCTATTTCCTTACGATGATTATCTAAAAAAGTCTAACCTGAATTAAAACCAAAAATACACACTAATGCAATTTATTAGATCTCCGATTGTTCAGATTGAATTTTTGTGACCTACAAGGTTTTTAATTAAATTGTATTTTTATATTAATAAAAGCTGTTTTCGTTAATTTATTCAATACCAACTGAAAATTTATCAATATAACCTAATAAATATTTCCTCATAATTGCAAAGTCTATTGCATTTATAGAATTATTTCCATCTACATCTGCTGCATATTTTCCAAACTCGTATGGTAATGTGTCTGTATATCCCAATAATAGTAGCCTTAACTGTGCGAAGTCTATTGCATTTGTCTCACCATCACCATTTGCATCTCCAAATTTATACACATTTATCTGCTGAGCTTTACTTGTTTTATTACCGTTAGCATCAACAGCAACCCAATTTACAATAGTTTTTCCAAGTTGAAAGCTTTGTGGTGCATCATTTGTAACATAAACGTCAAACAAATCACTTGCTATTGCTTCTCCGATTTCGACATTTTTATTATCCGTATTAGTTCCAATGATAATGTCATTAGGAATAACCAATTCAGGTGGTTCTTTATCAATAACCACGGTTACTTTTTGAACAGCATAGGTTTTGTTGCCTGCTTCATCCTCAGCACTCCAAAGTACGTTTGTTGTACCTAAAGGAAATGCTTCGGGTGCATTATTTGTAACTTTAACAGCTGAATTTCCAAAGGAGTCTGCCATTCCTATATCAACAGCCATTAATTCTTCTTTTGTTGATATAATTAAATCTGCAGGCGCCTCGAGTACAGGTGGTATTTTATCATAATCAGTAGTAATGATTTGTACCGGTACTTTAGCAAATTCGCTCTGACTAAATGTTATTAGCGATCTATAATAAGTATTTGAGCAACCACCTAATGTAATAATATTACCTTTATAGGTAGTTATTCCGAAATTATAAATATCCATAGTAATATCTTCAAAATCTTTCAAAGTATCAGTGCTAGGATTGTACTCAGAAATTCTTATACACTCACTAACGCGATCACGCCAAAATATGTAAAACTTATCATCAACAGTAGTAATATCATAAGCTCCGTTAATATCTATGTATTTCCCTATGTTCCAACTTTTATTTCTTATATCATAGACTCTCAACCTTTTATCAAAATCAAACAAATAAATCTTACCATCCATAAACCCGGCTAAATCCGGTTTTATACCTTTTTCCATATATGTTTCCTCAGTTACAGTATTTGAAACAGTGTCATATTCTTCTATATGGGGTATTGTATTCTCCTTCGAAATACCATTTTTTGAGCTTATAATGTATATCTTACCATTTGTTTGTCCAACGAACATAATATTCCGATCATTAAGATTTGTTTTATATATCCACTTATCTGAATCAGCATCATACTCTTCAATTATATTTTCACCTGAAGTTAAACTCTTTATTGCATATATTTTGTTATTAACACAAGCAACTTTAGTTATTGATTCTTGTTCACCTGTAAGATCATTCTTTTTTTCCCAGCTACATGTTTCAGGATCATAAACTTCAACATCATTGAGCTTTTTACATTTGTATGCATTACCCGGACTATCTTGTACTCCACTAATAACATAAATCTTATCATTTAAACTTACAACAGCTGGTACTTCACGTTGAGTAGGCATATCAGCAGAAACTAATTTTATACCTTTTAGTCCAGTCAACTTTTTGTTAAAACTGATGGGACCAATTGTTAGTCGAGTATTATCAAAACTTGTTGGAAGTTTGCCATCATAATAGTAAGTTTGATCGCTAACGTTATCAATCACTTTCACATTCTTTAAAGTACAGGGATTACCCTCCATTCGATCAAATAAAGACAAATACAAATTTCCTTTAGTACTGTCAAATCTATCGTATAATTCGCTAATATCAAACACAAAGGTTGCATCACAAGAATTCGATGTTCCGTTAAAACTTGTCCTTATATGTGATGGCAAGTTTATAATATCAAGTGCAAAAAATGAAACTGGACTCTTTACATCATAATTTGAGTAACCGATAGTTGTAATTAGTTCATATTTATTTGCATGATTCACAGTATATTCTATCAATAACTTTGGAGTAGCTGCTTCCTTTGGACAAATCCAGTGGATTTTATTTCCCCAATTTATAGCATTATTACGTTCGGAAACAGGACTTTCTGGCACAGACGATACTTTATTCATTGCATCATATGAAAGCCATAAGAAGCCATCATTTGAACAGTAATCATACTCATACTCATCACCAATTATAACCGGTTGTAAATTTGTACCCCATGAATTAGCTATTTTAAAGGCTCCTCTTTCACCAAGGTCAACTATTCCGTTTTCATTAATATCAACCCAAATATTATCGTTGTATCCAACCAAAGTCATCACATGTAAATCCATTGATATTTTTTGCTTATCCGTAATATGGGCAATGTTCTGATTTATATAAGCATTATCTTCACTGGTTGATATGTCATCACTTATTTTTGAATATCTCCATGTTGATAAGTTTGTTTCAAAAGTAAGAACATACCCATTGTTTAGCAGCTGCTTTACCTTATTTAAACTGGTTGAATGTGGACTTTCCACCGGAGTATCGGAACCATCAAATATTCTAATGTATCCGAAATCTTTTATCCTATAATTCAGAGCGCTTCTCCAAATAGAAGCATCAGTTGGCCATGCCGTATAGTTTTCCAGGCTTTTATCATAACCATTGTAAGGGAAATCATTCCATAGAGCGGCACCACTTTTGGCAAATATTTCATATGCAGTTTGAAGACCTAACACACCATTATCGCCATTGTTTGACAAATTAAAGGTCCACCTTGGTGAAAACTTCCGTTTATTTTCAGGATCATTTTTTGCATCCCAGCCTAACTTCATGCCAAACATATGAGTCATTTGGTAGTAAGTAGTTGCAAAAGATGCACATGTATTTAATTTTCCCTGAGTACCAATAGGTGGGAAAGATTTAAGCTGGCTATTATCTGCAGATGAAGGTAAATAATCAACTGGAATTTCTTTACTTAGTGTATCTGTTTCTTTTTTTAAAATCTCATCTCCAAACTCACATGTCTCAATATTTAATTCAGATAAGCCTTGCTTACTTCTATATTCATTAACACGTTCAAGCCCCAATTTGTTTGGTAAAATCTTTCTTACATCATCGATAAAAATTCTATCACCAGATTCTTGATTTAAATCCTGACTCTCTGAAACTGTTCCTTCTGTTGATTTGGTATCTTCTTGTACAAAACTCGTATTAGTATCTGCATAAGCTGGTGTATTTTGAAACGAAATTATCAAAAACAGCACAAATACTATTACAAACTTCGATAGAATTGATTTTATATACTTCATATTAGTACCCCCACATAAAAAGTGTTTTTTCACAAACATTTTTAGTTTATCATGTTTACTTACAGCTATCAACATATACCAATAGTTGGATAGTTGGCATAGTTGGCTACAATAAATCATTTAAACTTCATAAAACACCCAACGCTAAAATATACATATAAATAAAAGGAGTATCGGAATGAATACCGAAAGCAACAAAAAAGATACAAAAATTGAATCCAAAACCATTGCTGAAGTTCAAAGTGAATCCATAATGCCATCGGGACGTTACGGACCATTAGTGGCAAGGATTCCTGTGATTATATCTCAGTCAAAGGTACATGTGAATGTAAACTCCGAAATATGCCTTGATCATAATGTTATAGATATCCGCAATTGTACAAGATCGGTATTTCTCACCCGATGCTCCCTTATTAATATGGGCGACAAGAGACACGGCAAAGTGCATTTAAATGGCTTTATACATGAAAATATTGAATATACAACTTCACAATCGGTAGAAGGTAATTTCCAATCAGAACTTTATTTTAAAACAATAAAAATCCCTTTTGAATTTGCAGCCAAAATTGAATACTGCACTCGTCCCATTTTTTTAACCTCAAACAGGTTTATATCTGTGAGTTTGTCTTCCTTTCCAAACCAATCAGCAAAAGAAAGCTTCTTATGTCAGCTTGATGAAGCTGATATATGTGAAGCCGATATTATAAGAAAAAATGTATCCTCAAAAGACCTTCCTACCTTTGATACCATAAAAGAATGTTTGGTTCTATCCATCACTTTTACAATTCTCCAATGGCAGCAAGTTAGTATTCCAAGATTTTTACCCTATAATTCTCAGTAGGACATAAAATTTTTTCAACATCGAGTTAACATAATCACATTTCGTATATCTTATCATATATTGATAGTAGGTAGTGTATTAAATCTTATCCAAAATAATTTAAGGAGGTTAAACTCATGGATAAAGATTATACTTGTAAGTCTGGAGTAATCGAATCTGAAACCCTTACAGAGTGCTCGAATGAGTATTTGACTCCAAAAGGAAACTGCGGTCCTTTTGTTGGAAAAATACCTGTAGTTCTCGCAGAACCTGTTGTTCAGATAGATGTAGAATCGGTTATTCAACTGGAAGAACCTGCTTTTGAAATCAAAAGAATTAAAAAGAACTTATTTATCACACAGTGTAAAGTAATTGAAACAGGATACGATTACGATCATGATTGTAAATCCAAAAAAACCGGTAAATTATTCCTTAGCGGATATGTAAGAAAAAACATTGAATATGCTACCATTGACTGTGTTAATGAATGCAAAGACGGAGTAAGCGGAAAAATCAGACATACCACTGTTAAAGTACCTTTCAGATGCGTAACAAAAGTAAAGTTCGAGGTTCCTCCAGTGATTTTTGCAACAGGAGATACCAAGGAAATAGCTTTATTTAGTGACAATATAAAGGGTTATGACTATTGTGGACAGGAGATCATCGGAAGTGATCCTTGCGAAATGAGCTTTATTCACAAGGAATTTTTCAATGAAAAGATCTTTTGCGAACTCGAAGAAGTAAAAATATTCGAAGACGACCTTTTAAAAGATAAAACAGAATGTGGATGTGACAAAAAAGATGAATATACTTTTGATAAAATCATAGAAAAAATGGTTATATACGTAAGGCTTAAACTATTACAAAAACAACAGGTAAATATACTCGGTAAAGACAAAGACTACGATGACGATAAGAAAATGCCTAAGAGATAATCATCCTTTATATAGTTTCAGCTTATAAACGGAGGAATTTTCCTCTGTTTATAAGCTTTTGATTTATTGAAATGTTGTTACATTCTCTTAGCCTTAGAGTTTGGGTTATTGGAATATTATAGTGCGCTTGTAAAATATACACCCACCTAGAAATTAGCAATGTTATACTTAGCTTAAATATGGTATAATTATAGATACTTCGGTTAAAATCCTAGGATTTTGATCTAAATTACATTTATGGGGGAGTCAAACAATGAAAAATCTAGCAAGAATTTTTTCTGTTTTAGTGTTTACAATGTCCTTTAGCACTTGTGTACACGCAGAAATAGCTACAACCGACCAAACATCGCAAGAGGTGTTGAGCAATCAAGTAATTGAGTCGGAATTAAATTCCGATACAGCCAAAGAGATTTCCGTTACTAAAACACCTGAAACAGCACTATTTAAAACTGATACAATTGAATTTGACAAAAAACCGGTAGAATTTAGTACCGTGATACATAAAGACAGAATTTATGTCAAATTAAGAGATCTGTGCTACAATCTTAAATGCAATATAGAAGTTGATAATTCAAGCAGGGTCATAAATATTATAAAAAATCCTGAGAGTGTGCAAGAAAATGTTTATGCTGACAAGGAAAAAGTTCTTGATCCAATTAAAGTCAATATTGATATAAGTGATTTCATCATAAAAAGCGATAATATCAATACATATATGGAATCTATTATTTATCAGGGCAGAACTTATGTGCCGGTAAGATTTTTCTCCGAGATATTTGAAAAAAAGGTAGATTGGCTAGCTGATCAAAGAAAAGTTTTAGTAAGTACCCTACCTCCTGAAATTATCGGTTATGTTAACGAGCAAGCCCTATATAAAAAAGATTTTAATTTCCTTTACGATCCTCAATATCTCAGTCTTATAGATACTACCACAGCAACAATTTCAGAAGATGAAATTAAAAATCTTAAAAGTTCCATCTTTGATACATTGGTTCTTTATACTGTATTACTTCAAAAAACTGCGAAAGAAAATATCCAACTTACTGAAATCGATTATCAGAATATAAATTCTACAATTAGTTCTTATATTTCAATGAATAATGGCCCAGAAGGCTTCAGAAAAATTCTTGAAGAAAATAAGATAACCTTATACCAATTTTCAAATAACTTAAGGGATAATGCTCTCATTAACAAATTAGCTGAAGTGCTTGTAAAAGATGTTACCCCAAGTGAAGAAGCAATACAAAAGTACTACGATGATAATAAATATTTGTTCAATATACCTGAACAGGTTAGAACAAAACATATTCTTTTCTCCATTTCGGACTTAAAAACAGGTATCGACTATGATGATGTAAAAAAAGCTGAAATAAAGAAAAAGGCCGAAGAAGTTCTTGCAGAAATAAAGGCGGGTGCAAATTTTGACGAATTAATGAATAAGTATTCTGAAGATCCTGGTACCCAAAGCTATCCGGACGGTTACACCTTCTCAAGGGGTCAAATGGTTAAACCTTTTGAAGATGCTTCATTTTCAATGAATGTAGGTGAAATCAGCAGTCTTGTTGAAACTTCCTTTGGTTACCATATCATAAAACTTGAAGAAGAACTCCCTGAAAAAGAGTATACCCTTAACGAAGTAAGAGAGAATATAATTATGGAAATTTCACCTCAGGAAAAACAGCTTTACTTTAATAATTTTGTAGAAAAATTAAAGTCTGAAAGTGTAATTGTAAACAATCTTAAATAAATCTCTTTTGAAGGCACAATTACTAATGCAAAGTGGTAAGTAGTGCCTTCTATATTACAAAAAAGAAGTGTTGCTTTAATTATGCTAGCAACACTTCTTTTTGTATTCCTAAAGAAAGTGCATTGATTTTTTCAAAAACAAACTGTTAAATTACAGAAGAGCATAAGACTTCAAAGCCCTTCTAAAAACCTTCAAATGAAAGCACAACTTACAATAGTGCAAGTGCATATTATGGAAAGAACATCGCGAAGAGCCTTAGAGAATGTAGACGAAGCGGAGGATAAGTCGAATCACCTGTTTGAGCGAAGCGAGTTTGATTCGACCCGTAGCGAGTCGTACATTCTCTTAGGCTTGTAGCTTAGTTCTTGGAATAATATGCATTTGCACGGCGGCGAGTACCTAACTTTCTCACAGAGCCCTTCTAAAAAACCTACTAATTTCAAGCATCCACTACATGTATTTAAACGGGGCGTATAGGTAATTTTTATGTTTTAGCTGGGAACTCTTTTATAAGTCCAAGCAAGAACCTTCTCAAATATCCAAAGTCAATGGAATTTATACTTCCGTCACCGTTTAAATCACCAGCTTCTAGCTCATTATCTACAGGAAATTCTTTTATAGTCCCCAAAAGAAACATTCTGAAATATCCAAAGTCAATGGAATTTACCTCACCATCACCATTAACATCACCAACAACTACCGACCCTTGAGTTGACGTAGGCGTAGGTGTAGCAGTTGTTATCGTTGGAGTAGGTGTCACTTTAGCAGTTGGTGATGAATTATCCCCTGATACTGGATAATTCTTAAGATCAGGAAGTTCATCTAGAGTTATGCAATAATCACTTTGGTACATTTCTACCAACCACTCCACTGGATTATTCTGTTCTCCTGTAAGCCACCAACCATACCATGGACAGAAATAGAGCCAGCCTGCC